>NZ_JBSFMT010000059.1:0-72230 GCF_053599695.1 Streptomyces sp. NPDC000878 | reverse complement strand
CCGGCGTTTGAGGACGAGCGCGTTCAGCGCGATACGGGGGTTCGGGGGCGCAGCCCCCGAGGATGGGACGGGTAGGGGCGGCGGGGGCGAGGAAAGCTACGACGCGAACAACCGCATCGCCCACCCCGCATGCCCCTCCGCCCCCACCTCCAACATCGGCGAAGAAGCCGCCGGCAACGCATCGACGTCACCCCCGACCGCCGCCTCCACCGCCCGATCCACCACCCGGTCCAACTCCGGCGCCAACCGAGCCAACACCCCCGTCGCATCGAACGGATCAAGGCTCAGCAACCGCACAGTCGCCGACGCGGGCCCACTGACGCTCTCGTACACGGAGCAGTACGCCGCGTCCTCCGGCCCCAGCCCCGCCGCACGAGCAGCCAGCCCCAGCACCACCGGCTGATGCGCCCCCTTGGGGAACTCCCGCGCCAGCGCGTCCAGTTCGGCCGACGGCCACGTCGCCCGCGCCGCCCGCATCAACTGCCGCCCCAGCTTCCGCGCGGCGACCCGCAACGCCGGCGACGGCGTCCGGGCGTCAGCCGCACCGTCCAACCGCACCGGATCGACACCGAGCGCCGCAGCCGCCGCCAGCGCCGCCGACACCAGCCCAGCCGTGTGCAGCCGCCCCCGGCAGAACTCCTCCAGGCTCGCCGCCCCGGTGATACGCCCCGCCTTCACCGCGGCCTCGGCCCCGCCGGAGTGCGCGTGGCCCCCGGCGGGAAAGCGGCCGTCGGCCAAGACCAGCAACGCTGCCCTGCTCACTGAAACCGCCTCCCCATCAGAAGAGGAAGTAGCGCTGAGCCATGGGCAGTTCGGCCGCCGGAGTGGCCTCGACCAGCTCCCCGTCGATGTGCACGGCGAAGCTGTCGGGGTTGATCCGTACCTCCGGACGCGCGTCGTTCTCCCGCATGTCGGCCTTGGTCACCGCACGCGTCGACTCGATCGCCACGAACCGCTTCCCGAGCTGAAGCCGCTCGGGCAGCCCGTCCTCGATCGCCAGCTCGGCGACGAAGTTGAACGAGTTCGATGCCGGCGCCCGCCCGATCGCCCCGAACATCGGCCGAGGCAGGATCGGCTGCGGAGTCGGGATGGACGCGTTCGCGTCGCCCATCTGCGCGTACGCGATCTGCCCGCCCTTGATGACGAGATGCGGCTTCACCCCGAAGAACGCGGGCTCCCAGAGAACCAGGTCGGCGAGCTTGCCCGTCTCCACGGAGCCCACCTCCCCGGCGAGACCCTGTGCGAGGGCCGGGTTGATCGTGTACTTGGCGACATAGCGACGTACTCGGTGATTGTCCGCGCTGCCGTCGCCCGGCAGGGCTCCCCTCCGGCGCTTCATCACGTGAGCCGTCTGCCACGTGCGCATGATGACCTCGCCGACCCGGCCCATGGCCTGCGCGTCCGATGAAATGATCGAGATCGCGCCCAGGTCGTGCAGGATGTCCTCCGCCCCGATCGTCGACGGCCGGATCCGCGACTCGGCGAACGCCAGATCCTCCGGTACCGCCGGGTTCAGGTGGTGGCAGACCATCAGCATGTCGAGGTGTTCCTCGGCGGTGTTGACGGTGTACGGGCGCGTCGGGTTGGTGGAGCTGGGCAGGACGTGCGGCTCGGAGACCACGGACATGATGTCCGGCGCGTGCCCGCCGCCCGCACCCTCGGTGTGGTAGGCGTGGATGCCCCGGCCCGCGATCGCGGCGAGCGTGTCGGCCACGAATCCGGCCTCGTTGAGGGTGTCCGTGTGGATGGCGACCTGGATGCCCGTACGGTCGGCGACGGTGAGGGCCGCGTCGATGGCGGCCGGAGTCGAGCCCCAGTCCTCGTGGATCTTCAGGCCCAGCGCGCCGCCACGGATCTGGGAGAGCATCGCGTCGTGCGAGACGGTGTTGCCCTTGCCGAGCAGACCGAAGTTGAGCGGGTACTGCTCCATCGCCTCCAGCATCCGGGCGAGGTGCCAGGGGCCGGGGGTCACGGTCGTCGCCTTGGAGCCCTCGGCGGGGCCCGTACCGCCGCCGATGAGGGTCGTGACGCCCGACGCGAGCGCCTCGTCGGCGATCTGCGGGCAGATGAGGTGGACGTGCGCGTCGATGGCGCCCGCCGTCACGATCCGGCCGTTGCCCGCGATGATCTCGGTTTCCGGACCGATGACCAGGTCGGGGTGGATCCCGTCCATCGTGTCGGGGTTGCCGGCCTTGCCGATGCCGGTGATCCGGCCGTCACGGATGCCGATGTCGGCCTTGATGATTCCCCAGTGATCGATGATCACCGCGCCCGTGATGACCGTGTCCGGGGTGCCATCTGCGCGCGTAGCACGCGCCTGGCCCATGGACTCACGGATGACCTTGCCACCGCCGAACACCGCCTCGTCACCGGCGAGACCCGGACCGCCGGAACGATCCTCCTCGATCTCGACCAGCAGATCGGTGTCGGCGAGCCGGATACGGTCGCCGGTGGTGGGGCCGAACAGATCGGCGTACGCGGCACGCGAGATCTCAGGCATCGAGGGCACCTCCGGTCTCCCCGCGCAGTCCGGGCACGATGCGCGCGCCGGTGAGCGGAACGAGTTCTACGTCGACGGGGATCCCGGGTTCGAAGCGGACGGCGGTGCCGGCGGCGATGTTGAGCCGCTTGCCCCGCGCTGCCGCACGGTCGAACTCCAGGCCGGGGTTGGCCTCGGCGAAGTGGTAGTGGGAGCCGACCTGGACAGGCCGGTCGGCGGCGTTCAGCACGGTCATCGACGTGACCTCGCGGCCCTCGTTGTACACAACGGGTCCGTCGGCGAACAGGATCTCTCCGGGAATCACGGCAGCCCGCCCCTCAGACGATCGGGTCGTGGACGGTGACGAGCTTGGTGCCGTCCGGGAAGGTCGCCTCGACCTGGACGTCGTGGATCATCTCGGGGATGCCGTCCATGACGTCCTCCCTGGTCAGGATCTTGCGCCCGGAGGACATCAGCTCGGCGACCGTACGGCCGTCACGGGCGCCTTCGAGGATGTGCGAGGTGATCAGCGCGATCGCCTCGGGATGGTTCAGCCTGAGCCCTCGGGCCCTGCGCTTCTCGGCCACATCCGCCGCCACATGGATCAGCAGCCTCTCCTGCTCGTGCGGAGTCAGTTGCACGGCGTCCCACCTCACATCCTCGCTCCGGACCGTGCGGGGTCCGGTTGCCGATGCCACCAAAACCGCTGGTGGCGCGAATGGGCACGCTAGTTGGCCGGAGTTTCAAGGACGTTAACCGGCGCGTGATCCATCCGGGGCGCCGGAAGCGGGCCCGCTCATGCTCATGAGGCCGCGAAGTCCCTCCTGGAGTACTTCGACCGGCGCGCTGCCGAAGAGGGCCATCTGTGCGACGAAGCCCTGAACCGCCGCGATCATGGTGCGCGCGACACTCTCGGCCGGTACGTCGGCCCGCATCATCCCGGCTTCCTGGTACCGCTCGACCAGCTGCACCCACACCGTGCGGACCTTGGAGTACCCCTCGTTCAGCGCCTTCGACAGCTCGTCGTTGCGCAGGGTCTCGGCCCACACCTGGACGAGCAGGCGGGGGAAGACGGCGGCCCCGTCGTGCGTCAGCCCCGGGCGCAGGCCCAGCATCCCGCCCATCACCCGGCCCACCATCTCGTCCGGCGGCGGAGGCGGGCTCTGTCCGCCCGCGGCCTCGAAGGCGGCGCGGACCTCCTCCAGCACCTCGGTGACGATGGCGGCGATCAGCTCCTCCTTGCCGCTGAAGTAGCGGTAGACGGCCCCGGCGGAGAGGTCGACCTCCTTGAGCACGTCCTGCATCGACGTGGCGTGGAAGCCGTTGCGGGCGAAGCAGAGTGCCGCTCCGTCGAGGATCTGACGGCGTCGGGCGTCGAGATGTTCCTGGGATACGCGGGCCATGCCCACAACGTAAAACGAACATTCCTTCTTGACAAGGCGCGCCGGTCGCAGGACGGTGGTGACGCACCTAAAACGAACGATCCTTCTTTTTAGGTCCACCCGGATCCACCAGGTCCGCCCAGATCCGTCGATTCGAGATTCGAGGAAGAAGCCATGGGGCACCGCCGCCACATGATCGCCGTAGTCGTCCTGGTCCCCGTCCTGGTCGCGCTGGCGCTCTGGGCCTTCGCCTGGCCCGCCGCCCGCACCGCACCCCGCGACCTCCCGCTCGGCGTGGCGGGCCCGGCCGCCGCGGTCACCCAGGTCGAGCAGCAGCTGTCGGCCCACGAGGGCGCCTTCGACATCCACCGCTACGCCGACGAGGCCGCCGCCCGGGACGCCATCGAGGACCGGACCGTATACGGCGCCGTCGTCGTCACCACCCAGGGGCCGAAGTTGCTCACCGCGTCGGCCGCGAGCCCCTTCGTCGCCCAGCTCCTCCAGCAGGCGGTGACCACGGAGGCGGCGCGGTCCGGCGCTCAGGTCACCACCGTGGACGTCGTCCCCGCCGCCGCGAACGACCCGCGCGGCGCCGCCTTCGGCGCGAGCGTGCTGCCGCTGGCGCTGGCCGGGGTGGCCGCCGGCGCGGTGGTCACCCTGCTCGGGCTGCGCGGGGTACGTGCGGCCGGCGCGCTGCTCGGGAGCGCCGCGCTGGTCGGCGTCGTCGCCGCCGCGATCGCGCACAGCTGGCTCGGTGTGCTCACCGGCGACTGGTGGACCGAGGCCGCCGCGCTGGGACTGACGGCGCTCGCCGTGAGCGGCGCGGTCGCCGGACTCGCCGCGCTGCTCGGCACCGCGGGAGTCGGCCTCGGCGGTCTGACCGTCGTCCTGATCGGCAACCCGTTCTCCGGCGCGTCCAGCGCCCCGCAACTGCTGCCCGAGCCGGTCGGTGCGATCGGCCAGTGGCTGCCGCCGGGTGCGGGCACCTCCCTGCTCCGCTCGGTGTCGTTCTTCGACGGCGCGGCGGCTCTCGGTCCCGCCCTGACCCTGACCTGGTGGGCGGCGCTGGGCCTGGGCGCGGTCCTGCTCGGCAGCGCGCTCAAGCGCCGTACGGAGGACGGGAACAGCGAGCCGGCGCCGGCCACCGAGCGGGAACCCGCCCTGGCGAACTGACCACCCACCCACAGCGAAACGGACCGGGTGCCCCGCCACAGCGGACGGGGCACCCGGTCCCCGTCTGTCCTGGTAATCCCAGCTGCGCGATCAGCGCGCCCCGGGCCCCCGGTGCTCCGCCGCGATACCGAACCGCTGCCGTTCGACGGGCGCGGCACCGACCTCCCGGACGCTGGAGACGGCGCTGACGACCTGCTCCTCCGCCGCGTCCAGCTTGTCCAGGCGTTCCAGGTCGGCCGCGGAGACCAGGGCGACGAGGGGCTTGCCGTGCCGCGTCACGACGACGCGCTCACCGCCGTACACCACCTTGTTGATCAGGTCGGCGAGTTCAGCCCTGGCTTGCGTCACCGGAATCTCGTAGGCCATACACCCCAGCGTAAGCGCTCCGCTGGAGGGGCGGCGAAGGGTTGTCGGTTCACTGCGGCGGCGCCGTGGCTGGTCGCGCCCACGCGGCGGAGCCGCATATCGATACAGCCCCGCGCCCCTTTGGGGCGCTTCCGAACCCCACGCCGACAAGCCCGCACACCCCTCGCGCCAAGTTCTGTACGTCCTGTACATTTCTTACGGAAGCCATCGAGGAGGCGCGCGCCATGAGCGACACCGGCACAGACACCGACGAACCGTCAGCCCGCTATGTCCTGCCCGAGTTCACCGAACGCACCAGTGCCGGGCACCGGACGCTGGATCCGTACTCGAAGCTGCTGGAGGAGCGGATCGTCTTTCTCGGGACGCCCGTCGACGACACCTCGGCCAACGACGTGATGGCACAGTTCATGCATCTCGAATATCTGGCGCCCGACCGGGACATCTCGCTGTACATCAACTCCCCCGGCGGCTCGTTCAGCGCGATGACGGCGATCTACGACACGATGCAGTTCGTCACCTGCGACGTGGAGACGATCTGTCTGGGGCAGGCGGCCTCCGCGGCGGCCGTGCTGCTGGCCGCGGGTACGCCGGGCAAGCGCAGCGCGCTGCCGGGGGCCCGGGTGCTGATCCACCAGCCCTCGCTGTCCGGGCCGATCCAGGGACAGGTGAGCGATCTCGCCATTCAGGCACAGGAGGTCGGCCGGATCCGTACCCTGCTGGAGGAACTGCTCGTACGGCACACTGGACAGAGCCCGGAGCAGGTCGCCGCGGACATCGAGCGGGACAAGATCCTCGACGCGCAGGCCGCCCTGGAGTACGGGCTGGTGGACCGGGTCGTGCCCAGCCGCAAGTTTTCGGACCCCGCCCCCGGCACGAGGTGAGCCACCGATGCTTCCGCCCGAACTGCCTCCGCTGCCCGCCCTGACGCGCGCGGAGGGCGAGTTGATCGACCGTTACCTCGAAGTGGCCGATCTGCTCGGCCGTATCAACCCCGCGTACCACGGGGACACCTACCGCGGACTGCGGGCCGCGCAGGCTCTGGTCGCCAAGGCCGTGGCGCTGCGGGACGCGCTGGAGTTGATGCATCAGCGTGGCGAAGCGGAGGTGCATGCCCATACGCTGGCGCGTGCGCTGCGCGTCCTCGACGGGGAGCGCCGAACGGCGCGTGTCACCGTTCCGCGTGAGCCCGCCAGTTGACCCACCCGGCCGACGGACCCGTACCGGACGGGCCCGTCCGTCCCGGCGACGGACTGTCCGGAACGAGCCCGGGAGCGACTGGATCGCATCCCCCGTTCGGCGTAGTCATATGTCCCCCGGTCGGCCCGTTCGGCTTGCGCGACGCGCGTAGTTCACAGCTGGAACCGCGATGTTTCCGTGCTGGTCCGGGGGTGCGCGACCCTCGCCGAATTGGTCCGAGGGGACGCGTGTCCACCCGAATGGGTCACGGGTGAGTAACGCCACAAAGCCCTGATTCCATTGGGATTTTCCTACTTCCATGAGCCAAGATCCCTTCCTGACGACAAGCCCCCGCCACCACGGTGGGGCGATCCGGGTGGACGCCGAGTCCTGCCGCCGCCCGGATGACCGGTCGACAGATGTGCATCGGCAGGAGTGGAGGACCCAGGCACGACGGGTCGCCGGAACGGTCACGCCATGACCGGGCCGAGCAGCCCTTGGGGTGAAGCCGCGTCAGCGGCCGGGCAACTTCGCCAGCCCGAATCCGACAGGTCATCCTTCACAGGCGGCTGACGAAGGGTTGCGCATGTCTGCGCTCAATCGTGTTCCGTCGATGATGTCCCGAGCCGGTACGGCCTCGGCCCTCACCCTCGCCGCCGTCGGCGGCAGCCTGGTGATACCGGGGGTCGCGACCGAAGCCGCGGCAATCGCGCCGTCGACGAAGGCACTTCAGATCGCGGCCTCCAAGAAGGGCTCCCCGTACAAGTACGGCGCCACGGGACCGAACAGGTTCGACTGCTCGGGGTTCACGCTGTACTCGTACAAGAAGGCGGGCAAGAAGCTGCCTCGTACGGCGGCGTCCCAGTACAACAAGACCAAGCACATCTCCGCCAAGAGCCGCCGCGGCGGGGACCTGGTCTTCTTCCACTCGGGCTCGAACGTCTACCACGTGGGCATCTACGCCGGGAAGGGAAAGATCTGGCACTCCCCGAAGACCGGGGACGTCGTGAAGCTCCAGAAGATCTGGACGAAGAGCGTCTGGTACGGCCGGGTCAGCTGACCTGCCCGGAGCGGGACGGCGGTTTCCGGAGCCGCCGTCCCGCCCCGGGACCCGTCGGCCCCTCACAGCGACAGCAGGGGCTCCAGCAGGAGCAGCGAGCCGAGGACCGTCAGCGCGGTGCCGGTGACCGCCTCGACGGCCCGGGCGGCCCGTGGCCGGCGCAGCCACCGCCCGAGCCGGTCCACCAGGAGTGCCACCGCCGGGAACCACACCAGGGCCAGCGCCACGACGATCAGCGCGAGCAGCAGCGTCCTGGGCAGTGCGGGAGCGCCCGCCGGCACGAACTGCGGCAGCAGGCTCAGGAACGTGATGGGCGCCTTGGGATTGAGCGCGTTGGTGACGAAGCCCTGACGCAGCGGTCGTACGGCGACCCTCGCCTCGTCGGCCATCTCCTCCCGGCGCCCGCGCAGCGACCACAGCGTCCGCGCCCCGAGATACAGCACATAGGCCCCGCCCAGCAGTTGGAGCGCGCGGAAGAGCGCGGGCACCGCCGTGAGCACGGCGGCGACACCGGCGACGGCCAGCGCGGTGTGCAGAAGCAGCCCGCCGGTGATCCCCAGCGCGCACGCGACCCCGGCCCGCCGGGAGACGAGAGCGTTGCGTACGACGACGGTGAAATCGGCGCCCGGCATGGCGACCATGCCTGCGGCGACCCCGGTGAAGGCGATGAGCTGTGCGTCCATGGCGTCCAGCGTGCCCCGGCCCGGCCTTCAGCAGGTATGTCGAATATCCTGGGTCTGCCTTAAGCAGTCGTTAAGGCTTGGCCACCGCCTCTCTCCGTCCCTGGAGCCGCAGGATGTACGACCCCACTCGCCTCGCCGCTCTCGTGGCGGTCGCCGAGGCCGGGTCCATCACCCGGGCCGCCGAGCGCCTCGGCTACACCCCGCCCGCGCTCTCGCAGCAACTCGCCAAGCTGGAACGGGAGACGGGCACCGCGCTGCTCGTACGGCATCACCGGGGAGCCAGGCTCACACCAGCGGGCGAGCTGCTGGTGGCGCGGGCCCGCCGGGTGCTGGACGAACTGGACCGGGCCCGGCACGAACTGGCCGGGCTCACCGGGCTGTCGGGCGGCACGCTCCGTCTCGGCACCTTCCAGACGGCCGGGATCCAGCTGCTGCCGCCGATGCTGAGCGCGTTCCGCCGGGCCCATCCGGACGTACGGCTGTCGGTCGCGGACTACGAACCGCCGGCCGGGGTGGCCGCCGTAGCGGCCGGGGAGGTCGATCTCGCGCTCACGCACACCTACGAACCGGCCCCGCCCGCGCCCCTGCCCGGGTCGGTCACCGCCGAGCCGGTCCTCGTCGAGGAGCTGGTCCTGGTGACGGCGCCGGGCCATGTGCTGGCCGGGGAGGCGTCGCGGCTGCCGCTGGCCGAGCTGGCGGGCCAGCCGCTGGTCAGCATGGCGCCGGACCATCCGCCCCGCCAGGGCGTCGAGGCCGCCCTCGCCCGGGCCGGCGCGACCCCGTCGGTGCTGGTGGCAACACCGGGGTACGCCCTGGTGTGCGCGCTGGTCAGCGCGGGGCTCGGGGTGGCGGTCGTACCGGAGATGGTCGCGCGGACGGCGGTCACCCCGGTCGGCACCCGGCTGCTGGAACCCGGCGACCTGCGCCGCACGATCTCGGTCGTCCGCCGCACCGACGAGACGGCGCCCGCCGCCGACGCCTTCCGCGCCCTGCTGCGGGGCTCGTTCGGGCGGGCGCACGGCGGCGGAACCGGAGCATAGGGCCGAACCGATACTGCTCCTGCTCCTGCTCCTTACGGCTCCTGCTGGCCCGCCGCCGTCACCGGGGGCCGGGCCGGGGCCGTCCACGGGAGTTCGATCGCCACCGTCTTACCGCCCTCGCGGGTGGGGCGGACGCGGAGTTTGCCGCCCGACTCGGCGATCAGCCAGCGGATGATGACCATCCCCCGGCCGTTGTCCTGCTGCACGGCGGCGGGCAGCCGCTTGGGGAAGCGCGGGTGACTGTCGGTGACCCCGATGCGCAGATGTTCGTCACGGTCGAGGGCGACGTCCACCGTGAAGGTGGGTGACAACCCGAAGGTGTGCTGTACGGCGTTGGTGGCGAGTTCCGAGACGATCAGGCGGATGGTGTCGGCGATCTCGCTGTCGCCTGGCAGACCCCATTCCGCCAGGACGTTGGCCACATATGCGCGGGCGGCGGAGACCGAGGCGGGATCGCTCGGCAGAGTGACGGATGCTTCCAGGTGGTCTGCCATGGCGGCGTCGTCCCTTTCCCACGGAACCGGAGCCCGACACGGAGCGGCTGGTTCGAGTACGGTCCCGGACTGGTGCTTCGCGCCAGACTGCCATTCCCGCGCCGGTCACGGGGTGCGATCCACCAAGATATGCATATATCTGTCGCTCGAAGCGGTGAACTCTGCGACCCCAGAGCGTATTTGGGCGGCTCATTAGGAGTAAGGAGTGGCCCATGCAGTACGGACCCGCCGTGCGCCGCCGAAAACTGGGTGCCGAACTGCGCGCGCTGCGTGCCCGGGCCGGACTCACCAGTGGCCAGGCGGCCCGTCTGGTGGGCTGGCACCAGTCGAAGGTGAGCCGGATCGAGACCGGCGCCAGCGGGGTGAAACCCGCGGACGTCCGGTTACTTCTCGATGCCTACCAGGTCCCGGACGGCGAGTCGCGCGAGCTGCTGCTCGTGCTGGCGGGCGGTGAGGACGGCGGCAGGCACCACTGGTGGCACGCCTATCGTGGCGTACTCCCGCCCACCTACCGGGATTTCATCAGCCTGGAGTCGCAGGCCAGCACCATGCGGACCCTGGAGACCTCGGTGGTCCCGGGGCTGCTGCAGACCCGGGAGTACGCCCGCGCGGTGACCCGGGCGGCCGTGGACGGCCTGGAGGAGACCCGGCTCGACGCCCTGGTGGAGGTGCGGCTGGCCCGGCAGGACGTACTGCGTTCGGATCCGCCGCTGGCGCTGAGCGCGGTCCTCGACGAGGCGGTGCTGCGCCGTGAAGTGGGTGGCCCAGAGGTGATGACGCGTCAGCTGGAACGACTCCTGGAAGCGGCCCACCTGCCCCAAGTGAGGCTCCAGATCCTGCCGTTCACCGCAGGGGCTTACACCGGCATCACCGGCCCTTTCGTTATCTTCTCCTTTCCGAGCACTTCTGACCTGGATGTGGTTGTTCTCGACCAGATGATGAGTAGCCTCTACCTCGAACGGAAAGAAGACCTCCAGGCCTACAGCGAGGCCTTCAACACCCTTCAGATCCACGCCCTTTCGCCCGAGGATTCGTTGGATTTCATCGCCGGTCTGCAACACGGCGTGTAAGGAGGCACCATGACCGCACTGCCTCGGAACGTCCTGTCCGTCGTCGAACCGCCCGGTGTGCAATGGCTGCGCAGCAGCTACAGCACCGGCGCGAACAACTGTGTGGAGACGGCCCGTCCGGACACGGAAGTCCGGTCCGGGCTGTTCGTACGCGATTCCAAGAACGCTGCCGGGCCTGTCCTGCTCTTCTCCCCCGAGAGCTGGGCGGGTTTCCTCACCGCGTTCCGGTGATCGCCCTAGGACGCACGGCCGTGGTCCGCCGACTCATGGTCGCGTGTCACTGATCAACGGCACTACGGATCTACGGATCTACGGTCGGTTCTCGCCGATCACCTGTACCGCCCGTGCGATCTGCTCCTCGGACAGGTCCGCGCGGGCGGTCAGCCGCAGCCGGGACACTCCGTCGGGCACGGACGGCGGGCGGAAGCAGCCCACGCCCACTCCGGCGGCCCGGCAGTCGGCCGCCCATCGCACGGCCCCCTCCGGGGACGGCGCACGCACGGAGACGACGGCCGCGTCCGGCCGTACCGCCGTCAGCCCCTGTGCCGTCAGCCGGGTGTGCAGGTCGCGCGCCACCGCCCGCGCGCGTGCGGCCCGTTCGGGCTCCCGGCGCAGCAGCGTGAGGGCCGCGAGGGCCGCGCCCGCCGCCGCCGGGGCGAGTCCGGTGTCGAAGATGAACGTACGGGCCGCGTTGACGAGGTGCTCGATCACCGCAGCGGGCCCCAGCACGGCACCCCCCTGACTCCCGAGCGACTTGGACAGCGTGACGGTCACGACGACGTCCGGCGCCCCCGCCAGCCCGGCCGCGTACGCGGAACCGCGCCCACCGTCACCCAGAACCCCCAGCCCGTGCGCGTCGTCGACAACCATCCCCGCACCGAACTCCCGGCAGGCGGCGGCGAGTTCGGCCAGCGGAGCGGCATCCCCGTCGACCGAGAAGACCGTGTCGGACACAGCCACGGCGGGCCCGGTGTGGGTGCCGAGCGCCTTGCGGACAGCGTCCGGGTCGGCGTGCCCGACGACCTGGGTGGTGCCACGGGCCAGTCGGCAGCCGTCGATCAGCGAGGCGTGGTTGCCCGCGTCCGAGACGACGAGGGAGCCGTGCGGCGCGAGCGCGGTGACGGCGGCGAGGTTGGCCGCGTAGCCGGAGGAGAAGACGAGGGCGGCCTCGAAACCGCAGAAGTCGGCCAGTTCGCGTTCGAGTTCCGCGTGCAGTTCGGTACTGCCGGTGACGAGGCGCGACCCGGTGGCCCCGCCGCCCCAGCGCCGGGCGGCCCGGGCCGCGCCCTCGGTGACCTCGGGGTGCCGGGCAAGGCCCAGATAGTCGTTGCTCGCGAGGTCGAGGAGCGGCGAGTCGGCGGGACGCGGGCGCAGGGTCCGTACGAGTCCGGCGCGCCGCCGCGCCTCGGCCTGCTCGTCGATCCAGCCGAACGCCATGGGTCCTCCGAGCACACAGGTTTGTAGGCAGTGGACAGACCCTAGGGCCTGTCCGGCGGACCATGCCGCAGACGCGGGGCCTGGCACGCACATCTGCCGCGTTGTCGTCACTCGCCGACGCTCCGCGTCGGCTCCCTCCTCCGCCTTGCAGCTGCACGCACCAGGCCCCGCTCACCGGCGTTAATGGGGCACCGTCGCGTCCCCTGCGGCCTGCTCCGCCGGACAGACCCTAGCGGGCCACCCTGCCACCCATGATGTGGCAATACCCACACGTCGAAGCACCTCTCTTGTACGAACTCTCCTTTCCCTCGGACCGTCGGATAGGTCAGGATCGGCTCCCATGGACCTGCTGACGACGCTGGTGGACAAGGGGCTGCGGCGCGAGCTGCCGACCCGCGAAGAGGCGCTGGCCGTGCTGGCCACCTCCGACGACGATCTGCTCGATGTGGTGACCGCGGCCGGGAAGGTGCGCCGGCACTGGTTCGGCCGCCGGGTGAAGCTCAACTACCTGGTCAACCTGAAGTCGGGCCTGTGTCCCGAGGACTGCTCCTACTGCTCCCAGCGCCTCGGCTCCACCACCGGCATCCTCAAGTACACCTGGCTCAAGCCGGACGAGGCCTCGAAGGCCGCGGCGGCCGGGCTGGCCGGGGGCGCCAAGCGGGTCTGTCTGGTGGCGTCCGGGCGTGGTCCGACGGACCGGGACGTGGACCGGGTCGCCGGCACGATCAAGGCGATCAAGGACCAGAACGAGGGCGTGGAGGTGTGCGCCTGCCTCGGGCTGCTCTCCGACGGTCAGGCTGAACGGCTCCGCGCGGCCGGAGCGGACGCCTACAACCACAACCTCAACACGTCCGAGGCCACCTACGGCGAGATCACCACCACCCACACCTACGAGGACCGGGTGGACACCGTCCAGAAGGCGCACGCGGCCGGGCTGTCCGCCTGCTCGGGCCTGATCGCGGGCATGGGCGAGACCGACGACGACCTCGTGGACGTCGTCTTCTCGCTCCGCGACCTGGACCCGGACTCGATTCCGGTCAACTTCCTCATCCCGGTCGAGGGCACCCCGCTGGCCAAGGAGTGGAACCTCACCCCGCAGCGCTGTCTGCGCATCCTGGCGATGGTCCGGTTCGTCTGCCCGGACGCGGAGGTGCGGATCGCGGGCGGCCGTGAGGTCCATCTGCGGACGATGCAGCCGCTCGCCCTGCACCTGGCCAACTCGATCTTCCTCGGCGACTACCTCACCACCGAGGGCCAGGCCGGCCAGGCCGACCTCGACATGATCGCCGACGCCGGTTTCGAGATCGAGGGCACCGACCAGGTGACGCTGCCGGAACACCGGGCGACGGTGGGCGGCGGATGTGGGTCCCACGAGTCCGCGGGCGCCGGATGCGGCTCGCCCGAGGGCGGCGGTGTCTGCGGTACGGCCGCCCCCGCGACGCCGACGGCCAACGAACCCCGTACGGACCTGGTCGCCGTACGCCGCCGAGGTGCCGGAACGGACCTCGCGCCCAATGCCTGACCTGCCCCTGTCCGAGCTGCTCGACCTGGACCGGCGGCACGTCTGGCATCCGTACGGGCCCATGCCGGGCCGGGTCGAACCGCTCGTCGTGGAGTCGGCGAGCGGGGTGCGGCTGCGGATGGCGGACGGGTCGGGCGAGCTGGTCGACGGGATGTCGTCCTGGTGGTCGGCGATCCACGGCTACAACCACCCGGTGCTCAACGAGGCGGCGCGCGACCAGCTCTCGCGGATGAGCCACGTCATGTTCGGCGGCCTCACCCACGAGCCCGCCGTACGACTGGCGAAGCTCCTTGTCGACTTGTCGCCGGACGGCCTCGAACACGTCTTCCTCGCCGACTCGGGGTCGGTGTCGGTCGAGGTAGCGGTCAAGATGTGCCTGCAGTACTGGCGTTCGGTCGGCCGCCCGGCCAAGCAACGCCTCCTCACCTGGCGCGGCGGCTATCACGGCGACACCTGGCAGCCGATGTCCGTGTGCGACCCCGAGGGCGGCATGCACGAGCTGTGGCAGGGAATCCTGCCCCGCCAGGTCTTCGCGGACGCCCCGCCGACCGAGTACGACGAGTCGTACTCCGACCACCTCCGCTCGACGATCGAACGCCACGCGGACGAACTGGCCGCCGTGATCGTCGAACCGGTGGTGCAGGGCGCGGGCGGGATGCGGTTCCACTCCCCCACCTATCTGCGGGTGCTGCGCGAGGCGTGCGACGAGTACGGCGTACTGCTCGTGTTCGACGAGATCGCGACCGGGTTCGGGCGCACGGGCGCGCTGTTCGCGGCGGAGCACGCGGCGGTGACGCCGGATGTGATGTGCGTCGGCAAGGCGCTGACCGGCGGCTACCTGACGATGGCGGCGACGCTGTGCACGGCCCGGGTGGCCGACGGCATCTCACGCGGCGAGGTCCCGGTGCTGGCCCACGGCCCGACCTTCATGGCCAACCCCCTGGCGGCGGCCGTGGCCTGCGCCTCGATCGGCCTGCTGCTCGACCAGGACTGGCAGGCGGAGGTCAAGCGCATCGAGGCCGGTCTGCGGGACGGCCTGGCGGGGGCGGCCGAACTCCCCGGTGTCCGGGACGTACGCGTCCTGGGCGCGATCGGGGTGGTCCAGCTCGACCACGAGGTGGACATGGCGACGGCCACGGCGGCGGCCGTGCGCGAGGGCGTGTGGCTGCGGCCGTTCCGCGACCTCGTCTACACGATGCCGCCGTACGTCACCGGCGACGAGGACCTGACCCGGATCACGCGCGCGGTGTGCGCGGCGGCACAGGAGGGATGAACATGCCGATCCTGGTGATCACGGGGACGGGCACGGAGGTCGGCAAGACCATCACGACGGCCGCCGTCGCCGCGACAGCCCTCGCGGCGGGCCGCACAGTGGCCGTGCTCAAGCCCGCCCAGACGGGGGTACGCTCGGACGAGCGCGGCGACGCCGACGAGGTGGCGCGCCTCGCGGGCCCCGCACACACCCTCGAACTCGCCCGCTACCCCGACCCGTTGGCCCCGGCAACGGCAGCCCGCCGCGCCTCACTCCCCCCGGTACGCCCCGCCGAGATCGCGGAGGCCGCCGCCAAACTGGCCACCGAGTACGACCTGGTCCTGGTGGAGGGCGCGGGCGGCCTCCTCGTACGCTTCGACGAGCAGGGCGGCACGTTGGCGGACGCGGCCCAACTCCTGGACGCCCCGGTGCTGGTAGTCGCGTCGGCAGGCCTGGGCACCCTCAACGCTACAGAACTGACGACCCGTGAACTCTCCCGCAGAAACGTCCACTTGACGGGCATCGTCATCGGCAGCTGGCCCGACTCACCGGATCTGGCGGCTCGTTGCAACCTGGCGGACCTGCCGGTAGTAGCCGGTGCCCCTCTACTCGGGGCACTACCTGCGGGAGTCGGGACGCTACCCCCGGCCAACTTCCGCACAATGGCGAGGAGTTGGCTGGCCCCAACCCTGGACGGAACATGGGACGCGTCGGAATTCACGGCAAGGGAGGCGCCCCTTTAGGGGCGCGGGGCTGTATCTGATCTGCGGCTCCGCCGCGGGGCGCGACCAGCCCCCACCAAGCCGCACCCAACTCACAACCCTTCTTCCCCCAACAACCGCACCAGCTCAATCCGCGACCGAATCCCCAACCGCGAGAACACCCCCCGCAGATGGTGATCAATAGTGCGCGGACTCAAGGCAAGACGGACGGCGATCTCCCGGTTGGTCGCCCCCTCCGCAGCCATCCGCGCCACCATCAACTGCTGCGCCGTAAGCCGCGCAGCAAAATCCACCGCCCCCGCCACAACAGTCACCGGCGCCCCCAACGCCCGCAACTCCGCCCGCGCCTGCGTCGCACAGTGCGGCGCCCCAAACGTCTCGAACGCCTCCAACGCACTGTGCAGCCGATCCCGCGCCTCGGTCCGATGCCGCAACCGCCGCAACGCACTCCCGAACAACAGCTCCGTACGGGCCCGTTCGAAGTCCCGCGTGCCATGGGCGTGCAGGTCGAGGGCCGTGCGGTAGTGGTCGACCGCTTCGGCACCCGGGGCGAGCAGCGCACGGCAGCGGGCGCTCAGCGCGAGGTCGTCCGCGCTGCGCACAGCAACAGCCCACCGGTCGTAGTCGGCATGAGCGGCCCGCGCGACACGCGTGTCACCTGTGCGGACGGCGGCCTCGACGTAGTGCGGGGTGGCCAGGTGCCGGATGGCCCGGTGGCCGTGCCCGGGGCCGAATCCGGCGAGGGCGCGCAACCGGGCGGCGGCGCTCTCGAACCGGCCGGTGGACAGGTCCAGGAGGGCGAGCGCCCACAAAGCAAGGGCAGCGGGCAGCCCCAGGCCATGCGCGCGGGCGTGGGTACGGGCCGCCTCGGCGCGTTCCCGGCAGACCTCGCCGTCGCCGGTCACCGCCGCGAACATGGCGAGCGCGGCCTGGAGATGACACGCGCCGTTGTCCTGGCCGGTGGCGTACGCCTGCCAGAGGGCGTCGGCCGCGGCAGCCTCGGCGGCGCGTGGGCGTCCGGTCCAGAAGTCGGCATAGGCCCGGAACTCCATGGCCTGCGGGACGGTGACCGTCTCACCCCGGGCGCGGGCGGAGGCGGCGGCCCGTACGGTGGCGCGTTCGGCGCCCGAGTGGTCGCCGAGGAGCAGTGAGGCGATGCCGGAGTGGATGAGCAGGGTGGGGTCGCCACCGGGACCACAACGCCCGGCGGCGGCCTTCAGGAGGTTGCGGGCGTCCTCGTACCGCCCCTCGACGGCGGCGGCGAGTCCCGCGAGGGTGCCGGGCGGGATGATGCCGAGCCGCGCGGCCACGGTGGCCGCCTCGCGGCAGCGGCGGAGGTCGCCGGTGTAGATGGCGGCCTCGGTGGCACGTGCCAGCAGGTGCACGGCGATGTCGAGGTCGGGGTTCGGAACGGCGTGCGAGGACTGTGAACCCTGGGGCGCGTACGGGTACGAGAAGGGGCCGCCCGATGCGCCGAATCGTTCCGGCGGGCCGACGCGAGGCCCGTGATCCCCGTGATCCTCATCCCGGTGATCCTCAGCGGAACGATTCAGCACACTCCCCGCACTCCCTGCACCCCCTTGCTCCAGCGCGGCCCGCGCATGCCGGACCGCGGCCGTCAGCAGCCCGTCGAAGGCCTCCGTCGCGTTGCCCGACCGCAGGGCGAGCATGCCGTTCAGGGCGCTCTCGTCCGAGGCGGCGACCAGACCGCGGGCCCGGTCGCCGGCGCCGCGGTGCCAGGCGTCGGCGGCGGCCCGGGAGAGCAGCCGGGACCGTTCGCGCGGGTCGGGCGACAGGGCGGCGGCCAGTTCGCCGAGGGCGCCGGCCAGGGCGTGGTCGCCCAGCTCACGCGCCTCGTTCGCGGCGGCGCCGAGTTCGGCGGCCAGGCGCCCGCTGGGGCCGAGGGCGCCGGCGCCCCGGTGCCAGGACCGCCGGGGCGTCTCACCGGCGCCGTGCAGGACCCGGGCCAGCAGTCGGTGCGCGTCCCGCCGGTCCGCCGAGGACCCGCACTCGTACGCCGCGATGCGCGTCCACGCGTCGCGGAAGACCACACCGCTCACCCCCGCGTGCGCGATCCCGGCCGTCTCGGCGGCTTCGAGGGCGCGGGTGTCGAGGCCGCCCGCGGCGACCGCGCGCAGGAAGGCGTGGGTCTGCACCGGGTGCTGGTCGGCCGCCGCGAGCAGGAGCAGCACCCGGGTGTCGTCGGGCAGGGCGCGGATCTCCCGGCGGTGCGCCCGCAGGAGTTCGGGGGCGAGTGCGGCGGGTTCCGCCGGGAGCGGGTCGAGGCCGGCCGCCTGCCGTTCGGTGAGGAGCGGTACGAGTTCGGCGGCGGCGCGCGGATCGCCGTACGCGGCACAGAAAACGCGCACGCGGACGCCTTCGGGGAGCGGGGGGCCGAGCTGCTGCCACGCGTCCGTGAGCTGCGGTGGCGAAATGTGCGGCAGAGGCGGGGGATTCACCGAGGTCACCACACAACTCACGTTACTGGCGAGTTACAAGGTGCGTAAAGACCGGCGATTTCACCGATGCGGCGCGCGTAGACCCGGCCCGACACTCCAGCCAACCCCCGCCCGAATCAGGAGGCACCATGCAGCGCCGCACGCGACGCATCACGGCAGCCGTCTCGGCTGTCGTGTCCTCGATGCTTCTGTCCCTCTCGCTCACCGCGACGCCCGCCCAGGCCGCAACCTACAATCCGGTCGTTTTCGTGCACGGTCTCAGCAGCTCGTCGAGCAGCTGGAACGACTGGGTCGCCGACTTCAAGGCCGACGGCTACACGGCCGCCGAGCTGGACGCCTGGTCGTACTCGTGGTCCCAGTCGAACGTCACGTCGGCCCAGCAACTGGCCACCGAGGTACAGAGAGTTCTGGCCGCGACGGGGGCCTCGAAGGTCGACCTCGTCGTCCACTCGATGGGCGCGCTCAGCGCCCGCTACTACCTCAAGAACCTCGGCGGAACGTCGTACGTCGACGACTTCGTCTCCACGGCCGGCACCAACCACGGGACGACGGTGGCCAGTTGGTGTTCCTGGCTGTACACCTCGTGCGCCGAGATGTACACGGGAAGTTCATTCCTGACCGCGCTGAACTCGGGCGACGAGACGCCGGGCAGCGTGTCGTACGCCAGTTACTGGTCCAACT
Source organism: Streptomyces sp. NPDC000878 (assembly GCF_053599695.1). Lineage (NCBI taxonomy): Bacteria > Bacillati > Actinomycetota > Actinomycetes > Kitasatosporales > Streptomycetaceae > Streptomyces > Streptomyces sp. NPDC000878. The sequence continues at coordinate 53,234 of NZ_JBSFMT010000059.1, read as the reverse complement.
GCGACGACGCGCTCACCCCGGACACCACCGCGATCCTGAGCGGCGCCACGAACGTCGAGGTCGGCTGCATCTCGCACGACGAGATGAACAACGACTACGGCGTCTACGGGCAGGTGCGCGACTTCATCGCCTGATCCCGCCGGTCCACGGCGACAGCAGGGGTGCGCGGGTCCCGTAAGGGGGACAATCACGGTAAGGCCAGTCCTCCCCGGGAGGTCCCCATGCCGCTACGGTCCACCTTCACCGGCTCCGGCAAGGTGCCGCGTGATCCCGTGCACCATCCGCTGTTCGCCCGTTCCTACGCCCGGTTCAGCGTGACCGCCGAGACCCGGATGGGCCTCGGCGGCGTACGGCACCGGCTGCTCGCCGGGCTGTCCGGGCGGGTGATCGAGATCGGCGCGGGCAACGGGCTGAACTTCGCGCACTATCCGGGCACCGTCTCGGAGGTCGTCGCGATCGAACCCGAGCGCCTGCTGCGGAAGTTGGCCGTGGAGGCGGCGCTGCGCTCCGAGGTGCCCGTGGATGTCGTACCGGGTGTGGCGGAGGCGCTGCCGGTGAAGGGCGAGGCCTTCGACGCGGTCGTGCTCTCGCTGGTGCTGTGCGGTGTCCGGGACGTGCCACGGGCGCTCGGTGAGGTACGGCGGGTGCTGCGGCCCGGTGGTGAGGTGCGGTTCTTCGAGCACGGCGTCGGCGGCGGGCCCGCGATGCGGTTCGCCCAGCGCGCCCTCGACCGCACGGTGTGGCCCATGCTCGCCGGCGGCTGTCATGTAGCCCGGGACCCGGTGGCCGCGCTGCGGGACGCCGGGTTCGAACTCGGCCCGTACCGGCAGCTGTTGCTGCCCGAGAAGGGGCCCCGGCTACCCGCCTCGTACTGCGTGCTGGGCAGCGCGTGGCGTCCTCGGCAGCCAGGGACCGAGCCGGGGACGGATGCCTCACAGGGCCTATCAGTCGGATTAGCGAAACGTAGTCATGTCGTGGCAGAGTGTGAAGTGCACGCCCGGCGCCCAGGCGACGTCGGGCACCCTCCTCGGTGACGTCGCGAGACCTGGCCGACCAGCGTCCGGAGGGACGTGCCACGAGGGCTGACGACTCCGGTTGTCCAGCACCAGGGCACGAAGGCGATTGACTCACCTCCCTGAGGACCGCTCAGGATCGTCAAGTCAATCAGAGACGCTCCACTGGCGCAGTTCTTGCGCGACGTCGTACACCGAGGCGTTGCCCGTCTTCACAAGGCGGGCCAGTTCACGCACCTGCTCGGGTGAGGTGACGACCTTGACCCCGCTGGCGATGAGGTAGGCGTACGCGACGGCCGATGCGAAGAGCGCGTTGGAGCGCTCCAACGCGGGCACGTGCAGCAGGAGTTGGAGGAGGGCGGCGGCCCGGGCGTGCGGGTTGTCGTAGACGGGGATGTCGAATATCTGGGCCTCGTGGCGGGCGACGGCGGCGACGAGAGCGCCCCAGTCGGAGACCTGGGGGTCTCCGGGCGTCTTCCGTTCGGCGATCATGAGGAGCCAGGCGAGGTCGATCCTGAGGTTGCCGAAGTTGTCCAAGGGTCAGTGACGACCTTCGCGCTTGCCTTCGCGGTCCGTGCCGAACTCCTCGGCGAAGACGTTCTCGTACTGCTTCATGAAGTCGGCGGCGGCCTCCACGAAGGTGTGGCCCGCCTCGCCGGTGTCCTGTTTGACCAGTTCCTCGATGTAGCGGTTGACACTCATTCCGCGGGCCAGGGCCTGTTCGCGCGCCGCCCGGGCGGTGCCCTCGTCGACCCGGACGTTCAGCTGAGTCTTCGCCATACTTCGAAACTAGCGCGTGAGTGCTAGCACCGGCAAGGCAGCCCATGAGTGAAAAGGGATACCGAGTGTGCGCCTGGTCACACTACGCTCGGCGGGGACAAGGAACACGGGAGAGCCACCTAAGGAGGCAGCCTTGTCCACACCTGCTGCGGAGCACGCCCCCGAGCACGCGGAGGCGGACGGGACCGCGGCCCGGGCCCGCGCCCTGACCAAGGCGTACGGCTCGGGCGAGACGACCGTGCTCGCCCTCGACTCGGTCGACGTGGACATCGCGCGCGGGCGTTTCACCGCCGTCATGGGGCCGTCCGGCTCGGGAAAGTCCACGTTGATGCACTGTCTGGCGGGGCTCGACACCGTCTCGGCGGGGCAGGTCTGGCTCGGCGACACGGAGATCACGGGGCTGAAGGACCGCGATCTGACCCGGCTGCGGCGTGACCGGATCGGGTTCATGTTCCAGTCGTTCAATCTGATCCCGACGCTGAACGCCGTCGAGAACATCACCCTGCCGATGGACATCGCGGGCCAGAAACCCGACCAGAAGTGGCTGGACCAGGTCATCGACACGCTGGGGCTGCGGGACCGGCTGAAGCACCGGCCGGCCCAGCTGTCCGGCGGGCAGCAGCAGCGCGTGGCCTGTGCCCGGGCGCTCGCCTCCCGCCCCGAGCTGATCTTCGCGGACGAGCCGACCGGCAACCTCGACTCGCGCGCCGGGCTCGAAGTCCTCGGCTTTCTGCGCGAGGCCGTCGACGACCTCGGCCAGACGGTCGTCATGGTGACCCACGACCCGGGCGCCGCCGCCCACTCCGACCTGGTGCTCTTCCTCGCGGACGGGCGGATCGTGGACGAGATGGCCCGGCCCACGGCGGAGGCGGTCCTGGAGCGCATGCGTCTGTTCTCCGGAGGCCAATCCCAGACCCCGACGCCCAGCGAGACGTCCCTCACCAAGCCCACCGACGAGGACTGACACCCCGTGCTGAAGGCAACGCTCAGGAGTTTCCTCGCGCACAAGGGCCGGCTGCTGCTCTCCGCGCTGGCCATCGTCCTGTCCGTGGCGTTCGTCGCGGGCAGCCTGATCTTCTCCGACACGGTCACCCGTACCTTCGACCGGCTCTTCGCCTCCACCTCCGCCGATGTCACGGTGAAACCGCGCGAGGACTTCACCTCGCAGGTGCCGTCCGGCGAGGCCCTGACCGTGCCCGCCTCACTGGCCCAGCGGGTCGCCGGGGTCGCCGGGGTCGAGGACGCCCACGCGGACGCGTCCGTCGAGAACATCACCGTCGTCGACGACCGCAACGAGTCGGTCTCGCCGACCTCGGGCGCCCCCACCATCGCCACCGACTGGTACCTCACCGACCGCAGCCCCGTCGAACTCACCTCAGGGCACGTCCCCGAGGGCGACGGCGAGGCCCTGCTGGACGCGGACACCGCCGACAGCAAGGACGTGGGCATCGGCGACACGCTCACCGTCCAGGCGCAGCCCGGGTCGTTCAGGGTGAAGATCGTCGGCATCGCCACCTTCACCACCACCAACCCGGGCGCGGCGCTGATCTTCCTGGACCCGAAGGCCGCGCCGACCATGCTGCTCGGTTCGCCGGACCGGGCCACGAGCATCTCGGTGACCGCCGCGAGCGGGGTGAGCGACGCGGAGCTGAAGACCCGTATCGCAGCCCAGATCGGCACCACCGACTACGAGTTGGAGACGGCCGCCGAACAGGCCGAGTCCGCCGCGGAGCAACTCGGCGGGTTCCTCGACGTGATCAAGTACGTCATGTTGGGATTTGCCGGGATCGCGGTACTCGTCGGGGTCTTCCTGATCGTCAACACCTTCTCGATGCTGATCGCCCAACGCACCCGCGAACTGGGCCTGTTGCGGGCGCTCGGCGCCGACCGGCGGCAGGTGCGCCGGTCTGTGCTGACGGAGGCGGTCCTGCTCGGCCTGATCGGCTCGACACTCGGCCTCGCCGTCGGGATCGGCCTCGCGGCCGGGCTGATCCGGCTGATGAGCGCCTTCGGCATGAACCTCAAGTCGGCCGACATGGTGGTGGGTTGGGCAACTCCCGTGTCGGCGTACGCCGTCGGACTCGGGGTCACCTTCGTGGCCGCCTACCTGCCGGCCCGGCGGGCCGCGGTCGTCTCCCCCATGGCCGCCCTCTCGGACGCCGAGATCGCGGGCGTGGGACGGCCGTTGCGGGTACGGGCAGTGGTGGGCGCGATCGTCGGCGCCCTCGGAGCAGCCGCACTCGTGGGCTGCGCCACGGCCGACGAGACGTCAACCTCCGCCTCCCTGCTGGGACTTGGGGTCGTCCTCACCCTCATCGCCACGGTCATCGCGGGCCCGCTGCTGGTCCGGCCGGTCATCCGGGTGCTCGGCGGGGCGTTCCCGGCGATCTACGGGCCGGTCGGCATGATGAGTCAGCGCAACGCCCTGCGCAATCCTCGCCGTACGGGGGCCACGGCCGCCGCGCTGATGGTGGGCCTCGCCCTGGTCGGCGGGATGTCGGTGGCCAGCGCCTCGATGACCAAGTCCTTCGACCAGCAGATCGACAAAACACTCGGCGCCGACTTCGTCGTGCAGAACGACAACTTCGTGCCGTTCCCGCAGGAGGTCGCCGACAAGGTGCGGGCCACGGACGGTGTGGGACTCGTCGTACGGCAGCGGTTCGTGCCGGTCGCGGTGACGACTCCGGACGGCAAGCGCCTCCAGACCACGGCCGCCGGGTACGACGCGCGGCTCGACGACGTCGCCCGGGTCGAGTACGTGCAGGGCGACACGGCCGCCGCGCTCGCGGACGGGCACCTGGCGATGTCCGCCGACTACGCCAAGGACCACGACGTCCGCCTCGGCACCGTCCTGCCGGTGGAGTTCCCGGACGGCGAACGGACCGAACTGACGGTCGCCGCCCTCACCGACCAGGAGAACGCCGAGGGCTTCGGCACACAGGGCGGGATCTACTTCGGCATCGCCGTCGCCGAGAAGTACGTGCCCGGCGGCCAGGAGTCCGCGCTGTACGTCAACGCCGTGGACGGCACGAGCGCGGACGAACTGCGTCCCGCGCTGGAGCGGACCCTCGAACCGTATCCGCAGGTCAAGGTGCGTGACCAGGCCGACTACAAGGAACTGATCCGCAACCAGATCGCGGTCCTGCTCTATCTCGTGTACGCGCTCCTCGGGCTCGCGATCGTCATCGCGGTGCTCGGCGTGGTCAACACCCTCGCCCTGTCGGTCGTGGAGCGCACCCGCGAGATCGGGCTGCTGCGGGCCATCGGACTGTCCCGGCGGCAGCTGCGCCGGATGATCCGGCTGGAGTCGGTGGTGATCGCCGTGTTCGGCGCGGTGCTGGGGCTGGGGCTTGGGCTGGTGTGGGGTGTGTGTATCCAGCGAGTGCTGGCGCTCCAGGGCATGGAGGTGCTGGCGATTCCCTTGAACACGATCGTCGCGGTGGTGGTGGGATCGGCGTTCGTCGGCGTCGTGGCGGCGCTGTTGCCTGCGCTGCGGGCGTCTCGGATGAACGTATTGGCGGCTATCGCACACGAGTGAAGGTGCACACGGCGGAACCTTGGGGGCGGCTCAGGTGGTGTCGCCCGTGCGGGTCCGCTGTGGCTGGTCGCGCAGTTCCCCGCGCCCCTGGGCGCCTTCCCATGAGGAGAGTTCATGTCGCGTCCGTTCCGTTTCGGGGTGAATCTGTTGGCGTCCGCGCCCGCCGACGAATGGCGGGGCAAGTGTCGGCGGGCCGAGGAACTCGGGTATGACGTGATCCTGGTTCCCGATCATCTCGGCATGGTTGCGCCCTTTCCGGCTCTGGTTGCGGCGGCCGGGGCTACCGAGCGGACCCGTCTGGGTACGTTCGTGCTCAACGCCGGCTTCTGGAACCCCGCCCTGCTGGCCCGCGAGGTCGCCACCACGGACGCCCTGACCGGTGGGCGCCTCGAACTCGGCCTCGGTACCGGATACGTACAGGCGGAGCACGACACGGCGGGCCTGTCGTACGGTTCGCCGGGCGAACGCGTGGACCATCTGCGGCGTACCGTCGAGGAGTTGGGCCGGCTGCTCTCCGATCAGCCTCGGGTGCCGCTGCTGATCGGTGCCAACGGCGACCGGATGCTGCGGCTCACCGCCGAGCACGCCGACATCGCGGCCTTCACGGGAGCCCGCCCGGTGCCGGGCAGTGCGACGGGAACGCTGGAGCCGCTGACGCCTGAGGAACTGGACGAGCGAGTCGCGGCCTATCACCGGCTGGCCGCCGGTCGGCCGGAACCCGCCGAGCTGAACCTGCTCCTCCAGATGGTCGCCGTCACCGACGACCCCGCCGCCGCACTCCAGCCCCTGCTGTCCCGTCAGCCGCAGCTGACCGTGGATCAGGCCCTTGAGCTGCCGCTCGTCCTGGCCGGCTCGCTGGAGCAGATCACCGAGCGGGTGCGGGCGATCCGGGACCGGTACGGGTTCACCTACTTCACCGTCCTGGAGCCGTACATGGAGCCGTTCGGGCAGGTGATCGAGGCGCTTCGGCCGGAGTGAACGGACCAGGGATGCGGCAGTCGTGTCGCCGCCGATCGGGTTATGCGTACAGCGGCGCGCAGACCGGGAAGTGACTGCCGATCAGACGATCAAATGCCTGGTCAGGGGAGTGTCATCGATTCCGGGGGCATGACCTGACGGCGGGTCGGGTGCCGCCGTGCGGGTCAGTCGGGTGGGCGCCCCGAGTGGTGCGGCGGGCGGGACTGGCTGACGGTGGATCACGTCGAGGCCGGGTTCCATCAGCTGACATCACGTCAGCGTCCCGGCAGCGGCGGAAGGACTTCGACCATGCGCTCTGCCCGCCTGCTCCTCGCTACCGCGACGGCCACGGCCGCTCTCGCGATCGCCGCACCCGGCGCCCTCGCCGCCGACGGCGACTGGGACAACGGTGACTCCTCCTACAGCAAGGAGCACGACAAGGACAGCAAGCACGACAAGCCGAACGGTGGAATCCACACGGGTGGCGGCGCGCTCACCGCGGTGAACGAGGGCGACTGGAGCAAGGGCGACGACACCGCCGCCGCCGACGACGCCAAGAAGGACTGGGAGGCCGACAAGGAGGCCCCGGCCGCCAGCGACGACCAGGCCGCCAAGGGCTCCGGCGACTGGGACTCCGCCGACAAGGAAGAGGAGAGCAGCAAGGGCGACTGGGGCTCCAAGCACGAGAAGCCCAGCGGTGGCATGCACACCGGTGGCGGCGCCCTCGCGAACCCGGGTGTCACGGCCGGCGGGCTGGCGGCCCTGGCGGTCGTCGGCGCGGGTGCGTACACGATGCGCCGCAGGAACGCGGCCGACCAGGCGTCCTGACCGATGCCTGACATAGCAGCCGGGGCCGTCGCGTGCGCACATCCGCCTGTGCGCACTGCGGCGGCCCGGCCGGTTCAGCCCCCCCTTCGTGCCATGCCCGTGTTCCAGTTAGGTGGTTCCCGATGGCAACCCGGTTGCCTTCCTTTCTTGAAGCCGCGTCCGTGTCGTCCAAGCGGCGCTTCCTTGTGCGTCTGGTCGCGTGGTCCGTCGTACTCCTGCTCCCTGTGCTGATCCTTTTCTCCGGGAACGACGAGTCGTCCGACGACGACCGCGCACCCCGCGCCGCGGCGGCGCACGCACCGTCCGCGTCGGCCTCGCCGTCCTCGTCCGCCTCGCCGAGGGCCTCGGCCCCGCCACGGGCCGGGAAGTATCTGGCGCGGGCCAGGCCGACGCGGCTGCTCATCCCGGCCATCGATGTGGACGCCCCCTTCGTCGGCCTCGACATCACCGAGTCGGGACAGCTCGAAGCGCCGCCCGCCGACGACGTGAACCTGGTCGGCTGGCAGGCCGACGGCGTGTCCCCCGGTGAGAGGGGCACCGCGATCATCGCCGGGCATGTCGACACGGCGACCTCTCCGGCCGTGTTCGCCGAGCTGAGCGAGCTGGACAAGGGCGACCGGTTCGCCGTCAAGCGCTCCGACGGGCGGACGGCCGTCTTCGTGGTCGACAGCGCCGAGACGTTCGAGAAGGACGACTTCCCCGACCGGCGCGTGTACGCCGACACCCCGCAGGCCCAGGTCCGGCTGATCACCTGCGCCGGTGACTACGACCACAAGGCGAAGGACTACACCGAGAACCTGGTCGTCTTCGCCCACCTCGTCTGACCCGTCGGCGGCTGCCACAAGCCCACCTGGGTGATCAGCGGTGGCGGGCCGGAACACCCGCTCCTAGCTTCGGCATATGACCAGACGACAGATCACCCACCTCGCATGCACCGCTGCTGTTGTTGCGTCGGGGCTCGGCGCCGCCGCGCCGGCGGACCACCGCACGGCGCACCAAGTACTCCGAGTCCACCGGGTGCAGCCCGGCGAATCGATCCAGAAGGCCGTGGACGCCGCGCGGCCGGGGGACACCGTTGTCCTCTCCCCCGGCACCTACCGCGAGAGCGTCCGCATCACCGTGCCGGACCTGACCCTCCGGGGATCCATCGCCGGACCCGCCGTCATCGTGCCCGGCCCGGCCGCCGACAGCACCTGTGCCACAGCGGGCAACGGCATCTGTGTGACCGGCACCAAGGCCAGCCCCGTCAAGGGCGTCACCCTGCGCTCGCTGACGATCCGGGGCTTCGCCAAGAACGGTCTGTGGGCGACCTGGACCGACCAGCTGAAGGTCCAGAACGTGACCGCCGAGAAGAACGGCCAGTGGGGCATCGCCCAGGAGAGGTCCGTACGCGGTGTGTTCAGCCGCAACCTCGCCAGGAACAACGGCGACGCCGGGCTCTTCGTCGCCAACACCGTCGACCGCGAGGACGGCGCCCAGGACTCCAAGGGCACCGTCGTCAGCAACAACCGCCTGGTCGGCAACCGGATCGGCGTCACGGTACGGCGGCTGCGGAACCTGACCGTCGAACGCAACGAGGCGACCGGGAACTGCGCCGCCGTGTTCGTGGTGGGCGACGAGGGCACACCGCGCGCCGGGGCGATGACCGTGAGCCGCAACCACATCCACGCCAACAACAAACTGTGTCCGAAGACCCCCCGACTGCCCTTCCTCCAGGGCTCGGGCATCGTCCTCACCGGCACCGAGAAGACGCTGGTGACGAAGAACAGGGTCGAGGACAACGTGGGCGCCTCACCGCTGTCAGGCGGCATCGTGCTGTTCAAGAGCTTCGTGGGCGCCCCCAACGAGAGCAACGAGATCCGCGACAACGTGGTGCTGCGCAACAGCACGGCCGATCTCGCCGACCGGGACACCGGGACGAACAACACCTTCCGCGACAACACCTGCGGGGTCTCCGAACCCGCCGGAATGTGCTGACCGACCGGCTCCCCGAACCCCCCGCACGGCACAACCACGAAGGCGAGGCAACACATGACGACCGTTGATCCGGCTCCCCCGGCTTCCTCCCCGGCTCCTCCCGCTCCCCCACCGCCGATGCGGCTGCGGGAACTCGTCTTCGGGGCGGCCTGCGCCGCCGCCGTACGCGCCGCCGCCCGGCTGGGCGTCGCCGACGCCATGCAGGACACGCCCATGACCGTGGAGGACCTCGCCGCGGCGGTGAAGACCCAGCCGCAGACATTGCGACGGCTGCTGCGCGCGCTGTCCTGCCAGGGCGTCTTCGAGGAGCGCCCCGACGGCACCTTCGTCCACACGGAGATGTCCCGGCTGCTGCGCGAGGACGACCCGCACAGCCTCCGCTACATCGCGCTGTGGTGCACCGAGCCGTGGACGTGGAACGTCTGGCCGCAGCTGGACGAGGCGGTGCGCACCGGCCGGAACGTCTTCGAGGACATGTACGACCGGGAGTTCTTCTCGTACCTCAACGAGGAGGCCCCCGAGTCGGCGTACGTCTTCAACCGCGCGATGACGACGTCCAGCGAGCAGTCGGCGCGGGACGTCGCGAACCTGCTGGACCTGGCCGGGGTGTCCTCGGTCGCGGACATCGGCGGCGGTCAGGGCCGGGTCGTGGCGAGCCTCCTGGAGAAGCACCCCGGGATGCACGGCACGCTGCTCGACCTGCCCGGCGTGGTGGAGAACGCCGATCCACGGCTGCGCGACGGGGGTTCACTGGCCCCGCGGGTGAGCATCGTGGCCGGGGACTGCCGGGAGGACATCCCCGTACAGGCGGATGTGTACATCATCAAGAACATCCTGGAGTGGGACGACGACAGCACCCGCCGGGCGCTGGCGAACGTCCGCAAGGCGGCGCGGCCCGGTGCGCGGGTCGTCGTGATCGAGAACCTCGTGGACGACACCCCCTCGATGAAGTTCACGACGGCCATGGACCTGCTGCTGCTCCTCAACGTCGGCGGTGCGAAGCACACCCGGCAGAGCATGGTCGACCGGCTGACGGACGCGGGCCTGGTCATCGGCGAGATCCGCCCGGTCAACGCGTATCTGCACGCCTTCGAGTGCACCGTCCCCGGCTGACCCGCTCCCAGCACAAACCCCGAGGCCGGTATCGCGACTTCCGCGATACCGGCCTCGGGGTTTGTGTGCTCAGGAGCGGCCGTCGCGCTCCCACTGGTAGAAGCAGTGCGCCATGGCGTCCTTGGGGCTGCGCCAGGTCTGCGGGTCGTACGCGGAGACGTACGCCGACAGCTTGTCGCTGATGCCCCGGAACTCGGGGTGCCCGGCCACCTTCGCGATGGCCGGCGCCGGGTCCTGGTCGGCCTCGATGAAGTGCAGGTACACGTCGCCGTACTGGAAGAGGCTGCGGCGGGTGACCCCGACCAGGTGCGGCAGTTCACCGCTGTCGGAGGTGGCGAACAGGTCGGCGATCGCCGGCGCCGAACCGGGTGCCATACGGGCGACGATCAGGGCGTGATGCATCGGGGGTCGTCCTTCCTGGGCGGATGGTTCAGCGGGGCAGGGGCGCGTTCTGGCGTTCGCGGGCGGCCTGCTCGATCTTGTCCCGGATGAGCGCCATCTGCGTACGGGAGTTGCGGTTGATGTTGTCCGTCATCCACTCGTCGTCGACCGGGGCGTCGGGCTTCATCGCGAAGTCCTGCGTCCAGCGCATCTGGGTGCCGCCCGGCAGCTCGGTGTACTCCCACAGGATGTTCATGTGGGCGAAGGGGCCCGTCTCGACGCGGCGGGCCCGGACGGTCCGCTCCGCGCGGTTCACGGTCCGTTCCGAGACCCAGCTCCAGACCTTGCCGTTGTCGTCCGGGAACATGGTCAGCCGGAAGGCCGTCGTGTCGCCCTCGCGGGAGAGGACTTCGAGGGAGGAGTACTCGGTGAAGAGTCTCGGCCAGTTCTCGATGTCGTTGGTCATGTCCCAGACCAGGTCGAGAGGGGCGTCGACGGTGATGCTGTTCTCGGTGTGTCCGGCCACGGTCAGGCTCCAGCCTTGAGGGTGCTGTTGACGAGGTCGAGGAACTCCTGGGGCGTCCTGCAGCGCTCCGAGTCGGGGGGAAGGGACTTGCCGTACTGGTTCTCCAGCTCGCCGACGATGCCGAGCAGGCCGAGCGAGTCGAGGCCGAGGATCCCGAAGGGGGTGTCCGAGGCGCGCTCCAGTTCGCGGGGGTCGACGGTGACTCCGGCGCCCCTCTTCATGAGGGCGGCCAGCTCGTCGTAGGTCACTTCGGTGGTGATCATGCGGGTGTGCTCCTTCCCGCCCGGTGTCATCGGGCGGAGTCGTCCTCGCGGCGCACTACCAGCGCCGCGTTGGAACCCATCAGTCCCCGGCTGAGGACCAGGGCCGTGCGCGGCTCGGCGGGGCGAGCGCGGGACATCACCAGGTCGAGGTCGTGGCAGATGTCGAACACGTTGGGGGTGGGCGGGATCAGCCGGTGCTCCATGGCGAGCACCGCCGCCGCGATGTCCAGCACGGGCGCCCCGCAGTAGGCGCGCCCGATGCCGGTCTTGGGCGCCGTGACGGGGACCTTGGCGCCGTACGACCCGAGGGCGTCGGCGATGGCCCCGGCCTCGGCGCGGTCGGCCTCCGGCACGCCCAGGGCGTCGGCGAAGACGACGTCGATCTCCTCGGGGGCGCACCCGGCCTCGTCGAGGGCGCCCCTGATCGCCTGGGCGAGCCCGTCCCTGGACCGGTCCCAGCGGGAGGCACCGGTGAAGGTGGCGGCGTGCCCGGCGACGACGGCCCGGACGGGCGCCCCCCGGTCACGGGCGCGGTTCTCGTCCTCGACGACGAGCATCGCGCCGCCCTCCGCGGGCACGAAGCCGCAGGCGGCCTCGGTGAAGGGGCGGTAGGCGCGGGACGGGTCCTCGACGGTGCTGAGTTCGCCGTAACCGAGCTGGCAGACCATCGAGTACGGGGCCAGGGGTGCCTCCGCGCCACCGACGACGACCGCGCCGGTGCCGCGCCGTACGGCCCGTGCGGCGTGCGCGACGGCGTCCAGACCGCCCGCCTCGTCGCTCGCGACCACTCCGCACGGTCCCTTGAAGCCGCTGCGGATGGAGATCTGGCCGGTGCTGGCGGCGTAGAACCAGGCGATGGACTGGTACGGGCCCACGTACCGCGATCCCTGGCCCCACAGCTTCTGGAGTTCCCGCTGCCCGAACTCGCCGCCGCCGGACCCTGCGGCCGTGACGACCCCGATGTCGAAAGGGTCCTCCGGTTCGCCCCGGCCGATGCCGGCGTCGTCGAGGGCGAGTGCGGCGGCGGCCATGGCGAAGTGGCTGAACCGGTCGGTCTGGACGAGGAACCGTTCCTCGATGAGACCGGCCGCGTCGAAGCCCCGGACCTCGCCCGCGACCCGCAGCGGCAGATGCCCGCAGCCCTCGCGGGTGATCCCGTCCAGGACGACGAGGCCCTCGCCGACGGCCTTCCAGTACGAGTCGGCCCGCAGACCGTTGGGCGCGATCACACCGATCCCGGTGATGGCCGCGCGCGGCGTGCGCCGAGTGCCCTTGGCAGACTGGGTCTTCATCGTTTCCTCCCGCCCGGCCCCGTCAGCAGTACGGCCGACTGGAAGCCGCCGAATCCGCTGCCGACGGAGAGCACGTTCCTGAGCTTCCGTTCGCGCGCCGTGCGCGGTACGTAGTCCAGGTCGCACTCGGGGTCGGGTGTCTCGTAGTTCGCCGTCGGTGGCACGGCCTGGTGCTTCAGGGCGAGGACGCAGGCGACGACCTCGATCGCGCCGATCGCGCCGAGCGAGTGGCCCACCATGGATTTGATGGAACTCATGGGGATGTCGTAGGCGTGCGCGCCCAGGGACCGCTTCACGGCGGCGGTCTCGTGCCGGTCGTTCTGTTTGGTGCCCGAGCCGTGCGCGTTGACGTAGTCGATCTGTGTGGGGTCGAGACGGGCCTGGTCGAGCGTGGAGTCGATCGCCCGGGCCATCTCCAGTCCGTCGCAGGTCAGACCGGTCATGTGGTAGGCGTTGCCGTAGGTGGCGTAGCCGCCGATCTCGCAGTAGATGTGCGCGCCACGGGCCCGGGCGTGCTCGTAGTCCTCCAGGACGAGCACCGCCGCGCCCTCGCCCATGACGAAGCCGTTGCGGTGCGCGTCGAAGGGCTTGGAGGCGTGTTCGGGGTCGTCGTTGTTGTCCGAGGTCGCCTTGATGGCGTCGAAGCACGCCATGGTGATCGGCGAGATCGGTGAGTCCGACGCCCCGGCGATGCAGATGTCGGCCCGGCCCTCCTCGATGGTGTGGAAGGCGTAGCCGACCGCGTCGATCCCGGAGGTGCAGCCGGTCGAGACGGTCTGCACCGGGCCCTGGGCGCCGAACTGTTCGGCGACGACCGAGGCGAGGGTGCTCGGCGAGAACGCCCGGTGCAGTTCCGGGTCGGCGCCGCGGTGGTCCACGTCCCACCGCTGGCCGCCCGAGCTGACCTGGACGTAGTCGTGTTCCAGGCGGGTGGTGCCGCCGACGGCGCTGCCCAGGGAGACCGCGACGCGCCAGGGGTCCTGGGCGCCGGTGGCGAACCCGGAGTCGCGTACGGCTTCGTCGGCGGCGACCATCGCGAACTGGATGTAGCGGTCGGCGTGTTGGCTCAGCGTCGGGTCGAGGCCGTGTGCGAGGGGGTCGAAGTCGCACTCGGCGGCGATGCGCGAGCGCAGGCCCGCCGGGTCGAACAGCGTGATGCCGCGGGTCGCGGTACGGCCGCCGGAGAGGAGGTCCCAGAACGCCGTCGTTCCGGTACCGCCGGGAGCGACCACACCGATGCCGGTGACAGCCACCCGCCGGGTCACCGTATGGCCCCGCTCCGCTCGGACCGCTGTCCGTGGTCCGGAGCGAGCCGGTCCGGCCCGCCGACGGCGAACTCCGTGCCGGGTGCGGTGGTCTCGGTCACCTCCGTGTCCACGTGCCCGAGGCTGGGGCGCGGGGCGAGGGGGCCGAGGTGGAAGACCATACGGGCCTCCACGTCACCGACGTTGCGGAAGCGGTGGCGTACGTCGATGGGGATCAGGAGTCCCTGGTCGGGCCGGAGGGCGTGCGTCTCGCCGTCCAGGTCGACTTCGAGGGCGCCCGCGACGACGTACACGAACTCCTCGGAGTACGGGTGGTAGTGCTCGCCGATGCGCTCGCCGGGCTGGACGATGGCCAGGCCCATGAAGCCGCTGGTGGAACCCACCGTGGCGGGCGTGAGCATGGCCCGCAGGTCGCCGCCGCGTCTGCGGTTGGGTTCTGTCTCGCTCAGGTCCACGATGCATGGGTGCTGCTTGTTCATGGTTGACACCTCCGGGTGGGGCTGGGACGTCGTCCGGGCGGGGAGGAAGGGCGATCCGTCAGGACTGGGCGGAGCTGCGGTCGGTGACGGGCATCATGTCGGCGTGCGACAGGAGGCGGTTGATGTTGCGGTCCGTCTCCAGGGAGCCCTCGACGCCGATCGCGGGACCGTCGAGGAGACGCTCCAGCTCCGCCGCCTTCCCGGGGCCCTTGAGGCCGAGGGAGGAGACGGGGTCGGCGTCGAGTTCGCCGGTGAGGTCGACGAGTCGGACAACGATGTCATCGCGCTGGAAGACGGTGCTGCCGTACACCGGGCTCGCCGGGTCGTCGGCCGCTGCCTCGTCCTGGTGGGCGAGCAGCTTGGCCAGGTCCATGCCCCGGCCTTCCTTCGCCGGGTAGTACAGCGCGTGCCTGCGCAGTCCGGCGGGTACCTCGTCGCCGGAGACCACGTGGTGGACGGCGGGGAGCGCGGCCCGGGTGAAGAAGACCCGCGCGGAGTCGGGGTCGGACAGGTCCCGGTCCTGCTCCAGGTACGGGTTGATGGCCTCCTCGACCGCCCGCACCTCGGGCTGGCGGGCGACGTGACGCAGGGCCGCGAGCAGATCGCCCTCGACCTCGACGGCCCGTACGACCCGGTTGCCGTGCATGAAGAGGGAGGTGCGGCGCAGCCGCGTGGTGTCGTCGACCTGGGCCTCGGGCGAGGTGTAGCCGGCCAGGATCTCGGCGACCTTGGACTCGGAGCCCGGCTTGACGGTGAAGGTGAGGGCGTGGCGTGCGACACCGTCGCCCACCCGGGCCGTCACCTGCATGGCCGCGGACGCCTGTTCCGGGGTGAGCGGGGCGTTGGGGGTCGTCTCGCGGAGGATGCTGTAGCGCATCGACCGGGTGTCCCGGACGCAGCTGTGCATCGGCCGTACGGTCTCGACGTGCTCCTCGCTGTTGACCCAGGCGAGGAAGGGCGGGGCGCTCTCCCACTCGCTGGTGATGAGCCACTGCGAGGGGTTCTCGATGGACTGGCAGAGCTGGTCACTGAGGTGACCGGGGACGGACGCGACCTGGTTGCGCATGTGTTCGTACGCGTCCAGGAACTGCTGCTGGGCTCCTTCGTACAGGTCGAGCAGCAGGATCACCCGCAGCCTGGAGCCGTCGAACGCTGACTGCGATATGCGTCCCGAGATGGTCATCCGGCGCACCTCTCCTCTTCGTGGTGGAAGTCCTTCGCCGTCGAAGTCCTTCGTGGTGGAAGGCGGGGAGCGACCGTCGTGGCCGAAAGCCGGGGCCGCCATGAGCCGATAGTTGACGCGAGTTGCGGAGTGCGCGACTCCCGCGGGGTCGGGCGAGTGAACCGTGCGCCATCTGGGTGCCCCTGACGGGCGAAAAGGGCCCGCGGCACGCAGTGTGCAGGTGCATGCCATCGCTGACCCGCGTCCCGGCAGACACCGGCAGAAACTGGAGGCGTTCAATGAACCGCACGGAAACGGAAGAGGCCGACGGCTCGGGCGGCCACCGCACGCCCGTCCTGATCGTCGGCGGCTCCCTGGTGGGCCTGTCCACCTCCCTGTTCCTCGGGCGCCTCGGGGTGCCGCACACCCTCGTGGAGCGGCACTCGGGCACCTCGATCCATCCACGGGGGCGGGGGAACAACGTGCGCACGATGGAGCTGTTCCGGGTGGCCGGGGTGGAGCGGCGCATCGAGGAGGCGGCGTCGGTGCTGGCCGACAACCACGGCATCCTGCAGACGCCGACCCTGGTGGGCGATGCGGGCGAGTGGCTGTTCAAGGAGATCGACCCGGGCGGCGGCCTGGCCCGGTTCAGCCCGAGCGGTTGGTGCCTGTGCAGTCAGAACGACCTGGAGCCGGTCCTGTTGGAGAGCGCGCGGGCGCTGGGCGGGGATCTGCGGTTCTCGACCGAGCTGATGTCGTTCGAGCAGGGCCCCGAGGGGGTGACCGCGCAGGTCAAGAGCCGGGAGACGGGTGAGCACACCACGATCCGGGCGGACTATCTTGTCGCGGCGGACGGTCCGCGCAGCCCGATCCGTGAGCAGCTGGGCATCGGGCAGAGCGGCCCGGGCGACCTGTTCCACAACGTGAGCATCACCTTCACCTCCCGTGGTCTCGCGGAGGTGGTCGGCGACCGGCGGTTCATCGTCTGCTACCTGACCAGCCCGGACGCCGACGGGGCGCTGCTGCCGGTCGACAACCGGGAGCGCTGGGTCTTCCACGCGCCCTGGCACCCCGAACACGGCGAGACGCTGGAGGAGTTCACCGACGAGCGGTGCCGGGACCACATCCGGCGGGCCGTCGGCGTACCGGACCTGGATGTGGAGATCACCGGCCGGGCCCCCTGGCACGCCGCCGAGCGGGTCGCCGAACGGTACGCGGACGGCAGGGTGTTCCTCGCCGGCGACTCGGCCCACGAGATGTCCCCCACCGGCGCGTTCGGCTCCAACACCGGTATCCAGGACGCCCACAACCTCGCCTGGAAGCTGGCCGCCGTGCTCGGTGGCTGGGCGGGTCCCGGTCTGCTGGCGTCGTACGACCTGGAGCGCCGCCCGGTCGCGGAGGCGACGAGCGCCCGTGCCTCTGCGCGGTCGGTCGAGCACAGCCACCCCGGGTACACCCCCTCCCCCGGAGCCGGCGGCCCCGGCGGGAAGAAGGGCGGCATCCTCAACGTGGCGCTGGGCTACCGCTATCCGCAGGGCGCGGTCGTGGGTGCCGATCCGTCGGTGCCGGTCGTGCCCGAGGGCGTACGGCTGACGGGTGAGCCCGGGAGCCGCGCTCCCCACCTGTGGCTGAACCGCGCGGGCACCCGGATCTCGACGCTCGACCTGTACGAGGGTTCGCTGGTCCTGCTCAGCTCGGCGGGCGCCGGCGGCGGCTGGCACGACGCGGCGACGGGCGTCGCACGCGAACTGTCGGTGCCGCTCACCTCGTACCGGATCGGCAGCGGGCCGGACGCGGAGCTGTCCCCCGCGAGCGACCCGGAGTGGGCGGAGGTGCACGGCGTCTCCATGGACGGAGCGGTGCTGGTGCGCCCCGACGGATTCGTCGCCTGGCGCTCGGAGGGGCCGTCGGCGGATCCGGAGGCGGTGTTGCGGGAGGCCCTTTCGGCGCTCTTCGACCGGCGCTGACTGTTCGATCCGTCTTCGTGCACGGAAACCTCACGTCCGTGCATGGAAACGGGTTCGCCAGACGGACCGGGGCTCTGCTTGGCTCGCCCCATGACTGATCTGCACATCCGCCACGCCACCCCCGGCGACATCGACTCCGTGCTGGCGTTCTGGCGCGAGGCCGCCGAGGGAACCAGCATCAGCGACGACCGCGACGGCGTGGCCCGACTCGTCGACCGGGACCCCGAAGCCCTGCTTCTCGCAGAGCGCGACGGGGTTCTGGCGGGAACGGTGATAGCCGGTTTCGACGGCTGGCGCTGCCACCTCTACCGGCTCGCGGTGCATCCGGAGCGGCGGCGCCAGGGCATCGGCTCGGCGCTGCTGGCCGCCGCCGAGGAGCGCTTCGTACGATTGGGCGGACGGCGCGCGGACGCCATGGTGCTGGAGCGCAACGAGAGCGGGCAGCAGACGTGGCGGGCGGCCGGGTACGGGCCAGAGGAGCAGTGGCGTCGCTGGGTGAAGCCGCTGACCGACTGAGCTACTTTGCGCATCCTTTACTATTGTCGGAACAATCTCTTCCCCAAGTTCTCTCATTTCTCCGAGGAAAGGTGTGAGCGTCCGCCCATGGGCGAGCCTCCCAGTAGCACTGGACATCGAGCGGTCCCCCCGGCCCTGTCCGATCATGGGACGGAGGTGAACCGATGACAGAAGTGCTCCTCCTCCTGGTGGCGATCCTGCTCTCCCTGGCCTGTGGCGCCTTCGTCGCGGCGGAGTTCTCCCTGACCACGGTCGAGCGCGGCGAGCTGGAACGGGCCGTGGAACGCGGCGAGCGGGGCGCAGCGAGCGCCCTGAAGGCCGTACGGAACCTCACGTTCCAGCTCTCCGGCGCGCAGCTCGGCATCACGGTCACCAATCTCGTGGTCGGCATGCTCTCCGAGCCGTCGATCGCCGCCCTGATCTCGGGCCCGCTGGAGTCGGCCGGCGTCTCGGCCTCGGCGTCCTCGTCCCTGGCGCTGGTGCTCGGTACGGCGCTGTCGACCGTCTTCCTGATGGTCGTCGGCGAGCTGGTGCCCAAGAACTGGGCGATCTCCGCACCGCTGGCCGTGGCCAAACGGGTGGCGACACCGCAGCGCTGGTTCAGCGCCGTGTTCGGGCCGTTCATCACCCACCTCAACAACACGGCGAACCGCATGGTGCGCCTCTTCGGCATCGAGCCCGCCGAGGAGCTGGCCTCCGCACGCGGGCCCCAGGAACTGGCGGCACTGGCCCGGCACTCCGCCAAGGAGGGCGCCCTGGAGCCCGACACCGCCGAACTGTTCGTACGGACCCTGAACCTCGCCGACCTCACCGCGGAGAACGTGATGACACCGCGCGTCCAGGTCGTCGCCCTCGACGCCCAGGCGACCTGCGAGGACGTGGCGAACGCGACCCGGGCGACCGGGCTGTCCCGGTTCCCCGTCTACCGCGGCAACCTCGACTCGGTCGTCGGCGTCGCGCACATCAAGGACTGTCTGACGGTGCCCGCGGAGCGGCGCCCCCGGGTGCGCGTCTCCGAACTGATGCGCGAGCCGCTGCTCGTCCCCGAGTCACTGACCGTCGACCGGCTGCTGGACCGGCTGGGCGGCAAGCGCACGATGGCCGTCGTCATCGACGAGTACGGCGGTACGGCGGGCGTGGCCACGCTGGAGGACATCGTCGAGGAGGTCGTCGGCGAGGTACGGGACGAGCACGACCCGCACGAGACGTCCGACCTCGACCCGGCCGGCGTGGACGACGAGGGCCGCGCCCTCTACTCCGCGGACGGCGCCGCCCGCACCGACCAGCTCGCCCGCGTCGGCCTCCGGATGCCGGAGGGGCCGTACGAGACGCTCGCGGGCCTCGTCGCCACGGAACTGGGCCGTATTCCGCAGGCCGGTGACACCGTCGAGGTGGCCGACTGGCGCCTGGAAGTACTGGACGCGTCGGGCCGCAGAGCGGCACGCGTCCTGCTGCACGCACCGCTCGTGAAGGAAGAAGCCGGGACCGACAAGGAAGGGGAGGCGAAGTGACCACGATCCAGCTGCTGATCGGTCTGGCGACACTGGTCGTCAACGCCTTCTTCGTGGGCGCCGAGTTCGCGCTGATCTCCGTACGCCGCAGCCAGATCGAGCAGTACGTGGCTGAAGGCGCCGACGGGGACCGCGCGGACGGCGACCGGCGGGCGAAGAGCGTCCTGTGGGGCCTGGAACACGTGTCCGCACTGATGGCGGCGGCCCAGCTCGGCATCACGCTGTGCACGCTGATCCTCGGTGTGGTCGCGGAACCGGCGATCGCGCATCTGCTGGAACCGGTGTTCCACGCGGTGGGCGTCCCCGAGAGCGCGGGTCACGCGGTGTCCTTCGTGATCGCCCTCGCCCTGGCGACCTATCTGCACATGCTGCTCGGCGAGATGGTGCCGAAGAACATCGCCCTCGCGGAGCCGGTGCGCAGCGCGCTGCTGCTCGGCCCTCCTCTGGTGGCCCTGGCGCGGGCGCTGAAGCCCGTGATCTTCACCATCAACGCCTTCGCGAACACGCTCCTGAGGCTGCTGCGCGTCGAGGTCAAGGACGAGGTCACGGCGACATTCTCCGACGCCGAACTGGCCCGCCTGGTCCGGGACTCCGGCGAGGCGGGACTCATCGACGACCGCGCGCTGGAACGGCTGCACGACGCCCTGGAACTGGGCCGCAGGCCGGTGCGTGACGTCGTGCTCCCGCTGGAAAGCGTCGTCTACGCGCGCGTGGGCGTCACTCCGGAGGAGCTGGAGCGCCTGTCGGCCGAGTCGGGCTTCTCGCGCTTCCCGGTGGTGGACGAGGAGCGCCGGATCGCCGGCTACCTGCACGTCAAGGACGCGCTGGACGCCGCACCCCGGGACCTCGCCTTCCAGGTCCGGGACATGCGGACCATCGCGAGCGTACGGGCGGACACTCCCCTGGACGACGTCCTCACGGCGATGCGGCGCAGCCGTACGCACCTGGCGGCGGTGCAGGGCGAGGACGGGCTGCTCGCGGGCATCGTGACGATGGAGGACGTGCTGCGGGAGCTGTTCGGACAGCCGGCCTGAGCGGGCGGAGGGTGAGCGCGCGAAGGGGGAGCGCGCAGAGGGGGAGGCGGGTGAGGAGGCCGACCTACTGACGGGTATGTACACGGGTTATCATCTTTGTCGCCATGCAGAAGAACCCCTCATACACCAGCCTGGTCGCGGTCGGCGACTCCTTCACCGAGGGCATGTCGGACCGGCTGCCGGACGGCTCCTACCGCGGCTGGGCGGACATCCTCGCGGCCCGGATGGCCGCCCGCACGCCCGGTTTCCGGTACGCGAACCTCGCCGTACGCGGCAAGCTGATCGGGCAGATCGCCGCCGAGCAGGTGCCCGTCGCGGTGGCCATGGAGCCTGACGTGATCACGCTGGTGGGCGGCCTGAACGACACGCTTCGCCCCAAGTGCGACATGGGGAGGGTGCGCGGCCTCTTGGAGGAGTCCGTCGAGCGCCTCGCCCCGGCGTGCAAGCAGTTGGTGCTGATGCGCAGCCCCGGCCGCCAGGGCCCGGTCCTGGCGCGCTTCCGGCCCCGCATGGAGGAACTGTTCGCCTGCGTCGACGACCTCGCGTCCCGGCACGGCGCCCTGGTGGTCGACCTGTACGGCGCCCCCTCGCTCGGCGACCCGCGTATGTGGGACGTGGACCGGCTCCACCTGACGGGCGAGGGCCACCGGAGGGTCGCGGAGGCGGTCTGGCAGACCCTCGGCCACGAGCCCGAGGACCCGGAGTGGCACATGCCGGTGCCGCCGACGCCACCTCCCGGCTGGGGCGCGCGCCGCGTCGAGGACGCCCGCTTCGCCCGGCAGTACCTGCTGCCGTGGATCGGGCGCCGGCTGACGGGGCGGTCGTCGGGGGACGGGATGCCGCCGAAACGGGCGGAACTGTCGCCGTACGAGCACTGACCGCGGAGTTTTCCTCGCCCCCGCCGCCCCTACCCGTCCCATCCCTGGGGGCTGCGCCCCCAGACCCCCCTTTCGCGCTGAAACGCGCTCGTCCTCAAACGCCGGACGGGCTGAAATGCCCCGCCCGGCGTCGAAGACAACCGCGCTCAGCCCACCCTTTTTCCCGCCCACCCGCACCTCAGCAGCGGCCCGCACCATCCAGCCCGTCCGGCGATTGAGGACGAGGCCGTTCAGGCCGACCTTCCCACCCAACCAGGCCCGCCATCCCAGCCCGTCCGGCGTTTGAGGACAAGGCCCGTTCAGGGCCGTAGCGGGGGTTCGGGGGCGGCAGCCCCCGAGGATGGGAACGGGTAAGGGCGGCGGGGGCGAGAATCCCTGGCGCTGGCCTGCACGAACCGCCAGTACAATCCGTACACGTGACCGCCGCACCCGCAAAGCCCCGCATCCCGAACGTCCTCGCCGGACGCTACGCCTCCGCCGAACTGGCCACGCTCTGGTCGCCCGAGCAGAAGGTGAGGCTGGAGCGCCAGCTCTGGCTCGCCGTCCTGCGGGCCCAGAAGGACCTCGGGATCGAGGTGCCGGACGCCGCCCTCGCCGACTACGAGCGGGTCCTCGACACCGTAGACCTGGCATCCATCGCCGAGCGCGAGAAGGTCACCCGGCACGATGTGAAGGCGCGGATCGAGGAGTTCAACGACCTCGCCGGGCACGAGCACGTCCACAAGGGCATGACCTCCCGCGACCTCACCGAGAACGTGGAGCAGCTGCAGATCCGGCTCTCCCTGGAGCTGATGCGCGACCGTACGGTGGCCGTACTGGCACGGCTCGGGAAGCTCGCCGGGGAGTACGCCGAGCTGGTCATGGCCGGCCGCTCGCACAACGTGGCCGCACAGGCCACCACCCTCGGCAAGCGCTTCGCGACCGCCGCCGACGAACTGCTCGTCGCGTACGCCCGGGTCGAGGAGCTGCTGGGCCGCTACCCGCTGCGCGGCATCAAGGGCCCCGTGGGCACCGCCCAGGACATGCTCGACCTGCTCGGCGGCGACGCGGCCAAACTCGCGGAGCTGGAACAGCGGATCGCCGGGCACCTGGGCTTCTCCACCGCCTTCACCTCGGTCGGCCAGGTCTATCCCCGCTCCCTCGACTACGAGGTGGTCACCGCCCTGGTGCAGCTGGCCGCCGCACCCTCGTCCACGGCCAAGACGATCCGGCTGATGGCCGGGCACGAACTGGTGACCGAGGGCTTCAAGCCCGGCCAGGTCGGCTCGTCCGCGATGCCGCACAAGATGAACACGCGTTCCTGCGAGCGCGTCAACGGCCTCATGGTGATCCTGCGCGGCTACGCCTCGATGACGGGCGAGTTGGCGGGCGACCAGTGGAACGAGGGCGACGTGTCCTGCTCGGTGGTGCGCCGGGTGGCCCTCCCGGACGCGTTCTTCGCGCTCGACGGTCTGCTGGAGACCTTCCTGACGGTCCTCGACGAGTTCGGCGCCTTCCCGGCCGTCGTCGCGCGCGAGCTGGACCGCTACCTGCCCTTCCTCGCCACCACCAAGGTGCTGATGGGCGCGGTGCGCGCGGGTGTCGGGCGCGAGGTCGCGCACGAGGCCATCAAGGAGAACGCGGTCGCCTCCGCGCTCGCCATGCGTGAGCAGGGCGCCGAGCGCAACGAACTCCTCGACAAGCTCGCCGCCGACGAGCGCATCCCCCTGGACCGCACCCAGCTCGACGCCCTGATGGCCGACAAGCTGTCGTTCACGGGCGCCGCCGCCGACCAGGTCGCCGCCGTGGTCGCCCGGATCGAGGAGATCGCCAAGCAGCACCCGGAGGCCGCGGCCTACACCCCCGGAGCGATCCTCTGACCCGCTTCACCCAGGCCGAACTGGAGGCCGCCCGCGACCGTCTCGTACCGGACGTCGTCGCGGACAACCTCCACGTCCTGTTCTGCGGCATCAACCCCGGCCTGATGACCGCGGCCACGGGCCACCACTTCGCCCGCCCCGGCAACCGCTTCTGGCCCGTCCTCCACCTCTCCGGATTCACCCCGAGGCTCCTGAAACCCGCCGAGCAGGGCGAGTTGCTCTCGTACGGCCTCGGCATCACGAACGTCGTCGCACGGGCGACGGCACGGGCCGACGAACTGTCCGCGGAGGAGTACCGCGAGGGCGGACGGCTACTGACGGAGAGGGTGACACGGCTGCGGCCACGCTGGCTGGCCGTCGTCGGCGTGACGGCGTACCGGGCCGCGTTCGACGACCGCAAGGCGCAAGTGGGCCCACAGGAGCGACAGTTCGGCGACACGCGCGTGTGGGTTCTTCCTAACCCGAGCGGCTTGAACGCTCATTGGACTGCGGCGACCATGGCGGAGGAGTACGGGCGCCTGCGGGAAACGGCTTCCTAGCCTGCGTACGGGGGCCGCGCGTACGTCCGTCCGGTCACGCGTCCCGGTGCCGTACGCTCCACGCTCCCGCCAGCAGCGCGCCGCCCGCCCACAGCGCGGTCACCGTGAGGCCGGTCCAGGGGCCCAGTGCGCCGTCCCAGGCCTCGTGGAAGACCACCTGGCCCGCCTTGTCGGGCAGGAAGTCGGCGACGGTGCCCGACACTCCGCCGACCACGAACGAGACGATCAGCAGGAACGGGATCAGGATGCTCAGCGTGGCGACTCCGCTGCGCAGCAGGGCGGTCAGGCCGGCCGCGAGCAGGGCCATCAGGGTGAGGTAGAGGCCGCAGCCGATCACCCCACGCAGGCCTTCGGTCCAGGTCAGGCCGTTCGCGTCGGCGCCGAGGACCGCCTTGCCGACGGCCAGGCTCACTCCCCCGGCGAGCAGGCCGACGGCCAGGACGGGGACGGCGATGGCGACCGTCTTGGCCGCGAACCAGCGCCCCCGGCGCGGCACGGCCGCCAGCGTGACCCGAAGACCGCCGCCCTGGAACTCGGAGGACACCGCCGTGGCGCCGAAGGCCACCGCCGCGATCTGCCCGAAGCTGACACCGAAGAACGCCGAGAACAACGGGTCGAAGTCCTCTTCCCCAGCGCCTGAATCGAGCCCGGCGAGCGCCGAGAACAGCGCGGTGGCGAGGACAACCCCGCACAGTGCCCCGAGCAGCGAGCGCAGGGTACGGATCTTGACCAACTCGGCGTGGAGTACCGGTGTGAAGGACATGGTCAGGCCTCCTGAGGCTGCTGGGTGGGGGTGGCGGCGGGGGACGTGGTGAACTCCGCCGCCGAGGCGGTCAGGTCGAGGTAGGCCTGTTCCAACGTGCCCTCGTCCGCCGTCAGTTCGAGGACGGTCAGACCCGCGGCCGAGGCGAGCCTGCCGATGTCGTCCACGCGCGCGTGCTCCACGGTCCAGAGGCCGTTGTCGCCGTCGTCGTGCGCGGTGGCCTCGTAGCCGTGCTCCGCGAGCAGTTGGCGAAGGGCGGTGTCGTCCGTGGTGCGCACCCGCACGCGCGGGCGTACGCGTGCCTCGATGAACTCGCGCATCGGAGTGTCCGCCAGCAGACGCCCTCTGCCGAGGACGACGAGGTGGTCGGCGAAGGACGCGGTCTCGTTCATGAGGTGGGAGGAGACCAGGACCGTACGGCCCTCCCCCGCCAGCCTGCGCAGCAACTCTCGGATCCAGACGATGCCTTCGGGGTCGAGGCCGTTCGACGGCTCGTCGAGCATCATCACTTCCGGGTCGCCGAGAAGCGCCGCCGCGATGCCGAGTCGCTGTCGCATGCCCAGGGAGTACGTCTTCACCCTGCGCCTCGCGACGGAGGCGAGGCCTGTCTCCGCCAGCACCTCGTCGACCCGGCGCTCCGGGATGCGGTTGCTCACCGCGAGGGCCCGGAGGTGGTCGCGGGCGGTACGGGAGCCGTGGGCGGCCTGGGCGTCGAGGAGGGCACCGACCTTGCGGAGGGGGTTGTCGAGGGTGGCGTAGGCCCGGCCGCCGACGGTGGCGGTGCCGTGGGTCGGCCGGTCCAGGCCGAGCACGAGCCGCATGGTGGTGGATTTTCCGGCGCCGTTGGGTCCGAGGAAGCCGGTGACTCGGCCGGGCTCGACACTGAAGGTGAGGTGGTCGACGGCGCGTGCGGTGCCGTACTCCTTGGTGAGGCCGTGGACGTCGATGCTGGTCATGGCAGCAGCCTGGCGGGGTCAGCAGGGGCGGGGCCTCCCCCGTTGGTGGAGAGCGTCTCCCCCGCCCGGGGGAGGCCCGCTGTCAGTGGCGCCTGTCACGATGTCGCAATGGCCCGCTTCCTGCACCCGCTGCTGCGGGGGACGACGTACACGCGCTTGCTGCACCTGTGGGTGCCGATGCTCGTCGTGAGCGTGTGGATGTTCATCGACCCGTCGAGTCCGTGGGTGCCCGCCGCCGTACTGCTGGTCGTCGGGCTGATTCCGGCCGTGCGGCTGGGCGAAGGGGTGCAGGCACGGCTGCTGCTGACGCCGGGTGAGGCGGAGTCGGAGTCGGCGATCTCCGTCGCGCCGTCGGCCAGTTGGCGGGACCGGCTGCGGACCGTGCTGTGGCTGGAGGTGCGGATGGCCCTCGGGGCGGTGGCGATGGGGGCCTGCGTCTGGCTGCCGCTGACCTCCGTCGATCTGGTCCGAGCCACGAGCGGGTACTTCTCCGACGACAATCCCTTCCTGCCCGCCTCGCAGCCGCAGTGGGTGTACGCCGTGCTCGCGCCGCTGCCCCTGCTCGCCTTCTACGGCGTCGTGGTGGGCCTCGGTGAGCTGATCACCGCCGCCGCGCGCAGCCTGTTGGGTCCCTCGCCGTCCGAGCGGCTCGCCGCTCTGGAGGAGCGTACCGAGCAGCTTCTGGAGCGCAGCCGGATAGCGCGCGAGCTGCACGACTCCATAGGGCACGCGCTCACGGTGGCGGTGGTCCAGGCGGGCGCTGCCCGGGCGGCCGGCGACCCGGAGTTCACCGACCGTGCCCTGGGCGCCATCGAGGAGACCGGCCGGGCCGCCTTGGCGGATCTGGAGCGGGTGCTGGGCGTGCTGCGCGAGTCGGACCGGCCCGCGAGCAGCCGCCCCGCCCTGACCGAGGCCGACCGTCTTCTCGAGTCGGCGCGTGTCTCCGGGGCGAAGGTCGACGCCGAGCTGACCGGCCCGCTCGCCGATCTGCCGGGGCCCGTGTCCCGCGAGGGCTACCGCATCCTCCAGGAGTCGCTCACCAACGTGCTGCGGCACGCGGGGTCGGTTCCGGTGCGGGTCCGGGTGGCGTTCGCGGACGGCTCGCTCGTCCTCGACGTACGCAATCCGCTGGCCGCCCCGATACCCAGCCCCGGCCTGGGCAGCAGCGGTCTGCGCGGGATACGGGAGCGGGCCGCGCTGCTCGGCGGACGGGCGTGGACCGGCGTGGAGGAAGACGTCGGTGAGTGGCGGGTGCGCGTCGAACTGCCGGTCGGGGAAGGCAGGGTGAGGTCGGGAGCGCGGCAGCGGGTTGATCTACGCTGACCGGATGCCCGTAACCGTGCTCCTGGTCGACGACGAACCCCTCGTACGGGCCGGGCTGCGGGCCGTGTTGGAGGCTCAGGACGATATCGAGGTCGTCGGGGAGGCCGCTGACGGGGCCGCCGTCATTCCGTTGGTCAGGCAGTTGCGGCCCGGTGTGGTCGCCATGGATGTGCGGATGCCGTTGATGGACGGCATCGAGGCCACGCGCGCGGTGCTGCGGACGGTGCCGGAGCCGCCGAAGATCCTGGTGATCACGACGTTCGAGAACGACGAGTACGTGTACGAGGCGCTGCGGGCCGGTGCCGACGGGTTTCTGCTCAAGCGGGCCCGGCCGGCCGAGATCGTGCACGCGGTGCGGCTGGTCGCCGAAGGGGAGTCGCTGTTGTTTCCGGCCTCGGTTCGGCGGTTGGCGGCCGAGTACGGGGATGAGGGTGGGAATCGGGCCGCCCGGGCCGTTCTGGCGCGGGCGCGGCTTACCGAGCGCGAGGCGGAGGTGCTGCGGCTGATGGCGCGGGGGCTGTCCAACGCGGAGATCGCCGCTCGGCTGGTCGTCGGGACCGAGACCGTGAAGTCGCACGTCAGCGCGGTGCTGGCGAAACTCGGGGCCCGGGATCGTACGCAGGCGGTCATCGTGGCGTACGAGTCCGGGTTCGTGGCGCCCGGATGATCCCGGCCCGTCGGACAGGTCGGGGACGTCCGGCTCTCGCCCGGGTGCTCCGCGCCGAGTACGATCCGCCCCACACCTGCACGAGCGCTCCGCTGGAAGCGCGGTGATGGACCCGCGGGCCGGTGGGGGCTTGTCGCGCAGTTCCCCGCGCTCCTTTCGGGGCGCGGTCGCGCACCCGCCTTCACCAGGTCGGCTTAGCTGGGAGGACGTACGTTGGGGCAGCTGACCGGCGGGGATCCCTCGCTGCTGCGAAGGATCAACTCCGCGGTGGTGCTGCACGCGCTGCGTGCCACGGACTGCGCGACGCTGACCGAGATCACCCGGGTCACCGGGCTGTCCCGGCCGACCGTCGAGGGCGTCGTCGAGGGGCTCATCGAGGCCGGGCTCGTCGTCGAGAAGGCCGCCGACGAGAGCGTCGCCCGGCGGCAGGGGCGGCCCGCGCGGCGGTTCCGGTTCCGGGCGGAGGCCGGGCATCTGCTGGGGCTGGAGATCGGCTCCCATCGCGTCGCCGCGCTGCTGTCCGACCTCGACGGGCGTCTGCTGGGGTCGATCTCGAAGGACGTCGACGAGGCGGCACCCGCTGACGAGCGGCTGGAGCGGCTGCGGTCGGCGGTCGCCGAGCTGCTGCGCCGGGCCGGGGTGGCCCGTGACTCGCTACGGGCCGTGGGCGTGGCTACGCCCGGGATAGTGGAGGCCGACGGGGTCGTGCGGCTGTGCTCCGCGCTGCCCGAGTGGACCGGGCTGCGGCTCGGTGAGCGGCTCAGCCGGTCCTTCAAGTGCCCGGTCCTCGTCGAGAACGACGCCAACGCGGCGGCCGTCGCCGAGCACTGGAAGGGCGCCGCGATCGACTCCGACGACGTGGTGTTCGTCCTGGCCGGGCTGAGTCCCGGCGCCGGTTCACTGATCGGCGGGCGGCTGCACCGGGGGTACGGCGGGGCGGCCGGGGAGATCGGCGCGCTGCATCTGCTG
The DNA here is from genome assembly GCF_053599695.1 of Streptomyces sp. NPDC000878. Lineage (NCBI taxonomy): Bacteria > Bacillati > Actinomycetota > Actinomycetes > Kitasatosporales > Streptomycetaceae > Streptomyces > Streptomyces sp. NPDC000878. The sequence goes on along the minus strand of NZ_JBSFMT010000059.1, from coordinate 24,678 downwards.
GGCCGGGAGGCCACCCCGGAGGCGCTGCTGTCGACCACGGGCGAGCCCCTGCACCCGCTCGACGAGGTGGCCGTCGCCGAGGTGTTCCGCCGCGCGCGCGAGGGCGACGAGCGGGCCCGCGCGGCCGTCGACCGGTTCATCCAGCGGCTCGTCCACGATGTCGCCGCGCTCGTGCTGGCCCTCGACCCCGAGCTGGTCGTCGTCGGCGGCTGGGCGGCGGGGCTGGACGGCGTACTGGCGCCGTTGCGGGACGAGTTGGCTCGCTACTGTCTGCGCCCGCCTGGCGTGGCCCTGTCGATCCTCGGCGAGGCAGCAGTGGCGACAGGCGCGCTTCGGTTGGCCCTCGATCATGTCGAGGAGCAGTTGTTCGCGGTGGAGGGGACTGTGACGGCCCGGCGTTAGTGTTCCGCGTGGAGTGCGGTGTGGTGACTGCGGTGTAGCGACTGCGGGTGCGTCGTGGCTGGTCGCGCAGTTCCCCGCGCCCCTTTGGGGCGCCCCGGAACCGAGGCGCTCCGGGGCATCAGAGTTGCTGTACGGCCGTCAGGACGCCTGGCGTTCCGGGCCGTGGTGTATTTCCACTCCCCCGGTGTCGCCGAAGGTCAGGCGGCACGTGTCAGCGCGGTAGGTCGCGACCGAGAGTGCCGCTGTGCGCGACCCCGCGAAGAAGCGGGTCGTGACGACGAGGACGGGGGCCCCGGGGAGGCGGTCCAGTTCCTTGGCGTCGTCCGCGCGGGCCGAGCCCAGCTCCACAGCGCGGTCCTGGCCCTCAAGGTCCAGGCGCCCGAGTTCCCGCAGCACCGCACGCGCGCGTGCCGCGCCGGACGGGGCGTCTATGGCCGACAGGTCGGGCACCGAGGCCGCCGGGACGTAGAGCAGTTCGGCGGCGACCGGCTGGCCGTGCGAGACGCGGGAGCGGCGCACGGTGTGGACGGCCTCGTCCTGGGCGGTCTCCAGGGCGGCGGCCACCACCACGGCCGGTACGGTCAGCACGCTGTCCACGGGCTGCCAGGTGTCACCCGTCGCGCCCGGCCACACGTGCTCGGCCGTGCCGACGGCGACGCCCATGCGCGGCGGGGCGACGGTCGTGCCGACACCGCGACGGCGCTGGAGCCGGCCTTCGAGTTCGAGCTGTTCCAGTGCCTGGCGGAGCGTGGCGCGGGCGACGCCGAAGCGGGCCGCGAGGTCGCGCTCGTTGGGCAGGATCTCGCCCACGGTGAACTCGGAGTCCAGTGCCTCACTGAGCACGGTCTTCAGATGCCAGTACTTCGGCTCCGGCACCGTTTCCAACTGCGTGGTCCCCACCCTGTCCTCCGCAATCGCCGTGGTCCGGCGGCGTTTTAGCGCCCTTGTTTATTAAAGGTTGTTGCACTTTCCTGCGACCATAGGGCGGCCTCGGTACTTGGTCAAGACCAATCAGTGTTCCTGGGGAGGCACCAGGGAGCGCACCTTGTCCGGGTTGCGGATGATGTAGACGTGCTGGATACGGCCGTCCGCCACGTCGATCTGGATCACGGCGTCGGGCTTGCCGCCGTCCAGGACCAGCAGGGCGAAGCCGCCGTTGATCTCCAGGAAGCGGATCGACGCGTCCGCGAGGCCCTTGCCGGCGGTGCCGATGACGAAGCGGCCCACGTGGTCGGCCGATTCCAGGATGCGGCGCGGCGCCCGCGCGAGGCCGCCGCTGTCGGCGACGAGGCTGACGTCCGGGGCGAGGAGTTCCATGAGGCCCGCGAGGTCGCCCTGTTCCGCGGCGACGAGGAACCGTTCGGTGAGGTCCCGGCGCTGGGCCGGGTCGACCTCGTACCGCGGGCGCCGTTCGTCGACGTGCCGGCGGGCGCGTCCGGCGAGTTGACGCACCGCCGGTTCGGCGCGGTCGAGCATGGCGGCGATCTCTGCGAACGGGTACGCGAAGGCCTCCCGGAGGACGAACACCGCGCGCTCCAGCGGCGAGAGGGACTCCAGGACGACCATGACCGCGAGGGACACGGTGTCGGCGAGCACGGCCCGCTCGGCCGCGTCCGGAACGGCGTCGGCCAGGTCGGTCACGTACGGCTCGGGCAGCCACGGTCCGACGTACGTCTCGCCCCGCGCCTTCACCTGGCGCAGCCGGTCGATGGCGAGCCGGGTCGTGACGCGTACGAGGTAGCCGCGCGGTTCGCGTACGTCGGTGCGGTCGGCGCCGGACCAGCGCAGCCACGCTTCCTGGACCACGTCCTCGGCGTCGGCCACCCGGCCGAGCATGCGGTAGGCGACGCCCATGAGGACGGGCCGGTGCGATTCGAATACGTCGGTCACAGTGTCGGCGGTCACCAGTCCATCCCAACCCGTCACCGTGGGTCGTGTCCAGCGAGTTGACGGCCGGCGGCCACCGAGGGCTACCCGTCGGTAGTAATTGCTGACAAGCTGTCTACGCAGCGCCCGCAGACAGCACAGCAGACAGCCGCGTGGACAGCCACGCAGACGTGTACGACGAGGAGCAGCCCCATGTCCGCCACCGTCTCCTTCGAGGTCCCCTCTCCGGACGGCCCGCAGGCCGAGACCAGGACCGTGACCCTGTCGTACGCGCGCGTGGGCGCCGGCGAACCGCTTCTGCTGCTGCACGGCATCGGGCACCACCGGCAGGCCTGGGACCCGGTGATCGACATCCTGGCCACCGAGCGCGAGGTGATCGCCGTCGATCTGCCCGGGTTCGGCGCGTCCCCGCCGCTGGCGGACGGTTTCACCCACGACCTGCCGACGATGACCGCCGTCTTCGGCGCCCTGTGCGAGGCACTGGAGCTGGACCGGCCGCATGTGGCGGGCAACTCGCTGGGCGGTCTGCTCGCCCTGGAACTCGGGCGTGAGAAGCGTGCGCGGTCGGTCACCGCGATCTCCCCGGCGGGGTTCTGGTCGCAGGCGGAGCGGCGGTACGCGTTCGGTGTGCTGCTCGCGATGCGGCGGGCCGCGCGGAGCATGCCGGTGCCGATGGTGGAGCGGCTGGCGCGCTCGGCGGCGGGGCGGAGCGTCCTGACGAGCACCATCTACGCCCGGCCCGGCCGCCGTTCACCCGAGGCCGTCGTCGCGGAGACGCTCGCCCTGGCGAACGCCCAGCGGTTCAACGAGACCCTCAGGTCCGGCCGCGCCGTCCGGTTCACGGACGACGTCCCGGGCATCCCGGTCACGGTGGCGTGGGGCACCCGGGACCTGCTGCTCGTGCGCCGCCAGGGCATCCGCGCCAAGCGGATCATCCCCAAGGCGCGGCTGATCCGGCTGCCCGGCTGCGGCCACGTCCCGATGAACGACGACCCGGCGCTGGTCGCCCGGGTGATCCTCGACGGCAGCCGCTGACCGGCGTAGCCGTACGAGGCTCAACGCGCCCGATCCCAGGGCGACTCCGGCGCCCACGAGGGCGCTTCCGGCGGCTTGGGCGGCGCCGTAGGAGCCTGTGCCGACGAGCGGGGCGGTGCAGGCCGCCGCGACCGGGATGAGGCCGGAGAAGAGCGTGGCGCGCTCCGCGCCGATCCGCTGCATGCCGATGTACCAGCACACGAAGCCGACGACGGTGACGACCGCCGCCTGCCACAGCAGTGCGGCGGTCTCGGTGGCGTCGGGCACGCGCAGCCAGCCGGCGCCGTCGAGGACCACCCCGGCGAGCGCGGACTCGGCGGCGGCGAGGCCGCACACGGTCGCGGACAGCAGCCGGGGCCCGAGAGGCCGCACCAGCGGTACGGCGAGCACCGCGAACCCGACCTCACCGGCCAGCGCGCACCCGGAGAAGGCGATGCCCACGCCGTCCGTACGGCCCCACCCCTGGACCGCGAACGCGCCCACCGCGACCGTCAACGCCCCGTACAGCACCACCCGTTGGGGTCGCCGCCCGTCCAGCAGGGGCACCAGGACCGCCACGACCACGGGCGCGCAGCCCACGAACACGCCCGGCACCGCCGGTTCCGCGCTGCGTTCGGCGGCGATGACGGCCAGGTTGAAGCCGACCATGCCGACGGCGGCGAGCAGCGCGAGGCGGGTCCACTGGCGGGCGGTGATTGTCCGCAGCGGGGCTGCGCCGCCCCGGCCGACCAGCGGCAGGAGCAGCAGACAGGCCAGGCCGTAGCGCAGGAACTGGCCACCCGCGTACGGGTAGTCGCCGAGGACGCTGTTCGCGGTGAAGGAGCAGCCGACGAGGACGGCGGCGAGGGCGGTGAGGAGGGCCCCGCGCGCGGGGGTGATGTCGGCGGGGTCGGGGGTGGCGTTCATGGGCGTCACGCTAGGGAGCGCGGTGGACCGGACTAAGGTCCACTTCCATGACGTCATCGGGGACCAGTCCGAGCGGGCTGCCGGGCTCCGCCGCCTGGGAGTTGCTGCTTCCGGCCGCTGCCGCACCGGCACGCGCGCGTGGGCGTTCGCTTCAGGAGGCGCTGCGGGCGGCCGTCCGCTCGGGGCGGCTCGTGCCGGGGACGCGACTGCCGTCGAGCCGGGATCTCGCGGCCGATCTCGGGGTGTCGCGGGGGCTGGTCACGGAGGCGTACGAGCAGTTGACCGCGGAGGGCTATCTGCGCAGCGGGCGCGGCGCCGGGACCTGGGTGGGCGGTGCCGTCCGGGCCGCGCACCCACGCGCGCGGGACCTCGCTCCGCGCTCCCCCAGCGCCCGCGCCGACTTCCGCCCGGGCACCCCCGACCTGTCACTGTTCCCGCGTGCCGCGTGGGCCACCGCCCAGCGCGCGGTGCTCGCCGAGGTCCCCCATCACGCCCTCGGCTACCCCGATCCGCGCGGGCTGCCCCGGCTGCGGACGGCACTGGCGGAGCTGCTCGCGCGGCGCCGGGGCGTGGTCGCGGACCCGGAACGGCTGGTGGTGGTCTCCGGGGTGGCCCAGGCGACGACGCTGCTCGGTTACGTGCTCCACGCGCGCGGGATGCGCGACATCGGCGTCGAGGACCCCGGGAGCCCGGAACACGGCTCCCTGTACATCGCGGCCGGCCTGGACGCCGTACCGCTGCCCCTGGACGACGAGGGCCTCGACCTGGACGCGCTGCGGGCGTCCGGGGTACGGGCGGTGGTGACCACGCCCGCCCACCAGTTCCCCTCCGGGATCGCCTACTCGGCGGACCGGCGTACCGAACTCCTCGACTGGGCGCGGTCGGTCGAGGGGCTGGTGATCGAGGACGACTACGACGGGGAGTTCCGGTACGACCGTGCCCCCGTGGGCGCTCTGCAGGGGCTCGACCCCGAGCGCGTCGCCTACACGGGATCCGTCAGCAAGTCGCTCGCGCCCGGACTGCGGCTCGGCTGGCTCCTCGTACCGGAGTCGGTCGCCGAGGAGGTCGTCGAGCGGAAGCGGACGATGGACCTGGGCCATCCCGCCCTCGACCAGGAGCTGTTCGCGCGGTTCGTGGAACGCGGTGACTACGACCGGCATCTGCGCCGCTGCCAGCGCGCGTACCGGGAACGGCGCGATGCCCTCGTAGCGGCGCTGGAGGAGCACTTTCCCGGGGCGGAGGTGTCGGGGATCGCGGCCGGTCTGCACGTCATCGCCGCGCTGCCGGAGCGGTACGGGCCGCAGGAGCGGTTCCTGGAGCGGACGGCGGCGGCCGGGGTCGCGGTACGGCCGCTGACGGACTTCGCGCACGCGCGCGTGACGGGTGGGGGCGTGCGGTTGGTGCTGGGGTACGCGCAGTTGTCACCCGCGCGGATCGCGGCCGGGGTGCGGCTGATGGCCGAGGCCCTCGCTCCCTGACGGCCGCCAACAGTCCGGTCCCTGTGGGCCGCCAGCAGTCCGGTTGCCTCGCCTGCTTCCCTTGTCTGCGGGGGCAGTTGTTCATGTGGGGTTTGCGTGCGCGCTGCGGTGTCCCAGTAGTTGTGGCAGTGCACACTCGCCGGATCCTGTCCCCGGAGGCACGTCCCATGTCACCTGTTCCGTTGCCCGGTCGTCGCAGCGTGCTGCGCGGTTCACTCGCCGCGTCGGCGGCCCTGACCCTGCCCGCCGCCGTCGGTGCGGCGGCTCCCGCGTTCGCCCTGTCCGGGCGGCCGAAGGCCGGGTGGGGTGTCCAGACCGGCGATGTGACCGCCGACTCGGGGCTGGTGTGGGTGCGCTCCGACCGGCCCGCCCGGATGGTCGTCGAGACGTCCGCCACCGAGTCGTTCCGCAACGCCCGCCGCTGGCACGGTCCGCTGCTCGGCGCGGGCAGCGACTTCACCGGTACGACGCGGCTGCGCGGGCTGCCGTCGGGCGAGCAGATCCACTACCGCGTGCTGCTGGCCGACCCGGACGACCCGCGCCGCACGGGCGAGCCGGTGACCGGCACCTTCCGTACGGCGCCGGCGCGACGGCGTGACGGGGTGCGGTTCCTGTGGTCGGGGGACCTGGCGGGGCAGGGCTGGGGCATCAACCCGGACCTCGGCGGCTACCGGATCTACGACGCGATGGGGAAGCTCGACCCGGACTTCTTCCTGTGCAGCGGCGACAACATCTATGCGGACGGCCCGATAGCCGCGACCGCCGCGCTGCCTGACGGCAGCATCTGGCGGAACATCACGACCGAGGAGAAGGCGAAGGTCGCCGAGACGCTCGCCGAGTTCCGTGGCAACTTCCGGTACAACCTGCTGGATGACAACCTGCGGCGGTTCAACGCGCAGGTTCCGTCGATCATCCAGTGGGACGACCACGAGGTGCGCAACAACTGGTACCCGGGGCAGACCATCCTCGCTTCGGACACGCGCTACACCGAGAAGAGCGTCGACACCCTCGTCGGCCGGGCCCGGCGGGCCTTCTCCGAGTACTTCCCGATCTCCACGCTCCGGCCGGGCACCCGCGACGGCCGTGTCCACCGGGTGCTGCACCAGGGGCCGTTGCTCGACGTGTTCGTGCTCGACATGCGGACGTACCGCAACGCCAACTCCCCCGACGACCAGACCGTCGACCCGCAGGGCATCCTCGGCGCCGAGCAGTTGGAGTGGCTCAAGCGGGAGCTGTCGTGCTCGCGTGCCGTGTGGAAGGTGATCGCCGCCGACATGCCGCTGGGCCTGGTCGTGCCGGACGCCACCGAGGGCAGGGCCAACATCGAGGCCGTGGCGCAGGGCGACCCGGGTGCGCCGCTCGGGCGTGAGCTGCAGATCGCCGAGCTGCTGCGGTACATCAAGCACCGGCGGATCACCGGCACGGTCTGGCTGACCGCCGACGTCCACCACACCTCGGCGCAGCACTACCAGCCCGCGCGGGCCGCGTTCACCGACTTCGAGCCGTTCTGGGAGTTCGTGTCGGGCCCGCTGAACGCCGGTGCCTTCCCCGCCAGCGCGCTCGACGGCACGTTCGGTCCGGAGCGGGTCTTCGTGAAGGCACCGGAGGCCGCGAACGTCTCGCCGGCCGGCGGCTACCAGTTCTTCGGCGAGGTCGACATCGACGGCCACAGCGGGGAACTGACGGTACGACTGCGCGAGCAGGACGGGACCGTGCTGTTCACGAAGGTGCTGCAGCCGGGGCTGGTGGGGCAGTAGCAGCACGCGCGCCATAACTGTGCAAAAGTAAACAAAAGGGGCCAAAGGCAACTTAACCCTTCGGTCACAGTCCGTTCGTGATCACGCAACACCGTTGGCGCATGGTGACTGCATGACTCGAAAAGCATGTGAAGGAACTGCTGTGACGGACGGGCGCCCGGTACGCCAGTGGCGGCGGGACATCGTCGAACTCGCCGCCCTGCTGCGCACATGGTGGGCAAGCCGCCACGGTCACGCACCCCCGGACGACACCGATGCCGGTCCTGATACCGATACCGATGCCGGCATGGACACCGGCGCGAGTGTGCTGTGGCGGATGCGGACGACGGTGAAGGACGAGCCGGGATCACTCGCCGCGCTGTGCATCGCCCTCGCCGAGCGGCGCATCGACATCCTCAGCCTCCAGACGCATCCGCTGGCCCGGGGCACGGTCGACGAGTTCCTGCTGCGTGCCGCGGGCGACCTCGACGCCGCCGAGATCTCCGGGTCGGTGACCGAGGCGGGCGGCGCCGGGACGTGGATCGAGCGGGCCGACACCCACGATCTCGTCGACGCGCCGACCCGGGTCCTGGGCCTGGCCACCCGTACGGCCCTGGACAGGGCCGAACTGCCCTTGGCGCTGCGCCAGTTGCTCGGGCGGTGCACGATCCGGTCGCTGCCCGGCGGCGACTCGGCGGCACGGGAGGGCGTACCGGTCGAGGGCGCCCTCGAAGAGACGGACACGGTGATGCGGCTGCGCGCGCCGGAAGGTGGAGTGATCACCGTGGAGCGGCCGTATCTGCCGTTCACCCCGACCGAGTTCGCCCGGGCGCGGGCGCTGGTGGAGCTGGACGCGCGGCTCGGTCCCCGCGTCCCGCACGGCCGGGACGTGCTGACGCTGCCGCGGGGCAACGCCATCACCGTACGGCGCGCCGACGCGGGCGACCTGGACGCGGCGAAGGCGATGCACGAGCGGTGCTCACCGCGCACGCTGTCGCTGCGCTACCACGGTCCGATGGGCGACGCCGACCGCTATCTGAACCATCTGCTCAGCCCGCGCTTCGGCCGCACGCTCGCCGTCCAGACGGCGTCCGGGCGGGTCGTCGGCCTCGGTCACCTTCTCTGGGACGGTGACGAGACCGAGATCGCGCTGATCGTCGAGGACGAGTGGCAGCGGCGGGGTATTGGTGGCGAGCTTCTTCGGCGCCTGGTGTCCATGGCGCGCGAGGCGAAGTGCGAGCACGTGTATGCCGTGACGCAGTCGTCCAACACGGGGATGGTCGCTGCTATGCGGGGGCTTGGGTTGCCACTGGATTATCAGATCGAGGAGGGGACGTTGGTGATCACTGCGCGGCTGGATGCGTCGCCGGTTGCGTCTCCCTTGCCGTACGACCACAGTTCGCGAGACTGAACACACCGTTCCAAGGTTGACACTCGTCTGCGGGTTCGTCGTGGCTGGTCGCGCAGTTCCCCGCGCCCCTTTGGGGGCGCGGGTGAACCCGCTTGGCATGGTCCATGGGCGCGTACGAGGATGAGTGCATGTCAGACACCAAGAACCCCCTGCCTCGTGAGGTCGCCGACGCCTATGTCGACGAACTCGTCGCCCTCGATCCGGTCACCGGTACCTACCTCGGCGTGAAGGAGAGTTCGAGCAGGCTGCCGGACACCTCGCCCGCGGGGCAGGAGGCCCTGGCGGAGCTGGCGCGGACGACGTTGGCGCGGCTGGACGAGGCCGAGCGGCAGCCTGGCGCGGACAGTGACATCGAGCGGCGCTGCGGGCGGCTGCTGCGCGAGCGGCTCACCGCCGAACTCGCCGTGCACGAGGCCGGTGAGGGGCTGCGTGCCGTCGGCAACATGCACACGGCCGCGCACTCGGTGCGCGAGGTGTTCACGGTGACGCCGACGGAGACGGACGAGGACTGGGCGGCGGTCGCGGAGCGGCTGCGCGCGGTGCCGGCCGCGCTGCGGGGCTACCGGGAGAGCCTGGCCCTGGGCCTGGAACGCGAGCTGTACGCGGCTCCGCGCCCCACGGCCACGTTCGTCGGGCAGCTCGGCGAGTGGTCCGACCTGGACGGCAAGGGCATCGGCTGGTTCGCGGACTTCGCGTCGGCCGGCCCCGAGGCGCGGCGCACCGAGCTGGACGAGGCGGCGCGGGGCGCGGACGAGGCCGTCGTCGAACTCCAGGGCTGGATGCGGGACGTGTACGCGCCGGCCGTCGAGGGCAAGCCGAACACGGTGGGCCGGGAGCGGTACGCGCGCTGGTCGCGCTACTGGAACGGCACGGATCTGGACCTGGACGAGGCGTACGCGTACGGCTGGGCCGAGTTCCACCGTCTCCTCGGTGAGATGCGGCTGGAGGCCGAGAAGATCCTGCCGGGCGCTCAGACGCCGTGGGTGGCGCTGGCGCATCTCGACGAGCACGGCAAGCACATCGAGGGCGTCGAAGAGGTCCGCGAGTGGCTCCAGGGCCTGATGGACCAGGCGATCGAGGCGCTGGACGGCACGCACTTCGAACTCGCCGAGCGGGTGAAGAAGGTGGAGTCCCGCATCGCGCCGCCGGGCAGCGCGGCGGCGCCGTACTACATGTCCCCGTCGGAGGACTTCTCCCGCCCCGGCACCACCTGGCTGCCGACGATGGGCCAGACCCGCTTCCCGGTGTACGACCTGGTCTCGACCTGGTACCACGAGGGCGTCCCCGGCCATCACCTCCAGCTCGCGCAGTGGGTGCACGTCGCCGAGAACCTCTCCCGCTACCAGGCCACCGTCGGCGGCGTCAGCGCCAACTGCGAGGGCTGGGCGCTGTACGCGGAGCGCCTGATGGACGAACTGGGCTTCCTCACGGACGCGGAGCAGCGCCTCGGCTACCTCGACGCGCAGATGATGCGGGCGGCCCGCGTCATCGTCGACATCGGTATGCACGCGGAGTTGGACATCCCGGCGGACTCGCCGTTCCACCCCGGCGAGCGCTGGACCCCGGAACTGGCCCAGGAGTTCTTCGGCTCCCACAGCAGCCGGCCCGCGGACTTCGTGGAGAGCGAACTGACGCGCTATCTGACGATCCCCGGCCAGGCGATCGGCTACAAGCTGGGCGAACGGGCCTGGCTCCTGGGCCGCGCGAACGCCCAGCGCCGCCACGGCGACACCTTCGACGCGAAGGCCTGGCACATGGCCGCGCTGTCGCAGGGGTCGTTGGGGCTGGACGATCTGGTGGACGAGCTGTCCCAGCTGTGAGGCGGCTCGCCGCGAGGTAACTCGGGGGCGGGGTACGGGGGTTGTGGGCGCGGGATACGCCCCTGCGGCCCCCGTCCCTCCCCTCCCCCGGTCCCCTTTCCGGAAGCGGTCAGTCCACCAGCCGCCGCAGCTGTACGAGCCCCACCCACGTCTCCGGCCCGGGCTCCACGTACGCCGCCCGCACCGCGTACCGCCCCGACGCCAGCCCGACCCGCAGCTGATCGGTCCGGTCGGTCTCCTTGCCCGGCCAGGCCGAGTCGAAGAGGATCACGTCGCCCGGTGTCTCCCACACCCTGTCCGCCTCCCACTCGGCTGCGGCGAGCGCGGCCGGGACACAGGCAAGGAGTTCGTCCTCGGAGTCGGCGGCACACCACCGTACGAAGGTGTCGTGCTCCGGCAGGAACGCGGTCGAGGCGGGTTCGTCACCGAGGACGAGAGCCGTGCTGTCACCGACGGGCACGAACCCGATGAGACCGTCCACTTCGCAGGCCCGGTCGTAGTCCGTCGACAACTCGTCGCCGTCGGCTCCCGCCCAGAACGGCAACACCGCTTCCGGCACCGCTATGAGCGGCCCACCGCCCGACTCCACCCACTCAACTGCCATGCGCAGCAACCTACACGCCGTGCGCGCCCGTAAATTCGCTGTCCCCCATCCGTCCCGGTAGGCCACTCTCGACTCCCATGAACGCCCGAACTCTCTTTCTCTCCCCACGCGTTACCGCGACCGGACACGCACTGGCCGACGCGGCACGTCGGCGCGGCATGGGCGTCGAGGTCCTGCGCGAGTGGCGGGTGGCGGAGGAGTGGCGGGCGGCCGAGGGCGCGACGCTGTACGCCGGTCCGCTGTTCGCGGACGTGGTGGCCGGCGAGCTGGGGCTCGGGCTGCTGGAGGCGGCGCCGGACTGGCTGGCCCGGCTGCCGTACGAACTCACGTGCAGGGAGATCGAGTTCAGCACCGTCGCCGAGGCGCGGCAGCTGCGGCGGCCCGCGTTCGTGAAGCCGCCCAACGACAAGAGCTTCCCCGCGCGCGTCTATCCGGACGGGAGCGGGCTACCGGGTCCCGACGCGGTCGACGACAGCACGCCGGTGCTGGTGAGCGACATCGTGACGTTCGCCGTGGAGTACCGGCTGTTCCTGCTCGACGGTGAAGTCCGCACCGGCAGCCGGTACTTGGCGCACGGTGAACTGGATGTCGTGCCGCTCGACGAGGACCCTCAGCGCGCGGAGGTGCTGGCCTTCGCAGAACGGCTGGCGTCCCAGCACCTGCCGAGCGCGGTCGTCGTGGACGTCGGTCTGCTGGCGGAGTGCTCGCAGTGGGCCGTCGTCGAGGCCAACGCCGCCTGGGCCAGCGGGCATTACGCCTGCGACCCGGATGCCGCCCTCGACGTCGTCCTGCACGCGGCCCGCCCGGACGGGGAGTTCGGCTCGGCGGACCGTGACTTCCTGCGGCCTCTGCCCGAAGTCGTACGGGACTGAAGCTCGTACGGGGACTGATTCTTGTACGGGACGGTGGCTCGTGCGGACTGCGGTCGGCGTTCGCTTCAGCAGCCGCAGTCCGCCGCGTCCACCGGAGCCGTCAGCGCGTCCGCGTCGCGGCGGTCCCGGCCCTCCCATGTCTCGTACTCGAAGCCCTCGCGCACCCAGTACTCGAAGCCGCCGAGCATCTCCTTGACCTGGTAGCCGAGTTGGGCGAGGGCCAGGGCGGCGCGGGTCGCTCCGTTGCAGCCGGGGCCCCAGCAGTACGTGACCACCGGGGTCGACTTGTCGAGCAGCTGTGCCGCCTGTGCGGGGATCAGGGCCGTCGGCAGGTGGAGGGCGCCCGGGATGTGGCCCTGGTCCCAGGACTCGGTGGAGCGTGAGTCGACGACGACGAAGCCGGGGTCGGCGTCGGCCGCGAGGGCGGCGGCCACGTCGGACACGTCGGCGTGGAAGGCGAGGCTCGCGGCGAAGTAGGCGGCGGCCTCGGCCGGGGCGGCCGGGGCGACGCGCAGGACTGGGTTGACGGCGGTCGTGGTGGTGCTCATGGTCTGGCCCTCCCTTGGCAGGAACTCTCGGCCGAGGTCCTTCACCCGGAAATCTACGGCCGGTGATCGGTTCACCTGAAGGTGTGATCCACGGCTGTTCTCTTGATCAGCCGGTGATTCCCCTGCTATTTCTCAGGCATGAGCACGTTTTCCCCGGACGCCACCGACTGGCGCATCCTCGATGTCCTCCAGCGTGACGGCCGCGCCAGTTTCGCCGAGCTGGCGCGTGCCGTCGCGATGTCCCCGAGCGCGGTCACCGAGCGGGTGCGACGGCTGGAGGAGGCCGGTGTCATCCAGGGGTACGCGGCGGTCGTCGACCCGGAGCGGCTCGGTCTGCCGATCGTCGCCTTCGTACGGCTCAGGTATCCGAACGGCAACTACAAGCCGTTCCACGACCTGGTCGCCGCGACGCCCGAGATCCTGGAGGCGCATCACGTGACGGGGGACGACTGCTTCGTCATCAAGGTCATCGCGCGTTCGATGCGGCACCTGGAGGAGGTGTCGGGAAAGATCGGCACGCTGGGCTCGGTGACGACGAGCGTCGTCTACTCGTCGCCGCTCCCCCGTCGCCCCGTCGGTCAGTGAGCGCCAGCGGCTGGTCTGGTATCCCGCCTCATCCGCCGCCCCGCTGTCTCACCACCGACCCCGATCTCCCCTTCTCCACCTCCAGTTGGGCGTGGATCCGCCGCCGCAGGTCCGGCACATGGCTGACGATGCCGACGCTGCGATCGCGTTCGCGCAGTGAGTCGAGGACGTCGAGGACCTCGTCGAGCGTCTGGTCGTCGAGGCTGCCGAAGCCCTCGTCGATGAAGAGGGTGTCGAGGCGGACCCCGCCGGCCTCGTCCGTCACGACGTCCGCGAGGCCGAGGGCGAGGGCGAGCGAGGCGAAGAACGTCTCGCCGCCGGACAGGGTCGCCGTGTCCCGCTCACGCCCGGTCCAGGCGTCGACGACATGCAGCCCGAGGCCGCTGCGGCCCCGCCCGGCCCGGTCGTCGGAGTGGACCAGGGTGTAGCGCCCGGACGACATGCGCAGCAGCCGTGCCGTCGCGGCGGCGGCCACCTGTTCCAGGCGGGCGGCGAGGACGTACGACTCCAGGCGCATCTTGCGTTCGTTGTCCGCCGAGGTGCCTGCGGTGAGGGTGGCGAGGCGGGCCACCCGGTCGTGGGCGGCACGAAGGGGTGCGAGCCGTCGTACCGCCGTGGCCGAGCGCGCGGACAGGCGGTCGAGTTCGCGGCAGCGGCTCGCGGCGGCGTCGCGCGCGGAGGCGGCCTCCCGCAGTCGCCGGGCCGCGGCCGAGGCGGCCTGTTCGGCGCCCGCGAGGTCGGCGGGCGGCTGCTGCGCGGCGGCCACGGTGTCGGGTTCGGCGAGGGCGGCCCGTACGGCGGCCTCCTCGGACTGCCAGGCGTCCAGCCGCTGTTGGAGTTCGCGGTGGGCCGCGTCGTCCAGCAGGGCGTCCGCCGCCGCCCGTGGCGTGTCGAACCCGGCGCGATAGGCGGCGTCGGCGAGACGGGCGTCGGCGTCCTTGAGGCGCTGGGCGGTGTCCTCGGCGGCGCGGACCGCCTCGGCCGTGTCGGTGAGCAGGGCAACCTGCCGTTCCAGTTGCCCGGCCCGCACGGCAACGCTCGCGGCGCCACCCCGGGCCTGCGCCAACTCCTCCTCCAGCGCGGCCCGTTCACTGTCCAGGGTGTCCCGGCGGGCGACCCTGGACGCCGTCCTGAGCGCCGCCTCCTGCTGGGCGGCGGTTCGGCGCTCGCGCTCCTGCTCGACCCGGCGCAGCTCCTCGTGCGCGGAGTGCAGCCCGGAGGCGCCTCGCCGGGCCTGTTCGTACCGCCGCTCCAACTCCCCGGCCTGCTCGGCGAGTTGTGCGGTGGGCGCGTCCCCGGCCTCGGCCGTGGCAGCGGCCAGTGCCTCGCGTACGAGGCCCAGTCGGCGTTCGTCCTCGGCGCGTCGCTCGTCGGCCCGCTGGTAGGCGGCGAGCGCCCGCTCCTCCGCCTCGCGGTCGACGTGCCCGGCGATCTTCCGTGCGGGCGCCGGGTGTTCGGTGGCCCCGCAGACGGCACAGGGTTCGCCGTCGCTCAGCTTGGCGGCCAGTTCGGCGGCGATGCCGTTCAGGCGCTGTTCCTTGAGGTCGAGCCAGTGCGCCCTGGCCTCCGTGGCTCGCTCGCGCGAGGCCAGTACATGGGTTTGCGTCTCGTCCGTGTCCCGGGCGAGCGCATCGCGCTGGCGTGCCGCACTGAGCCGGTTCTGGGCGGGTTCCCGCTGGACGGCGAGCTGTTCGGCCCGGGTGGCGGCCTCCTGCGCCGACTCGATACGGGTCTGGAGGTCCGCTCGGGTCGCCTCCCATCCGCCCAGCCAGTTCTCGGCGTCGTGCAGGACGTCCTCGTCGGCGCGTTCCTGACGGTCCAGGCCGGTGCGCTCGGCGATGAGCTGGGCCAGGCGCTGCTCGGCGCGGCGGGCGGATTCGAGTCCGCCCAGTTCCTCGGCGGCCCGGCGCGCGGCGGCGGCGAGTCCACCGGCGCCGGCGTCCGCGAAGGTGTCCGGCAGCAGGGCACGCGCGCGTGCCTCACCGTCGGCGGCGCGCCGGTGCTCGGCCTCGGCGGCCTCCCGCAGCTCCAGCGCGGGCGCCACCGCCTCGGCCTTGCGGGCCCGCTCCATCCACGCCCGGTCCGCCCGGTGCGTGTCCGCCCGTTCCTCCAGCCGCCCGGCCCGCTCCCGTGCCTCGGCGAACCGCCGCTGCAACCGGGCCACTTCGCGTACGTCGGCCAGCGCGCCGTCGGCCGCGACCTGCGCGGACTCGGCGGCGGCGCGGGCACAGTGGGCGATGGTGAGCCGCTCACGCGCGGTGGAGCGGGCGACGGCGGCGGCGCCCATGATGGCCTCGGCCAGCCCCGGTTCACCCGGCGCGAGGCCGGGCAGCTCCATGGCGTCACCGCCGGCCTGTTGCATCCGGTGGGCGTCGGCCAGCAACTCCGCGTCCCCGTCGCACACTTCGGCCTCGGCGGCGCGCCGGCGATCCGCGAGGCGCTTCTCGACCTCGGCGAAGCGATGCGTGTCGAAGAGACGGCCGAGCAGCTTGCCGCGGGCCTCGGCGTCGGCGCGCAGGAAGCGGGCGAAGTCGCCCTGGGGCAGCAGCACGACCTGGCAGAACTGCTCGCGGCTCATCCCGAGCAGCTGGGTGATCTCCTCGCCGATCTCCTGGTGGGAGCGGCTGAGGTCCTTCCAGGCACCGGCCGAGGCGTCGTACTCGCGCAGCCAGCTCTGCGCCTTCTCGACCGTCGTACCCGGACGCCCCTGCTTCTTGGGCCGCTCCCAGGGTGGCTGCCGAGTGAGCTCCAACCGGCGCCCGGCGACGGTCAGTTCGAGGGTGACTTCGGTCCGCGTGCCAGGCGCGGCATGATCGCTGCGCAGGGAACCACCCTGGCGGGCACCGGGCACCGAGCCGTACAGCGCGTAGCAGACGGCGTCCAGGATCGACGTCTTGCCCGCACCCGTCGGCCCGTGCAGCAGGAACAACCCGGCGGCGGACAACTCACCGAAGTCGACCTGCTGAGCACCCCCGAAGGGCCCAAAGGCCGCGATGTCCAGACGATGCAGCCTCACCGGACACCCTCCGCGTGCGAGTCGCTCTGCGAGTGGGCGCGACGCCGGTCGCCCCGGGCACGCTGGCCCGCGTCACGCCCCGCCCCGGCCCTGCGGCCTGAGAGGCAAGGGGCGCAGCCCCAGCCTCTCAGCGCCGCGGGGAACTGCGCGAGAAGCCCAACGGACCCGCACCCCGCGTGATACTCCGCACCGTAGCCAACGCCTCGGCCGGCGCCCCGACCCGCGCCGCAATCCGCCCCACCCCTACGACCCGAAAGGCCAGGGGCGCAGCCCCCGCCTTCCAGGGGCGCGGGGAACTGCGCGAGAAGCCCCACCAACCCGCACCCCACGTCGTACCCCGCACCATGACCAACGCCATGGCCGACGCCCCGACCCGCGTCGGGACCGTGGCCCCAACCCACACCGTTCCGCCCACTCAACGCACCCCGTGCCGACCTCACCGAGCCACCTCCCGCACCGTCTCGTCCACCCGCACCGCGTCGAACGCGTCCCGCAGTACGCCCCGTTCGTGCTCGTCCGCTTCCGCGCCCCGCACATGCAGGACGAAGTCCTCCGCGATCTCCTGGTCCTCGCGCCCCGCCAGGCGCCGCGCGTAGGTCACGTCCGGGTCGTCCGGTGAGCGATCCGGGTCGAAGGCGAGGCTCAAGGTGTGCGGGAACCGTTCCGAGAGGCGGGCCATGGGGTCGGCCGGGCGCACCGCGTCCGTCAGCGTCGCCTCGATCCACGCGTCCTCGTGGCGGGTGAGGTCCGGATCGGCGAGCAGTTCCTCCAGCGCCCCCCGAATACGGGCGAGCGGGCGCGGCACCGGGCAGTCGACGCGCTCCGCGGTGAGCGAGCGGTCGCCCGCCAGGTCGACCAGCCACATGCTCTTGCGGTGGTCGGCCTCCGAGAAGGAGTACGGCAGCGGGGAGCCCGAGTAGCGCACGCGCTCGGTGATGGTCTGGCAGCCGTGCAGATGGCCCAGTGCCACATAGTCGACGCCGTCGAACACCCCGGAGGGCACGGCGGCGACCCCTCCGACGGTGATGTCCCGCTCGCTGTCGCTGGCCTCGCCGCCGGTGACGAAGGCATGGGCGAGGACGACGGAACGGGTGCCCTCCGCGCGCGTGGCGAGGTCGGCGCGGACCCGGTCCATGGCGGCGGCGAGGACACTCTCGTGGCCGGCCTTCTCCAGCCCGAACTCGTCCTTGACCAGCGCCGGTTCGAGGTACGGCAGCCCGTAGAAGGCCACGTCCCCACCCCCGGAGGCATCCGGGAGGACCACCGGCGTCCCGGCGGCCGACGGGTCGGTGCGCAGATGGATGCCTGCGCGACCGATGAGCCCGGCACCGACGCCGAGACGGCGGGCCGAGTCGTGGTTGCCGGAGATCATCACCGTCGGCACCCCGAGGTCGGCGAGCCGGTGCAGGGCGTCGTCGAACAGCTCGACCGCGGCCAGCGGCGGCACCGCCCGGTCGTACACATCACCCGACACGACCACCGCGTCGACCTCGCGCTCCCGCGCGACGGTGACGAGATGGCCGATGAACTCGGCCTGCGCCCCGAGCATGTTCACCCGGTGGAAGGCGCGGCCGAGATGCCAGTCGGACGTGTGCAGCAGTCTCATGATCCCCGAAACTAACAGCCGGGTCTGACATCACGGGCGGTTACTCCCGTATCAGCCCGATGTGCGGCCCCCGAGGTCGTCGTGCCGCTCACGCGTCCCCGTACGCCTCTCCCCCGAGGGTGAACCCGGCCGTCCCCGCCGTCGCATCCGCCAGCCACGCCCTGAACGCCTCCACATCGGCGTCCGGCAGCCCGATCTCGATCGTGACGGCCTCCCCGTACCGCACATCGCGCACCTCGCGTCCAGTCGACCGCAGGTCGTTCTGGACCTTGCCGGCCCGCTGGTGATCGACGGTGACCGTGGCCAGCCGGAAGCGGCGGCGGGTGCGGGTGCCGAGCACGTCGAGGGCCTCGCCGACCGCTCCCCCGTACGCCCTGATCAGCCCGCCCGCGCCCAGCTTGACCCCGCCGTAGTACCGGGTGACGACGGCGACGACGTACCGCATGTCGCGGCGCAGCAGCATCTGGAGCATGGGCACGCCGGCCGTGCCGCCCGGTTCGCCGTCGTCGCTCGCCCGCTGGACGGAGGCGTCGGCGCCGATGACGTACGCGAAGCAGTTGTGCGTGGCGTCCGCGTGCTCCTTGCGGACGGCGGCGACGAACTCCTGGGCCTCCTGTTCGGTGGCCGCCGGGGCGAGGGCGCACAGGAAGCGGGAGCGGTTGACCTCGGTCTCGTGCACACCCGCGTGGGTCACTGTGCGGTACTCGTCCGGCATCCGGCCACCCTATGCGCACCGGGTGGGGTGGCCGGGGGTCAGTGGGGCTGCTTGCCGCGCGGCACGATCATGTCCGTGAGGAGGGCCGTGCCGGGCGCCAGGTCGTGCCAGCTCTCGCCGTGCCAGACCAGGACGGCGATCGCGGCGGTCGGGAACTTCGTCCGTACGTCGTCCAGCGCGTCGTCGAGCGCGTCCCCGGCCAGCTCCAGCACCAGTTCCTCCAGGCCGGGGTTGTGCCCGACCAGCAGCAACGTCTCGACGGTGGACGGGACTTCACGGACGACGGCCAGCAACTCCGGTACGTCGGCCCCGTACACCCGCGGATCGTGCCGGACCGGCGGCGGCGTGCCCCACTCGGCCGCCGCCAACTCCCAGGTACGGAGGGCGCGTTCGGCGGTGGAGCACAGGGCGAGGTCGGGCAGGCAGTCGGCCTCGGCGAGCGCGCGTCCGGCGGCGGGGGCGTCACGCAGTCCGCGCGGACCGAGGGGGCGGTCGTGGTCGTCGACGCCGGGCGGCCAGGCCGACTTGGCGTGCCGGAGGACGACCAGCCGGCGCAGCGGGCCCATGCCCCGGTGGGTGGTCACGGCAAGGTCCCGATGTCGCGGGTGAGTTCGAGGCCGAGGATGCGGTCGGCGTAGGCGTACGTCTCGAAGCGGGCGCCGTCCGGCAGCCCGTCGAGGGTCTCGACTCGGCGCAGGACGTCCAGTACGGCGGGCACGTCCAGGTCGTCCTCCCATGCGGCGCGCAGGTCGTGGCGTACGGCGTCGGGCACCGGCCGGGACGGCTGCCCGGCCCAGACGGCGACCGAGCGGCGCCAGTGCGCGAGCGTGCCGCCCGCTTCGGCCAGGGCGGCCGGGGTGAGCTGTACGGGCTCGGCGCGGGGGTGGGTGAGGAGGGCGAGGCGGAGGGTGGTGGGGTCGGTGTCCCCCGGGACGCTCACGGGGGCCGCGGAGTCGACCGGGGCGACGTCCAGGCGGATACCGCCCGTGGCCTGGTCGCCCAGGCTCACCACATGGAGCAGCTGGGCCTCCGCGAGTTCCGGTCCGACGTCACGCCGGTCCTCGAAGGGGCGGATACCGAGGGCCGCGGCGGTCGCGTGGAGTTCGGCCACCTGTTCCTCACCGGCCAGCACGGGCCAGGCGGGGGTGCCGCCGACCTCCAGGGCGCGGACGAGGACGTCGGCGACCAGGAGCACGCGGAGGGCGGTGGCGTCGAAGCCCCGCACATGCGCCTCGACGCGGGTCAGGGCCCTGCGGGCCGGGGCGGCGACGGCGGGCTCGCCGGTTCGGGCGTCGAGGATACGGAGCACGGTGCCGAGCGTAACGCTCCGCGGGTCCGGCGGTTCGTTTGGGCGTGGGTCGGGGGAGTTGTCGCGCGGTTCCTCGCGGCCCCTTTGCCGGTGGGTCGTTCGACTGCCGGCGAGTGGGGGCTTGTCGCGCAGTTCCCCGCGCCCCTGGGGGGCGCCCCTTCGGGCCTGCCTCCCAGGGGACGCCTCCACCGGGTGTCTTTGTCCCGGTGAGTGGGATCGAGAGCGGTTGCTCGATGGCTTTACGCGCAGCTTATTGATTGTACCGACCGTTAGGTCTACTTTACCGGCACCAACCCTCCCCACACCTCCAGAGTCAGAGCCGTGCTCTGGATCTCCGCTCACCCTTGGAAGGCCGCCCATGTCCCAGACAAAGACCGCTGCCCCAGAGGAACACGAGAGACCACTCTCGACCAGGCGCAACGTCCTCGTCGTCGTCGCGCTCGTGTGGACCGTCCAGTTGGTCGCGCTGATGGCCGCGCTGTCCGGAATCGCGCAGGCCGATGTCGCGATCCACTTCCGGACCACCGAAATCGCCTGGTTCACCCTGATGACCCTGCTGACCGGGACGTTCTTCCTGCCCTTCGCGGTCAAGGCCGCGGCGCTCTTCGGCAAGAAGAAGGTTCTGCTCGTCGCCACCGGGCTGGGCTTCGTCGGCGACCTGATCGCCGCCGTCGCCACCGACTACCGCACTCTGCTGATCGGGCGTGGCATCGCGGGCGTCTACGCGGCCACCGCCCCGCTCGCCTACGCGATCACCCGCGACGTGTTCCCCCGCCGCTGGGTCGGACTCGCCAGCGGCATCCTGGCCGGCGGTGTCGGCCTCGTCGCCTTCGGCGGGCCGTTCCTGTCCGGCTGGCTCCTGGACGACTACGGCTTCCGGGGCGTGCTGTGGTTCATGGCCATCAGCACCGCCGTGAGCTTCACGCTGGTCGCCGCATTCGTGCCCGAGAGCCCGGTCCGTGAGGCGGGCGGGCGGATGGACTGGCTCGGCGGCATCCTCCTCGGCGGCGGGATCACCGCGCTCGTCTACGCCGTCGGCCAGGGCTCGCACTGGGGCTGGGACAGCGGCAAGTTCGCCGCCTGGGTCGTCGGGGCGCTGATCACCCTGCTCGTCTTCGTCCTCGTCGAGCGGCGTGTCGCCGAACCGCTGTTCCCGCCGGCCATGACCAAGCGGCGCTCGGTGTGGAGCGTCCTGCTGGCCACGTCCATCGCGGCCGGCTCGCTCAGCGCCGTCGGCGTCGTGATCCAGTTGCTGATCCTGATGCCGAACATCCCCAACGTCTCCGAGGGCCTGGGCTGGTCCGGCACCCACAACGCCATCGTCACCAGTCCCATCAGCGCCATGATCATCGTGGCGGCCGTCGGCACCGGCTTCGTCGCCCGTCGGATGGACGCGCGGATCATCCTGGCCGTCGGCTCCGCGCTCAGCGTCATCGGCTACGGCATCGGCACCCAGCTGCACCACAGCGCTCCCCAGATCGTGGGGATGGGTGTCATCGCGGGCTTCGGCACGGGCGTGGTGATGGCCATCGTGCCCATCATGATCATCGAGGTGGTCACCCCCGAGGAACAGGCGCTGGCCAACGGGGCCCAGACCCTCGGCCAGGGCGTCGCACAGATCATCGTGTCCCAGCTGGCCTTCGTCGTGATGGCCCAGCACGGGGCGGTCATGCACGGCACCCAGTTCTACCTCGACACCGGCTTCACCAACGGTCTCTGGCTGGTCGTCGGCTGCTGTGCCGTGGGCACGCTGCTCGTCTCCCTGATCCCCAAGAGCAAGCGCCTCGACGAGGTCCAGGTCGGCCAGGCCGTCGCCTGACCACCCCTCGGGCCTCCTCGGCCCCCTCTGTCTCGACCCGCACCACACGGCACCGGCCCGCCCGCTTCCCCGAAGCGGCGGGCCGGTCCGGCGTTGGTCGAGGGGGCAAGGGCGAGGCGCGGCCGAGCACCGACCGCCCACCGACCTGCAATGCGCGTGCGGGAATGCGCATCACCGGTGCCCGCCGACCCGGACGGCGACCACGAGCCCGGCGACGTCACAGAGTGCCTGCGCCTTCCGTCCCGTGGCGGACGAGCCGCCCCCGCCCCTCCCCCTGAGCGGCCCGGACGGTGACGCGCCCCCGGCCCGGCAACACCCCGGGAAAGTCGTGCCCCACCGCATCGTCCACATCGCCGCCGCACAGCACTGGGCCCGACCCTCCGACGAGCTGCGACGACGCGTCGCTCATCGATGGATCGGGCCCACGGTCAGACCACAGCCGTACCGTCTGACCACCCTCGCGCCTACGAGGCCTCAGGCACCGAGAGGTGGCGGAACTGGTGCTTGAGGAAGGAGCCGGACCATCCCATCAGGTCGGACGGGACGTAGTAGCCCTTCTCGTCGTTGATGGTGTCCCAGTTCTTCGCGACGTCCTCGACGGTCGCCAGACCGTCCTCCTGGACGTACCCCTCGGTCGAGGCGATGAAGAGACGTGCGAAGCGGCCGGCCCCGGCGGTGTAGATCTCCCCGTTGACCGGGCAGCTCTCGTGGGCGAGGTACGCCACCATCGGCGCCACAGCGCCCGACGGCATGAACGGCTGACCGGGCACGGGCTGCGCGTCGTCCGGCTGCTCGCCCCCGCCCATCCGGGTCATCGCCGCCGGGGCGATCAGGTTGACCTTGATGTTGTGCGGCTCGCCGGCCAGCTTCGCGCTGCGGGCCAGACCGACCGTGCCCGCCTTCGCCGCCGCGTACGACAGGTTGTTGTCGAGCCCGAACATGCCGCTGGAGGTGGTCAGTACGACCCTGCCGTACCCCTGCTCCACGAAGTGCGGCCAGGCCGCCCGCAGCGTGTTGAAGGAGCCGACGAGGTGGACGTCGAGATGGCGCTCCAGGTTCTCCGCCTCGATCTCCGGCAGCCCGGCGTAGCGGACGATCCCGGCGTTGTTGACGAGGACGTCGATCCGGCCGAAGGCATTGATCGCGCTGTCGATGATCGCTTGGCCGCCGGCCGGTGTGGACACGTCGTTGGTGTCGGCCACCGCCTCGCCGCCCGCGGCCTCGATCTCCTCGACGACCGTCTGTGCGGGACCGATGTCCGCGCCGTCGCCCTCGATCGACCCGCCGAGGTCGTTGACGACGACCTTGGCGCCCCGCTCCGCCAGCAGACGGGCGTAGGCCCGGCCGAGACCGCGGCCCGCGCCCGTGACGACGGCGACGCGTCCTTCGAAGCTGAACTCGCTCATAGGTGACTCCTGTTGTGCTGGGGTTGAGGGACGGTCGCCGTCTGCCGGGTACTGCCAGGACTACCGGGTACTGCCAGGTCTGCCGGGTCCTACCAGGTGACCGGCAGCTCGCTGATGCCGAAGGCGAGCGCGTCGGCCGGACGGAAGTCCAGCTCGTCACGGTCGACGGCGAGGCGCAGGGTCGGGATACGACGGAAGAGCGTGCCGTAGACGACCTGGAGTTCGATGCGGGCCAGCTGCTGGCCGAGGCACTGGTGGATGCCCCAGCCGAAGGCGACATGGTGGCTCGCCTTGCGCGTGAGGTCGAGCTTCTCCGGGTCGGGGAACGCCTCCGGGTCCCAGTTCCCGGCGGGCAGCGCGGCGATGATTCCGTCGCCCGCCTTGATCTGCACACCCTCGAACTCGAAGTCCTCGGCGGCGATCCGGCGCTGCCCGAGCTGCGGAACGGTCAGATAGCGCAGGATCTCCTCGACCGCGTTCGCGACGGCCTTGGTGTCGTCGATCTCGCGCAGGGCCGCCAGCTGCTCGGGGTTCTCCAGCAGCAGCGCGGTACCCAGCGTGATCATGCTGGAGCTGGTCTCGTGACCGGCGATCAGCAGGATCATGGACAGCATGACGGCCTCGGGAAGAGTGAGATCGCCGTCCTTGATCCGCGCGGCGAAGTCCGAGAGGACGTCCTCGGCCGGCTCTTCCATCTTCTTCTGGAGCAGGTTGGCCAGGTAGCCGCCCAGCGCCGCGTTCGCCGTGTTCTGCTGCTCGACCGTCTTGTCGCTCCTGGTGGCCCACTGGGCGTGTTCCTGGAAGAAGTCGTGGTCCGAGTACGGCACACCGAGCAGCGCGCAGATCATCAGCGAGGGCAGCGACAGCGACAGGGCGGTCACCAGATCCACCGGCTTCGGGCCCGCGAGCATCTCGTCGATGAGTTCGTCGGTGAACTGCTGGATCTTCGGCCGCAGCGCCTCCATCCGGGGGCGCGTGAACGGGCGGGTCATCATGCGGCGGATACGCGTGTGGTCGGCGCCGTCCGCGTTGAAGATCGTGAGCGGGTGGTGGGGCGCGGACTCCGCCATGACGTGGTTCGGGTACGGGAATCCGGACTGCTTGTCGTCCGAGCTGACCCGGGGGTCGGACAGAATCGCGCGCTGCGCGGCATGGCCGGTGACCAGCCACGGGGTGCTGCCGTCCCAGATGCGGACCCGGGAGACCGGAGCCCTCTCGTTCAGGGCGCGCAGCCCGGGGGGCGGGGCGAAGGGGCACTTGGCGTCCCGGTCGTCCTGGTAGAAGTACGCCTGCTCGTCGGGGGCGAGCCGGGTCTCTGTCTCAGCCATGGATTCTCCTCAAGTGGTGGTGGGGGGAACGCACGCGGAACCGGGGACGCTCTCCGTCTCGGTCCCGACCTCGGTCTGTTTTCGGTCTGTCTCTCGGTCTATTCCTCGATGCGGATGGCGAGCGCGGGGCAGACCGCGGCGGCGTTGCGTACGTCCTCGGCCAGTTCTGCGGGCGGGTTCTCGTCCAGGAGGACG
>NZ_JBSFMT010000058.1:0-72409 GCF_053599695.1 Streptomyces sp. NPDC000878 | reverse complement strand
ACCCCCCCGCTATCGGCCTGAACGGCCTCGTCCACAAACGCCGGACGGGCTGAAATACCCAGCCCGTCCGGCGTTTGAGGACGAGCGCGTTCAGCGCGATACGGGGGTTCGGGGGCGGAGCCCCCGAGGGATGGGACGGGTAGGGGCGGCGGGGGCGAGAAACCCCACCCAGGACACCCACCCGCCTACTCGTTCGAGAACTCCTCCAGCACCGTCGCCCCCAACTCCCGCACGATCATCTCGTGCCCGGAAAGCGCGGACTCGTCGAGGTCGGGGTCGTCGTCCTCAGGGACATCGTCCTCCGGCGCGATCGGCGGGGGTTCCGGAGCCGAGGGCCGCGGTGCCGGCGCCGACGCGGAGGCCTGGGGGCGGGGTGCCGGGGCCTGCGTGGGCGCCGAAGACGGGGGCGCGGGCTGCTGCTGGGGGGCGGGCGTCGATGCGGCGCCGCCGTACCCACCTCCACCGCCGCCTCCGCCCCCGGCGCCGTAACCACCAGGGGCGCCGCCTCCGCCGTAGCCGCCCGTCGCCGGAGCCGCCTGGCCACCGCCGCCCGTCGGGTCGACGACCGCCTCGATCCGCCACTGGACGTTGAACTGTTCCATCAGCGCCTGCTTCAGCACTTCCTCGCTGCCGCTGCTGGAGAAGTTGTCCCGCGCGCCCGCGTTCATGAAGCCCAGCTGGAGTGTGGTGCCGTCGAAGCCGCTGACCTGGGCGTTCTGGCTGAGCAGGATCCAGGTGAACCGGCGGCGGTTCTTCACCGACTCCAGGATGTTCGGCCAGAGCATGCGGGGGTCGAGGCCGCCGGGCACGGGGGCGCCGGCCGGCGCGGCGGGCGCCTGAGCCGGAGCGTGGGACTGGGGAGGCTGAGACTGGGGCTGGGCGTAGGACTGTGCCGGCGCGGCTGCCGCGGGCGCCGGGGGCTGTCCGCTGCCCGCAGGGGTCGCCGTGGGCCAGCCACCGGGCCGCCGTCCACTGCCCGCGGTCGTCGCGGTGGGCCAGGCACCGGGAGCGGCTGGGGCCGGAGCTTGTGCGGCCGGAGCAGGGACCTGAGGCTGGGGCTGGGCTTGCGGAGCCGGAGCAGGGACCTGAGGCTGGGGCTGGGCTTGCGGAGCCGGAGCCGGGGCCTGGGGTTGGGGAGCTTGGGGCTGGGCTTGGGGTTGCGGAGCAGGCGCACCGGCCGTGTCCGCCGTACCGGAAAAACCGCCCCCACCCGGCACGCCACCCGCGCCCGGCGAACCCGGCACACCAGATGCACCCGATGCGGCAGGCGGCATGACCGGCGCACCCACAGCACCACCGACCCCACCACCGCCACCGCCACTGACACCTCCAGGCACCGCACCCTCGTACGCGGCGCCGGGCACACCATGCGCGCCCGGTCCCGGCACGTACCCCATGGGGATTCCGGCGCCGCCCGGGCCCGCGGCCGGACCGCCGGAGAAGTTGACCCCGCGCTCCAGCTTGTCGAGCCGGGCCATGACCGAGCGTTCGTCGCCGTACGCGGCCGGCAGCAGCACGCGCGCGCAGATCAGCTCCAGCTGGAGCCGGGGCGAAGTCGCGCCGCGCATCTCCGTGAGCCCGTCGTTGACGAGGTCGGCGGCGCGGCTGAGTTCGGCGGCGCCGAAGACGCCGGCCTGGGCCTGCATACGCTCGACCACGTCCACAGGGGCGTCGATGAGCCCCTTCTCCGCCGCGTCGGGCACGGCGGCGAGGATCACCAGGTCGCGCAGCCGTTCGAGCAGGTCGGCGACGAAGCGGCGCGGGTCGTTGCCGCCCTCGATGATGCGGTCCACGACCTCGAAGGCCGCCGCCCCGTCCCCGGAGGCGAACGCCTCGACCACGGAGTCGAGCAGCGAGGCGTCCGTGTAGCCGAGCAGGGAGGTGGCCATGGCGTAGGTCACGCCCTCGGCACCGGCGCCGGCCAGCAGCTGGTCCATGACGGACATGGAGTCTCGTACGGACCCCGCTCCGGAGCGGACGACCAGCGGGAGTACACCGTCGGCGACCGGGATGTTCTCCTGGCCGCAGACCTCGCCCAGGTACTCGCGGAGCGTGCCCGGCGGGACCAGCCGGAAGGGGTAGTGGTGGGTCCGGGAGCGGATCGTCCCGATGACCTTCTCGGGTTCCGTGGTCGCGAAGATGAACTTGAGGTGCTCCGGCGGCTCCTCGACCACCTTGAGCAGCGCGTTGAAACCGGCCGGCGTGACCATGTGGGCCTCGTCGATGATGTAGATCTTGTAGCGGCTGCTCGCCGGGCCGAAGAAGGCCTTTTCCCGCAGGTCACGAGCGTCGTCCACACCACCGTGCGA
Organism: Streptomyces sp. NPDC000878; assembly: GCF_053599695.1. NCBI lineage: Bacteria > Bacillati > Actinomycetota > Actinomycetes > Kitasatosporales > Streptomycetaceae > Streptomyces > Streptomyces sp. NPDC000878. Next base: position 70,100 of record NZ_JBSFMT010000058.1, on the reverse strand, counting down.
CGCGGCGTCGATCTCGATGACGTCGATCGACCCCGGGCCGTTGCGCGCCAGGTCCTGGCAGGACTGGCACTCGCCGCAGGGCGTCGGTGTGGGCCCCTGCGCGCAGTTCAGGCAGCGCGCCAGGATGCGCGCGCTGGTCGTCTTGCCGCAGCCGCGCGGCCCGCTGAACAGGTACGCGTGATTGACCCGGTTGTTCCGCAGCGCCTGCTGCAGCGGGTCGGTTACATGCTCCTGCCCGATGACCTCGGCGAACGACTCCGGGCGATAGCGGCGGTACAGCGCAAGGGACGACACGCATACGACGATATCGGCCCCCACTGACAGTCGACCCCGCCCGCCCGTCTCACCCCGTGCCTACCTGGGGCTCTCCCACTGCTCACTCGCCCTTTCGCCGCTGCGTCTGCGGCGCGTCTGTCTGTTCCTGACGGTGATCGTCACGGGGGAGCGGCACTGAAAGCAGCGCGCCTGCTGACGCCGCTTTTCCCGCACAAACAGAAGACCCCCCACGCACCCGCCAGAGCCAACCTACCCTTGCTGCCTTCCGGCCCTGGGGGAGTTCAGTCAGATAGCGCCGCGTGAGGGGCTGAGGCCCAGCGTACCTGATCGCAGGGGGCCCGAACGAGTTCGCAACCACCCCCCCAGGTCATGTAATGTTCCCGGCGGAGGATTCGCCTAGTGGCCTAGGGCGCACGCTTGGAAAGCGTGTTGGGGGCAACCCCTCACGAGTTCGAATCTCGTATCCTCCGCCAGTGCCTCACCGGGCACGATGTCGAAGGGCCCCACCGTAAGGTGGGGCCCTTCGACGTGCGTGGTTGCAGTTCCGGCTGCATTTATATCGGATATTGCGGTCATTTCGATCGAGGTTGGTGGCGGCGCACGCCTGGGAACCGCCTGCTGGATCGAATCTGCTGGGGGATCTCTGCTGCTACGGGGGTGGCTGCGAGGACTGCCGGGCGGGTCATCTCCGCCAGGGGCTGCGAACCGTGGTGGCCTGACAGGGCTGGGAGGCCCAGCTACGGGAGTAGGCGATCCTCGCTTCACCCGGGGGCCAGTTGATGTGCTCGAACCCGCGCCTCGCCTTGCCGGGCGCTGACATCACAGCGCGGCGAGCTGACCGCCGTCGACCGCGACGGAGGAACCGGTCTGGAAGCTGAAGCCCGACGAGGCGAGGGCGACAGCGGCGGTCGCCATTTCCTCGGGCTTGGCCATACGGTGGAACGCGGGGATGCCCTCCTGCGCGAACTGGGCTTTCAGCTGGGCCCACTGCTCGTCGGACACCCCGTCCGGCCGGTGCACATCCAGCATCGGGGTGTCGGTCATCCCGGGCGACAGGGCGACCACGCGAATGCCGTGCTCGCCGTTCTCCAGGGCGGCGGCCTGGACCAGACCCGTCAGGCCGTTCTTGGACGCGGTGTAGGAACCCAGACCGATACGAGTGGCCCACTGGTTCGTGGAACCGGTCACCAGGATGACGCCGCCGCCGAGCCTGCGCATGTGCGGGATCTCGTACTTGAGGGCCAGGAAAACCCCACGCGTGTTGGTGACGACGACGTCGTCCCACTCCTCGACCGTCACCTCGTGCAGGTCCGTGAAGGGCTTCTGGACGCCGGCGTTGTTGAGGGCGACGTCCAGCCCGCCGTACGTCTCGACCACCCGGTCCACAAAGGACTTCACCTCGCGCGGGCGGCGCACATCGGCCTTGATGTACGTCGCTTCTCCGCCCGCTTCGCGGATCTCCCGTTCCACCTGCTTGCCCAGTCGCTCCCGGCGTCCGCAGAAGCCGACCTTCGCGCCTTCCCCCGCGAAGGCGACGGCCGCGGCCCGCCCGATACCCGAGGTCGCGCCGGTGATCAGGACCGTCTTCCCCTCGTACGCCCCGCCCTTGTCCGGGGCGTTCGGGGCGGCCTTGGCCCCGCCTGCCCCGAACGCGATCCCCGCCGTTGCTGCGGCCGTACCCCCCAAGACGGTCCTGCGCTTCATGGTTGCCCTCCCGGTGCTCGTGTGGTGCCGACTGCCGAGCACTCTCCGCCATCTCATGCCCCCGTACACCCGCGGAAAGGAGGTCGGCCAGAACCGACGAACGGCGGTGGTGCGGCTCGGGAACACCGACTTTCGTCGACTGTGCGCACGGGCCCCGGTCCCTACGATGGGCAAATGGCGACCACGGTGATGAGCGCGATCACAAAGCCGCGAGGGCGCGGTTGGCAGTGGAACGGCCGGGAGCTGAGCGGCGGCCAGTTGCGGCTGCTGCTGGCCGCCGGCTTCGCGTTCGTGTCGTACAAGTCGGTGCGCGAGGCACTGACCGTCGATGCCGGGATCATCGCCGACCGGGAGGCCGGCCTGGCCGTCGCCGTCGTGCTGTGCGCCTCACTGCTGCTGTGCCGCAGACTGCCGGTGGCGGTCGCGGTCGTCACCACGGCCGGGTTCCTGCTGGAGAGCCAGATGTGGCCGGCCCTGGTCGCGCTCTACAACCTGACCGTGCGGCGCCCACCGCCCCTCGCGCTCGCCCTGACCGGTGCGGCCGTCCTGCCCGTGCTCTTCGGGCCGGTGCGGGAGCTGCTGAACATGCCGCTGCTCACCTTCATGCCGTGCTCCTCCCTGCTCATCCCGCTCGCCTTCGGCCTGGCCTCCCGCAACCAGCGGGACATCAACCGGCTCCTCGCCCGCCGGCTCGACGACCTGGCAGCGGCGAATCGGCTGCGCGACGACCGGGTACGGCTGGCCGAACGCGCCCGTATCGCACGCGAGATGCACGATGTGCTCGCCCACCGCCTCAGCCTGCTCGTCCTGCACTCCGGAGTGCTCCAGCGGCGCGGTGCGGAGGTGTCCGAACCCGTACAGGAGCGGCTCGGCCTGCTCCGCGACACCAGCGCCCGCGCACTGGACGACCTGCGCTCGGTGCTGGGCGCCCTGCGCGACCAGGAGGGGCCGGTGCCGCTGGCCCCCACCGCCGACGACCTCCCCGCGCTGATCGCGGAGGCCGAGACCGCGGGCACCCGGGTACGCGGCACCCGCGCCGACACCGGCGACCTGGCCGCGCTTCCGGCGACGGTGCGGTTCGCCGTGCACCGGATCGTCCAGGAAGCGCTCACCAATGCCCGTAAGCACGCCCCGGGGAAGCCGGTGGACCTCACCGTCGCCGTCGAACGCACGCAGGTGGAGGTACGGGCCGAGAACGCCTGCCCGGTCGTCCCGGAAGGTTCCGGGACGGAGGAGGCGGCTCCGCACGGCTACGGGTTGGTGGGGGTCGCCGAGCGGGTGGCCGCCCTGAAGGGCGAGTTCACAGCAGGCTTCGCCGGGGCGGACCGCTTCCTCCTGCACGCCGTGCTCCCCGTAACCCCGCGCACGCCCGAACCGGACGCCCAGGAGACCAAGGAGACCAAGGCGGGAGCAGCAGCGCAGTGAACGCAGTGGGAGTGATCCGGGTCCTGGTCGTCGACGACGACCCGTTCGTCAGGGCGGGACTCTCCGACCTGGTGGCGACCGACGACGGCCTGGAGCTGGTCGGCGAGGCCGCGGACGGGCGCGAGGCCGTGGACCTCGCGCGGCGGCACCGTACGGATGTCGCGCTGGTCGACATCCGGATGCCCGTCATGGACGGCATCGCCGCGACCCGCGCGCTGCGTGCGCTGCCGCACCCGCCGTCGGTGGCCGTCCTCACCACCTTCGACCTGGACGAGTACGTCTACGGGGCGCTGGAGGCGGGCGCTGCGGGCTTTCTGCTCAAGGACACGCCCCCGGACGACATCCTGCGCGCGGTACGTGTCGTCGCCGACGGCGGCGGCATGCTCTCCCCCGCCGTCACCCGCACCGTCATCAACCGCTTCCACCGCCCCGACGCCTCCCGCACCCGCGCCGCCCACACCGCCGCCGCGCGGCTCACCCCACGCGACCGCCAAGTCCTGGACGCCCTCGCCGACGGCCTCACCAACGCCGACATCGGCGCCCTGCTCGGCCTCCGCGAGTCCACGGTGAAGGCGTACGTCAGCCGCATCCTCACCGAGCTGGGCGTGACCAACCGCGTCCAGGCGGCCATGGTCGCCCGCGACCTGCGCGCGTGACGTCCGTTCCGGTCCTCAGCCGCCCAGGCGCCGCCGTGGCCTTCGCGAAATCGGAGAAGTCGCGGGGCGGACGGCCCAGCACGCGCTGGACGTCGTCCGTCAGATGCGCGTTGCGGCCGTTTGAAAAGCCCGACGAACAGCCCGGTCAACCACGCCACGGACTGTCGTCGGCTCGTCTCGTCGGGCTGGGCCCGCGGCAGGCGGGTGCCCCGGGCTCTGTCTTCGTCCGGCATCCGCGGATCATGGAACTGCGCCATCCTTGGCCTTGGCGCCGAAGCGGCTTCGGCCCGCCTGTGACGTTCCCTGTCTGTCGAGGTGCACCCTCATGAAGTCCCGATCGACGCTTGCGACTTGGCTGAGCGAACTCGACGGTTCCCGCCTGGCACGCGTACTCGCCATGCGGAAGGACGCAGCCTCCTCTCCGGAACCACGCTCGGTGGGGGAACTGGCGGACCGTCTCCAACGTCCGGGTTCTGTGGCACTCGTCCTGCCGCAACTCACGCTGCCGTGCTTGCAGGCCGCCGAGGCGCTGGCCGCCCTGGGGGCCCGAGCGACCCGGGACAGCCTCGCGGAGTTGCTCGACGCGACGTCCCCTGCGGCGGTACACGCGCTGGACGCGACCCTGGAGGCGCTGTCGGATCGGGCGCTCGTGTGGCACGACGGCACCGAGGCACTCCGCATGCCTACGCCCTTGCGGCAGGCGTGGAGCACGCCCCTGGGACTTGACGCTCCGCTGGAAGAGCTGCTGGCCGGCACCACCTCGGAGGAACTGCGCGGCATGCTGGCGGTCCTGGGTATCAAGCCACCCGGCACCAAGCAGCAGCGGCTCGCGGCTCTGGTGGAGCATCACAGTGACGCGGAACGGGTCGCCGCGTTGGTGGCGGGGGCACCTGCGGCCACACGGAAGTTGCTTGAGCAGAGCGCCAGGTCCACGCCGCGTCAGTCACTGTTCGTCGTGTTCGGGGCTCCTGGCCGCGACCTCCAACCAGGCGCCCGATGGGCACTCGACCGCGGGCTTCTGCTCCAGGACCGTCACCGGTACGGGCCCGTCCGGATGCCGGTCGAGGTGGCCTTGGCTCTGCGGGGCCCCGATTGGCACGCTCCGTTCGAACCTCTGCCGCCCGTCGCACAGTTGGTGCCCATCACCTCCTCGGAGGTGGAACGGGAGGCCGCGGTGGCCGCCACCACGTTCGCGGCCCATGCCGCCTCCGTCCTTTCGGCATGCGCGACCGCTCCACCGACCCGGCTGAAGTCGGGCGGGATCGGCGCACGTGAACTGGCCCGGCTCGGCAAGGCCGCCCAAGCGGACGACGCCGTCGTACGCCTCGCCCTGGAGACCGCGTACGCCGCCGGACTGCTGGCCCGCGACGGCGATCGCGTACCTCCCACCGAGGCGTACGACGCCTGGGCCGAGCAGGAGCCCGCAGAACAGCTCGCCGTACTCCTCCGGGCATGGCGGGACCTGCCGCTCACCCCCACCCGGGCGCGCGACGAAGACAACAAGGCGCTTCCCGCGCTCGCCGGTGCGCCTGACTGCGGCGGCTGTCTGCAGGCCCGCAACGGGCTGCTCACCGCGGCAGCGGGGCTCCCGACAGGACAGGGTGTGAAGGCCGCTTCGGAGCTGGGGCCGCTCGTGGCCTGGCACCGTCCGCTCGCCGACGATGCCTCGCCCCAGGACACGGCACCGTTCAGCACCGTGATCCGCGAAGGCGAACTGCTCGGTGTGCTGGCACGGGGTGTGCTGTCCCCGCTCGGTGCCCACCTGGCGGCCCACGCCGACGAAGAGCTCGACATCATGGCCCGGCGGCTGCTGCCCCCCGCGACCACGACGGCCCGGATCGGCGCCGACCTCACCGCCGTCGTCACCGGCACCCCGTCCGCGCGACTCGCGGCACTGTTGGATGCGACGGCCGACCGGGAGACCAGTGGCACGGCGTCGGTATGGCGCTTCAGTGCCGGCAGTATCCGCCGGGCCCTGGACGCCGGCCGCACCCCGGACGGCATCACAGCCGACCTGGCAGCCGGTTCCGCCACGGCCCTGCCACAGCCGCTGACCTATCTCATCGCCGACACCGCACGAGGTCACGGACGGGTGCGCATCGCCCCCGCGGCCTGTGTCATCCACGGCGACGAACCCGCGCTCCTGGCCGAACTCGCCGCCCACCGCGCGCTGTCCAAGCTCGCCCTGCGGCGGCTCGCCCCGACGGTCCTGGTCAGCGGCAGCCCACCTGTGACGACTCTCGCCGCGCTCCGTGCCGCGGGCTACGCTCCGGTCGCCGAGACCGCCGGGGGAACGGTACGCATCGAAAAGCGCCAGCCGCAGAGGGCCGCCGCTGCCGTCCCGCCCCCGCGAGGGAACGTCGGGCGGCGCGGCCCCCGGACCACCGCGACCCACGCCTCGGAGATGCCCATCGACGCCGGGACGGACGTGTACGTCCTGGCCGACCGGCTGCTCAAGGCCCCGCCGACGGCACCGCAGCCCGACCCGTTCGGCAGCGGGGTGCCTTTCGCGACGGACACCGAGGAGATCGTCGCCGGATACGCGAAGCACCTGTCGTACAGCGACATCCGCCAGGTCGCCCATGCCATCGACACCGGTGCGGCCATCACGGTCGAGTACGTCGCCACTTCGGGCAACCGGACCGTACGCACCCTCAGCGACCTGGAACTCGACCCGCCCTACCTCGACGCCTGGTGCCACCTGCGCGAAGCGGAACGCGTCTTCACTCTCTCCCGCATCCATGGCGTGATGCCCGCGTAGGACCCGGTGGCCGGGCCGAGGCGCCTGATGACACCCCCAAGGCACCTCGCGAGATACACTTGACCCCACATTTGATATCAGGAGGCGTATATGAGTCGGACGGTTATCGACCTGGACGACGACCTGGTCGCGGACGTGGCGAAAGCCCTCGGAACGAAAACCAAGAAGGAGACCGTCAACACCGCTCTTCGCGAGGTGCTGGAGAGCCGGCGTCGCGCCCTGGCTCTCGCCCGGCTGCGGACCGCGGCGGGCGACGGCGCATTCGATCTGGAACTGTTCGAGAACAAGGAGAACTACCGCCGGTGAACGCGGCCCAGTTCCTGATCGACACCAGCGCGCTCGCACGGTTCATGCGCGGGGAAGCGGAGCAGTACGGCTGGGACCAGGCCGCCGCGGCCGGACTCATCGCGACCTGCCCGATCACCGAGCTCGAGTTCTTCTACAGCGCCCGGTCAGCTGCCGACCGGGCGCGCGGCATCGAGGACATGCGTCTGATCTTCGGCTGGGTTCCCGTCGACGACCGCGCCTACGACCGCGCCTGGCAGGTCCAGGAAGCCCTCACCAAGCAGGGGAAGCACCGAAGTGCCGGAGCCGTCGACCTCGTCGTCGCCGCGACCGCTGAGCTGCAGGGGCTCACCCTGCTCCATCGCGACCACGACTTCGAGTGCATCGCCGCAGTGACCGGGCAAGCCCTCCAGTGGTACGGCCCGGAACACGGCAAGTAGGTCAGCGGTGGTTGCAGTTCTGGTTGCGTTCACCGGCGTACGACATCGTTCAGAAGCCCCACCCGAGTGGGCTGCACCGCAGGTCAGGATGCTCCCGCACATCCCCGTACCCCCGGGCGGACATGTGGAAGCGTGTTGGGGCGATCCCTCACGTGTTCGAATCTCGTATTCTCCGCTCTCGTACTCTCCGCCAGGTCATGGCGCACACGAGATCGGATGCTCATGGAAACCTCGCGCAGACGTGTTCTCTTCGCCGCGGCGACCGCGGCGACCGCTGGTGCCTCCGGGGCCGTGGCGATCGCCGCCGCCGGTAGTGCCTCGGCGGCTGTCACCGCACCCACCGACTGGATCGATGTGACCACCGCGCCCTACGGAGCGACCGGTGACGGCAGTAGCGATGACGCGCCCGCCATCAACGCGGCGCTGGCCGCGTGTCCGAGTGGTGGGGTCGTCTATCTGCCCGCGGGGACGTACGCGGTCGGGCGGCCGTTGGAGGTGCCGTCCGGGGTGACGCTTCAGGGGACGCACGGGAACCATCTCCAGCCGAGTCTGTCCTCGATCCAGCCTCGCGTGGACTTCTCCGGGCAGGGTGAGGGTGTCCATCCGACTCCTGATGACGCCGGACTGAATCCCGCCGTCATACGGTTCCTCGACGAACAGACCTGGGACCGCAACGTCCTGCCGGGCGGGCACAGTTCCGAGCAGCGGGTCTTCGGCGTCAGCATCGACGGGTCCCGGCTTCCGGGGGGCCGTATGTTCAACGGTGACCTCGGGCCGAACGCCGGGAGCAACACGGTGGACGGGATCCAGGCGTACGGGCTCGTGCACAGCGTGGTGCTCCAGGACGTCTCGATCACGGGCGTCGGGGGCCGTGGCATCGCCGCCCCGCGCCACACCTCGTCGACCATCAGCCCCAACGGTGCGTACAGCTGGCGCGGGACCCGGATCGTCGCCAGTCAGTGCGGTGGGCACGGGTTCAGTCTGTCCATGACGGACTGCACCTGGATCGATCTGGAGGCGATCGGCTGCAAGGGGAGCGGATTCTACGTCGCCAACGCGAGCAACTCGCAGTTCATCGGCTGCCGGGCCGAGTTCAACAAGGCCCACGGTCTCCAGGTGACCGGCACCTGGAGCAGCGGCACGGGCGCCGGCGGCTGCAGCTTCGCCAACTTCAGTACCGACCGCAACAACTTCAACGGTGTGTACGTGGACGCGCTGGGCACCAGCCCCGTCCTCTTCACCGGGCTCATGCTCCGGCGCGACGGCGGCAACACCCTCGCGGGCGGCGGGGGCTTCGCGGGGCTGAAGATCCAGGGCGCGACCGTACCGGTGGTCGTCACCGGCATCACCGTCTTCCCCGGCGTCGAGGACACCGGGGGCGGCGTCAACTCCCCGCAGTACGGCATCGCCGCCACGAGCGCCGCCTTCGTCTCGGTCACCGGCGGCTACCTCCAGGCCGCACAGGCCCCGGTGCGGGACGGCGGATCCAACACGGTCCTCCACGTCGACCCCGCGATCGGCCGGATGTACGGGACCACGTCCGCCCCTCAGGCGGCCCCCAGCAGCCCATGAGGGCAGTTCAGCCCCCCAGCGGGTGGGGTCCTCCCCCAATGGGCGGGGTCGGTCGTACGGGCGTACGTGACCGCTTCACAGCCCGAGTACCAGCCCGCCTCCGTCTCCACCTCCGCCTCCTCCGGGTTGTCATCCCCATGACCAGGCCCGACCCTGGTACGGATGTATGGAGGTCCTTGGTACGAAGCTTCCTCACCCGGAGCTTCCTCTGTACGGAGGTCGCGTCGCCATGCCCGCCGACACCAGGTCACCGAAGAAGATCCGCAGCAACCGTGCCGCCCTCACCCACAAGGTCGGCTACGCCCTGCGCCATCCCGGCCGGGTCGCCCCCTACCTGCACCGCGCCGGCCGGGACGCCTGGCTGCGGCTGATCCACCCCGACCACGTCGGCTACTACCGTGCCGTGATGGCCGCCGACACGCGCCGGGATCCGGAGGCCGCGGTCGGCAGCCGGACCCATGACCGCTGGCTGGCGCTCGGGCGGATGCAGTTCGACTACCTCGTCGAGCACGGGCTGCGCCCCGAGCACCGCATGCTCGACATCGGCTGCGGCAACCTGCGCGGCGGCTGGCGGTTCATCGAGTACCTCGACACCGGGCACTACTACGGCATCGACATCTCCCCCGACATCCTGGTCGCCGCCAAGAACACCCTCACCGAGCGCGGCCTCCAGGACAAGCTGCCGCACCTCACCATCACCGGCGATCTCACCCTGGACTTCCTGCCCGGCGACCACTTCGACGTCGTCCACGCGCACAGCGTCTTCTCGCACTCGCCGCCGGAGGTCATCGAGGAGTGCCTGAGCCATGTCGGCCGGGTACTGACCGGCACCGGGTTCTTCGACTTCACCTTCGACCGCACCGAGGGCACCGAACACCAGGTGCTGCGCGAGGACTTCTACTACCGGACCGAAACCCTCCTCACTCTCGCCCGCCGCCACGGCCTGCACGCCCGCTTCATGGAGGACTGGGAGGAACGCCCGCACGGCCAGTCGAAGATACGGGTGAGCCGGGCGCCGCTGGCCCCGCCGAGTAGTCGGTGAGCGTCGTCATCCACGCATAAAGGGGAGTGAACCGGACAGGTGAGGGCTCATGGGCAAGCAGGTCAGGTGCGGGTCGACCAACACCACGACCGGCAAGCGGTGCCGGAATCCGGCGATGATCGGCTACTCCCGCTGCCAGTTGCACCGGGGCGAATGGACCCCGGTGCAGCAGCGGAAGACGAAGAAGAAGCGCTGATCCCCGTCTCCGGCGTCTGCGCCGACGCCACCGACCCCACCACGAACCCCACGGTCCCCACCCGTCTCCGGCGTCTCCGGCGTCTCCGGCGTCTCCGGCGTCTCCCCCTCCGCCCCCTCACGCCAGCCTCGCCGTCACCCCCGGCAGATCCACCGTCGTACGGATACCCGGCGCCGACGCGCACACCGTCGGGACCGCGTTGACGGCTCGGTTCGCGGTGTAGCCGGGGGTCGCCGACGCCATCCGTTCCAGGGGGACCGCCAGGCGTATGTCGATGTCGAGGGGGGCGTCGCCCTCGACCGAGAGGTGCCAGCCTGTGGCGCGGATGTCCCAGGCCGGGTCCACGTCGGGCGTGCAGTACCAGGTGGCCTGGAAGCGGAGGAGTTCCTCGCCGTCTCTCAGGCCTGAGGCCGTCATCCTTTGTGCCGCCACCGTGCCCGGCGGCAGTGTGCCGGCCGCGATCGTGGTCGAGCGGGGGGCCGTCGCTACCTCGCCCGACGCGACGACCGAGTCGAGCGGGAGGCCGAGGGTGTCCCCGAGCAGGCGCAGCGAGGGGCCGAAGCTGTCGCGTACGTGGGACAGCCGGGCCTCGTCGAAGTCCGCGGGGGCGCTGCCGAACCCCATGACGTCGAACAGCATCCCCGGTGAGTCGCGGCGCGACAGGTCGGCGTACTCGTGGATCGACAAGTGGTCGAGGCGGCGTTGGATCAACGCCAGGACCAGCGGGACCGCCTCCGTGATGAAGCCGGGGCTGCTGCCCGTGCTGTGGATCGAGGTGCCGCCCCGCGCGCAGGTGGCCTCGACCCGCTCCCGTACCGCCTTGTCCATGCTCGGGGGGTGGTGGAACTCGCCCCGGGTCGTCACGACGTTCGCGCCCGAGGCGAGGATTCGGCAGACCTCGTCCATGTCGCAGGCGCGCGGCATGTAGAGGACGCAGTCGGCGCCGAGGGCCAGGATCTCGTCGATGTCGTGGGTCGCCCTGATGCCGGTGGGGGCCAGTCCGCACAGGTCGCCCGCGTCCTGGCGCGCCTTCTGCGGTGAGTGGACGTAGACCCCGGTGAGGGAGAGGCCCGGGTGGCCGAGTACCGCCCGCAGCGCGCCGGTGCCTATGTTGCCGGTGGCCCACTGGACGACTTCGAGTCGTTCGCCCGTGTCGGCCGGGGCCGGGGCCGGTGACCGGGCGCTGCCGCGATCCGTGTCCGCCTCGTCCACCTCGTCCACCTCACTGTGGCTTGGGGGTCTCCGCGAGCGTTCGCCAGATCTCGGCGGCCAGGTCGATGTTCGACGTCTGCTGGGCCCGTTCGGCGAGTTCCCGCAGCTCGGCGGTGCCCTGTTCCGTGTGGCCCTCCTGGATCAGCAGCCGGCTGTGCAGCATGTCGAGCCTGATGCGGTCCCGGGAGGTGAGCCTCAGTTCGTCGAGCACCAGTTCGTCGTGCGCCGCTCGCGCGTCCTCGTACCTACCCTCCTCGAAGGCCCCCGGGGCTTCCTCCCAGCGGAATCGGTCCGCGCCGCTGCCCGCCTTGGTCCGGTGCGGCTCGTGCGAGCCAACCAGCACAGGCCTTCAACCGCTCTCCTTGCCAACTCAATGACAGCCAGCAAGGCTTTCAGGGATCAGGTCAGGGCTTCGCTCACCTCGTAGATGGTGGGGCGATCCCCCGGTGCGTGGCTGAGCATCGCGTCGACCAATTCGCCCAGCTCACCGGGCACTTTCACGGGCCGACGCCGACCGTTGGCCACTGCCTCTCTCTGTACGGGGCGCGGGGCGTCGTCCGGGTATTCGACCGCCCGCCAGCCTGTGGCGGAGATGAGCAGCGAGGCGCCGAGTGCGTAGATGTCGGCTTCCTGGGTCGGTTCGGCTTCCCCGGTGTCGAGGACGCTGCGGGCGATCTCCGGTGCTTCGTAGTGGACGAGGCAGCCGTGGAAGGGGAAGTCGTAGCCCTCGGGGACGTGTCCGCCGTGGGCAAGGGCGAGGTCGATGAGGTGTGTTCGTTCCGGCCCGATGATGAAGTGGGCGGGCTGCACATCACCGTGTGCCCAGCCCTTGGCGTGGAGTTCGGCCAGCGCCTGGACGCATTCCAGCGCCTCGCCGGTGTCCGGTGCGATGGACGAGTCCGGCTTACGGCAGCGCTCCCACAGCCGGTAGAGGTCCGGCCCTTGGTGCCACGGCTGGAAGTTCCACGTGCCGTGCTCCCATTCGCCGTAGGCGATGTCGTCGTGGCCGAGGCGGTGCAGGACGGCACCCTCGCGTGCGGGCGCGAGTGCGGTCCAGGGCTGGGCGGGCCAGTCGGCCGTGGCCTGGATCGGATGGCCGAGCTTCACGGCGTAGTGGCCCCGGTGGCTCTCCACCTCCCAGACCGTGGAGCCTCGACGGTTGATGACCAGGCGCTGAGTCGTGGGCATGAGTGCGTCGAGCACCACGATCGGTAGTTCAGGGGTTGAGCCGGACAACGTGTCTTCTCCTTCCAGGCGAGCACGGCCGACCACGAGTTCGGGCCGGCCGCGTCGCTGTTGCCGTGTGTTACGCCTGACCGTACGGTCGGCCGCAGTCCGAGTCGCACTGCGCGAGATTCACGCCGTTCACGGTCCACAGGTCGTCGAAGACCATGAACCCGGCCGCCTTCACGGCGCGTGCCGAGGCAGCGACCAACTCAGGCTCGCGGGCGCCTCCGCCGGGCTTCGGGTTGTGGTGCAGGAAGCGGCCCGCGTACTGCTCGCACAGCGCGGCGTACTCCTTCGTGTGCAGGATGAGCGCGTGGAGGCCGAGGTCCACGTCGTCCGACGGGACCATGGGCACGGTGGCGGTGGCCGCCGTGACGAGGAACGCGACCGCCTGGTCTGCGATCTGCTGTGCACGTTCGGGCGACTGGCCGTTGTGGGTGACCACGAAGTGGGCGAGGCTCTCGAACAGTTCCTCATCAGCCATCGCGCGGCCAGTCTTCTGATCGTTGGCTGTTGTCGTCATGCGAGTCTCCTGTGGTGGATGACCGGGATCGATAGCGCGCATCACAGCCCACTCAGACTGTTGCCGTTCTTGACGGCCAGACGGGCGCTCAGTTCCTCCCGGGCACCGAGCGCCACCACGTTGTCCGGTACGGCATCCCACTCCAGGCCGCCACGGATCGGCCGCATCTGCACACGGCCCCCGAACTCGCCCATGACGACACCGATACGGTCTCTGGCACTGTCCTTGGCCAGTTCACCGATGCCTGGTCTGGTCTGCTGGTTGCTCGCCATGCAGAGGAGCATCGCGATCCGGGGACCGGTGCCAAAAGGTCCACCTGATTACCCAACGTGGGTACCATCACGCGAAGTAGAGAATCAGCGACGTTGCGTAGCCCTCGCAGGGTGGGAGCTTGCCCGATGCCCGACGCCGACCGGCCGCAGGAACTGCCTGCCAGGCTGCTCACCGATCCCGACATGATCAACGCGTGCCGGGTACGGGACTTCGGCAGAGTCTTCCGGCTGGTCAAGACCAGAGCAGGCATCTACCCCTCGATGATCGCCAGACGATGCGAACTGACACCCAGCCGAGTCGGCGAAGTGATCGCCGGGCGACGCCAGTTGCTGCACATGGACGTCGTCGAACGCATCGCGGACGGCTTGCGCATCCCAGGACACATGCTCGGCCTTGCCCGCCGCCCCTGGGAGACACCCCAGGCCCTCGTGGTCACCGAGCGAGAGGCACCACAAGCACCGGAGCCAGCACCACGGACACCCGCCTCTGTCCCTGGGCCGGATGTGGACAGCATCCTGGCTCTGGCCACCCGAACGAGCCTCAGCACAGCGACACTTGAAGCATTCCGATCCTCCATCGAGGACTACTGGCGACGGGACGACCAGCACGGCGGCGAGGCCTTGAGGCCGGCCATCCTCGGTCAACTCCGGCATGTGGTGAGCCTGTTGAAGGAGAGCCGACCGCCGTCCATCCAGAACGGCCTGTACGGAATCGCGGCCGAGTTGGCACGCCTCACCGGCTGGACCTACTTCGACGCCCGCCAGTACAACCAGGCCCGCGCGTACTTCACCGAGGCCCTGCAACTGGCCAAAGAGATCGACGACCGTCAGTTCATGGCCAACGTCCTGGCTTGCATGAGCTTGCAGGCCACGTACCAGGACAAGCCGGGGGACTCTCTGGCACTGGTGACCGCCGCTCAGGACGAAGCCCGCCCAGCTCTCGGCACCACGCCGCGCGTCATGTCGATGCTGTCCATGCGAGAAGCCTTCGCCCACGCCACCCTCGGCAACCGGGACTCCACTCACCGGGCGATCGGGGAAGCGCACCACCACTTCGAGCAGATCCAGGCGAACGACCCGGACCCGTCGTGGGTGACCTACTTCGACGAGCTGAAGCTCATAGTGGACACCGGCATCGCTCACGGCCGACTCGGGGAGGCAGCGACCGCCGAGCCTTTGATCGCGGATGCTCTGCGGCGAGAGAACAGCACCAACCAGCGCGGGCGTGCGTTTCACGCGTTCTGGCTGGCTCGTACGCAACTGGACCAAGGCAAGCTTGCCCAGGCGTGCCACACCGCCACACAAGCCCTGGAGCCCGCCTCGGCGGTGTCCTCCGAGCGCGTGTCGGGCCATCTCCGGGAGTTCTACGAGCAGTTGGCCCCACAAGGCGGGAGCCCGTAGCCCTGGCCTTCGAGGCACGGCTACGGGAACTCCTCCCACCGGTCAGCGGATCGCTTCGTCCATGAGCACGTACAGGAGGCCGACGAGGGATCCGCTGCTCACGATCTCGCGGCGGTCGATCATCCCGCGCACCTCACTGAGGGGGATCCACTCGATGCGATCCGACTCGTTCTTCTCCGTGGGCGGACCGTCGTAGGTCGCGCCGTCCGCGCGGAAGACATGGTGCTGCGAGTCGGTGATCCCGTTGGCCGGCTCGGCGTAGATCAGGGGCTTGATGGGACCGGGGCGCCAACCCGTCTCCTCCAGGACTTCACGGGCCGCCGCCTCCTCAGGAGACTCTCCCTCCTCGACCAGGCCCATGGGCAACTCCCACGCCCACGAGTCGGTGATGAAGCGATGCCGCCACATCATCAGCACCTCCTGACGGTCGTTGACCACAGCGGCCACGGCCAAGTGCCGGAGGCGAACAACGTGGTACTCCCACCTGCGCCCGTCAGGCTGCTGGACGTCGACCAGACACAGATTCACCCACTTGTTCGTGTAGATCCGTCGCTCACCGTGGGTCTTCCACTCCATACCTGCGGCCCCTCTCGATCGGACTCCAGGATCTCAGACCGATCAGGAGGGTGGGCGCCCGTTCGGCTCTTTTCACGTCACCTTGACGAGATGTCTCTCGCATGCTCCCTCTCCGACAGGAGCGGCCAAGCGTCAGGAGGGGGATGGAGTAGTGGATGGGGCACACCAGGGGGCGTCAGCTTGCTCGGGTCTTAGGACTGCGGTTGCTGCCCTGGCTCGGTGCAGTGGTTTTGGCACCATGGCCGTCTCGGTGGCCAGTCCCCGCTGTTCCCCGTGGTGGTTCCCCGCACGATCTGGCAGGGTTCTGGCGCGCTCTCCTTGCGCAGGCGGGTCATGGAGCGGACTATTTCGAGCACGGTGTAGCAGTGCGTTTCAGGGGGGATCATGACCAAACCGTCTGCGGGCGAGTCACCTTCTGAGGCTATGGCGCGACACAAAGGGGAAATGGCAAAGCGTCAGGCCGCACTTGAGCTTATGGCTCGTCAAGCCGCCGAGAGAGCCCGAGCGAAGCGCGAATCGGAGCCAGCTCGTCGCGGGAACCAAAGGAAGCGGGCGCGTTCGACGAAGCAGCCTGTGCGTGAGGTGCGTGTGGATAGCAGTGTGTGGACGGTGTCCGGTGGGCTGCCTTCTCTCGGGAAGCGTCGCTGACCAACTCACCCGTTGGCTGGCGCCCAGCCAGACGGAGTGAGACGCCTCTCGGCGGTCACCCGAGCAAGATCACAATCAGTCGAACACACGCTTGACTTCCGCATGCCCCATAGACCACAAAAAGGCTGTATGGGATCATGCGTTTATGCCGGATGTGACTGTTGAGGTGCGCAGAGATCATATCGAGCGCTTGGTACGCCCCACCAAGCCATTGCATGCCATTTTTGAGCTGATTTGGAACTCTCTAGATGCAGACGCGAAAGAAGTCAAGGTCATCCTGCGTCGAAACGACATGGACGGCGTCGAGTCGATCTATGTAGAGGATAATGGGCTTGGAATTCAGCGATCCGAGAGTGAACACGAGTTCGGCAGCCTCGGAGGATCTTGGAAATCCCAGACCAGGGTCACTAGGCGCCATAAGCGGCCCTTGCATGGCAGTAACGGTGAAGGAAGATTTAGGGCATTCGCGCTCGGTCCAAAAGTGACATGGACTACTGTCGTCGATGACATTAATGGGAGAATTCGATACCAGATTAAAGCAAATTCGACCACTCCCGAGCGGTTCAGTATTAGCGACTCGCTTATCAGTACGGACGAAACGGGCACAACGGTTGCGGTGGAAGGGACCTCAGGTTCCCTAGTTAGCCTGAAGAGTGAGAAAGCGCAGAGTAGGCTTGCGAAGGAATTTGCCCGCTATCTAAACAGGTTCCGCGATGTCTCTTTGGAGTATGACGGCCGGGCGGTTACTCCTGGCGAAGTGATTGACAGGATAAAGCTGATCGCGCTGTCCTCGCCGGACGAGGGTGACCAGAATCCACCCATTCTGGAGATCGTGGAGTGGAGACAAGACTGGCCAAATGAGATCTTCTTTTGCGATACCAGCGGAGCAGCGCTGACTGAGTACAAGGCAGGTATACATGCTCCGGGATTCTCTTTCTCTGCGTATATCACCTGGCATGGCTTTCAGGGGTCGGAAGTCGTGTTGGCGGAACTGGGACACCCGCGGTATGGGCTAATTCTGGATACGGCCCGAGCGGAGCTTCGCAAGTACTTCAGGGAGCGCGCTAAGGAACGTAGACAGCGAGTAGTAGATCAGTGGCGCGCCGAGCAGGTTTACCCCTTCTCGGGACGTCCAACCACTCCGCTAGAAGAAGTTAAGCGGGATCTTTTCGACGTCGTGGCAGTGCAGGCGATCCCAGGCATCGGATCGGAACCGGCAGCGAAGAAACTTTCGCTTCGACTCATTCGCGAATCGCTTGAGCATTCGCCAACCTCCCTGAAGAAGGTGCTGCGTGATGTTCTTGATCTGAGCAACCAGGAACTCGATGACCTAGCGGTATTGCTCGATCGCGCATCGCTTGCATCCGTAATCTCCTCAGCTCAGACGGTAACCGATCGGCTCGACTTTCTGCGAAGTCTGGAGCTACTCCTCTTCGACGCCGATTTGAAGAAAGAAGTATTGGAGCGAAGTCAACTTCATCGGATACTCGCGGCGGAGGCATGGGTATTCGGTGAGCAGTACCAAATGGGAGTAGATGATCAAAGCATCAAGCAAGTCTTGAACCGGCATCTTGCGTATCTCGGTCGCGACACGCTGAACATAGCAGATGTGAAGCTTGAAGATCGCAAGACGGCAATTGTCGATCTCATGCTCTCGAAGACAATTCAAGACAGCGAGCATCAACATCATCTCATCGTTGAGCTAAAAAGGCCGTCTGTTATCGCAGGGTACAAAGAGCGTCAGCAGATAGAGTCTTACGCCATGGCTGTCGCCAATGATCAACGGTTCCGAGATGCGGGAACCAAATGGGACTTCGTTCTCGTGGCGAACGCAGTCAGTGATGACGTTCGGCGATTGTCCCGGAAGAAGGGGCAGCCTGTGGGGTTGATTCACGAAGACGATGATCTAGATTTGCGCATCTGGGTTAAACATTGGGGGTCGATCATCGAAGAGCGTAGACGGGCCTTGCATTTTTATCAGGATAAACTACAAGTCGATCCCTCGCGAGATGAGGCAATTGATTTCCTCCGCCGCAAGTATGCGCAATTCCTTCCGGAGGGTATTCAGGGTGAGGAGGAGGCTTCCTGAAGTGATGAATTCAGGTCGATGGGGCGGCTTTGGTTTGGAGCTGCTTTGGTGCGAGTGATCATGGCCCCGTAAGCTTCCGGCGCGTCGGGCAGTGGTATGGCCGTCAAGGAACGTTTCACCGGAGAGCTACGGATCAGCAGGTTGCGGATTCGCCCCTGGGAGATCGCCCCGGCGCCTCTTCTCTGTTTTCGTACTGAGATCAGCTCTTGAGCGTCCTGTCAGAGCGCGCGTGTTCAGTTCTCGCTGATGCGGCGGGCCTTGGCCACGAGTCTCTGGGGCAGACCTGAACCCGCGCACGCGTAGTCGATCAGTAGGTCCCGGTAGGAGGTGTTCGGGAGCTCAGGCGCGAGGTCGATCAGGGCACGCAGGTCGTCGGACGAGCCGGACAGGCGCGTGCGATAGGCGGCACCCGCTGCGCGCAGGGAGGCTTCGTGTGGTTCGTGTTGCACGCCCTGTTCGACGAGGGCTACCGCTGCGGCGAAGTCGCCTTGCAAGGCACGCACGTCGGCAAGGTCCAGGTAGAGGGACCAGTTGGTGGCATCCAGAGTCAGGGCCTGTTCGAAGGCCGCCACAGTCCTCTCCAGGTCGCCCATCGCGCGCCAGGTGTTCGCTCGTGCGACCGCAGTCCACATGACCTGATCGACGGCATCGGCGCGGTCGCAGAGGGTGAAAGCCAACTCGTAGCAGCCGCAGGCACGGGGCAGCCGGGCCATAGCAGCCAGCGACTCCGGTACAGGACTGCGTTCGGAGACCACGTCGAGGGCATGGAACCAGGGAGCGAACCGTTCCCGCATCTCTTCGGTGTTCAGGTTGTGGCCGTAGTCCAACGTCCGCAGACACGCCTCCGCCAACGCCTCGGCACTCACCGCGCCGAGGAACCGGGGATCGCCGAACCAGGGAGCGATGCCCCACGCCACGTCGGGCCGTACCCCCGTAACCGAGCCAAGGGCCATCACCGCGTTGTTCATGTCCCTGTCGAGGAACAGGAAGTACGCCTGCGCCAGCACAGCGCTCAAGGAGCCGTCCCCTTCGAGGCTCTCCTTCAGTTCCGAGCGCCGGTCCTGCCACAACTCGGCGAGGGCCGCATAGGGCTCCGGGGCCGCCGGCGCGGAGGCTATCGCCTTCACCAGAAACTCCACGGCGCCGACCGGGTTTCCGCCGCAGTGCGCCATCACACCGGCGAGAGCGACTCCCGCTGTCACTGACTGATTCGACATCGCCGGAGGATATCCGTGGCCAAGGGTTCTGTGAAACCTTCCGCTTGCACGGCGGGGCAGTCATCGGCGATCCGGAAGTGACGGCAACCCTGACGGCAACGACGGCACACAGAGGCCGGTGATCACGACCGTCGGCGATCACTCCGGGAGGAGGTGGGCCGCCCTCCCAACGAGCCGCCCGATCCTACGGATCAGAAGGTCGCAGGTCTTCGGGCGGAAAACACCGCCAGTGGATCCCGTGTGGAACACGCTGCTCGCGAACCGTGCGAGGTCGGCACCCTGTACCCGCTCCGCCCCTAATGAACAGGCCGTAGGCGGGTGCCCGAGCGGCCCAAGGCAACGCTCTTGAAATCCGTTCGGGAGCATCGTCCAACGAGACTGCCCACGTCCCACGCAACCGGCCGATGGTCTTCCTCCCTGTCCCGTTCAGTACCGCTTGTTGGTCGGGTTTTTATCCAGCGCGCTGGCGGACGCCACCGTCAGCTCCGCACGTGCACCCCGTCCGACCTGCCGCGTGAACCCCCACGGACACTCCCGTACGGTCAAAGCACATTGGAAAGCGTGTTGGGGGCGGCCAACTCCTCACGGGTTCCCATCTCGTATCCGGCGCCAGCACCTCGCCGCGCACGACCTCGGAGGGCCCCACCCTTCGCGGCGGGACCCTCCGACAGCCTGCTGTCTCAGCCGGCTGCTTCTTCGCCAGCCGCGTAACCGCCACCTGGTCGATCACCGGTGCGTACGGGGAGCGTTGGTCGTACTGGTTGTAGGTGTCGCCGTCGAAGTCGGGGAGTTCCTCCGCCGTGAACGTGAGGCGGTTCGTGTCCTTCTTCAGGGTGACCGGGACGGTCAGTTCGCGGAAGTCGTTGAAGCGGAAGGTGGTGGGGAAGAGGATTCTGCGGATCGGGCCGCGTTGATCGACAGGTCGGCGTAGCGGGCGATCTGGTCCGGGTTGTAGTGGGTGGCCGGTGCTTACTCGGCGTTGGCGGACGAGATCAGCGCCCGTTTCCGTGCCCTGAGCGAGACGTACGGCTACGCGGAGAACTTCGACACCCTGACCGGCACCGGCCTACACGACCGCACCTATACCCGGACCACCAGCAGCTACCTCCCCCTCCCCGAGGCCCCGAGTCGCGGCTCGGTAAGTCCGCCGAGGCCTGAGGGGCAGGGGCCGGTGACACGGGGGAGCGCCTGCGCCGTCGGTCCCGTACCGGCCAGAACAGGACGTACGACGTGGAGACGACGACGAAGGCCAGGCGGACCAGGCCCCGGGCCGTGTCGTCGGGGACGGCGAAGACGCTGCCGTACAGGGTGATCAGGCCGATCCAGCTCCACCAGGGCACCAGTCGCCGCTGCCCGATCACGTCCCATAGGAGGGTGCCGAGCAGGACCGACGCCGTGTAGTACGTGTAGACGCTCGGGTCGAGGACTATGCGGGCGTTGGCGCCGAGAAGGACGACGGCGGGCCAGCGTCCGCGCCACACCGCGACGCAGCCCAGGGCCAGGCCGGCGGCTGCCTGGGCGGGGCGGACCCAGGGCGGGGTCACCGGATCGCCGACGCCGAGGCGGCGCAGGGCGGACGCGGGCTGGTTGGGGATGACGAACTCGGCGGCGGCGAACGAGTGCGGGGCGCCGAGGAAGAACGGCAGCCAGACGACCGCGATCAGGGCCGCGCAACAGAGGGCGGCTCGTGGCCAGTTCGGCCTTGGCAGGGCCAGCAGGAGGGGGAGAAAGGCTATCGCCGTCGGCTTCGAGTCCACGGCCAGGGCGAGGAAGACGCCGGTCGCGGTCGGGTCCGCACGCGTGAGGGACCGTACGGCCAGAGCCGTGCAGAAGAGGGCCAGGACGTCGTCCAGGTGACCGAAGCGGACCGCTACCTCGATCCACATCGGGATGAAGGCGAGGCCCGCGATCAGTACGCGTTGGCGCAGGCGCTGGTGGTTGGTGCCGGTGCCCAGGAAGTACTGGGCGGCGCTGCGGCCGGCCACCACCAGGATCACCAGGCCGAGGAACGACATCACGGCGGCTGCGAGGAATTGGCCCACGTGCTCCGGGAAGGGGTTCAGCAGGCCCGCCGCGAGGAAGCTGACGGGGCCCATCTGGAGTTCGGGGTGGTGGGCGTAGAGGTTCAGGCCGCCGTCGGGGCTGCCCGGGCGCTCGTAGATCAACTCCCCGCCGGTGCGCAGATAGTGCCAGGAGAACCCGCCGTGCGGCTCGACCAGGACGAACCACAGGATCGTCCAGGCAGCCAGCAGCACGAGGTGCCCCCGCTGGCCCATGACCGGCACGTGACTCCTTGTCCCCTCGTCTCGCTGGCGCCTCCTGCGCATCAACCCCCCTCCTATAGAGGGGCGAACGGGGACGAGGGTTCGCTCCGGAGCACAACCTCGGCCCCGGATCCGCTGTCTAACGGGTAATCACAAACCCACGGCACGACACCCGCGAAGGGGCTGTTCGGCATGCGTACACACAGAAGGATCGCCACCGCCACGACCACCGCTCTCACCCTCACCCTCGCCCTGGGCGCCGCCGCCCTCACGGCCCCCGCCCAGGCGGCGACGCCGAGCGCAGGCACCCTGCGCCAGACGGCCGGCGAGCTCTGGTACAAGGCCGCCACCGGCCAGACGAACCGGCTGACGGTCTCGATGAGGATCGACGACCGCGACGGCGGGAACGACGTCTACTACCTCCTCACCTTCCGCGACCGTGCCCCCATCACCATCGACAAGAGCGCGGCGGACAAGTACGAGTGCGTGCACCCCTCGGCGACCGACAGCACGTTCGCCCGCTGCGCGGTCCACATCCCGGTGGGCTCGGACGACACCGACATCTACGACGTCGACCTGGGCGACGGCAACGACACCGCGACGATCGCCGCCAACAACCACGCGTACGCCACGGTCTACGGCGGCAAGGGCAACGATCTGCTGATCGGCAACGGCTACACCGTGCTCTACGGCCAGGACGGCAACGACCGCACCGTCGGAGGGGGCGGAGTGTGGGGCAACGGAGCGCGCGGCGGCGCCGGGAACGATGTCCTCACCGGCTGCTCGGTCGCCTGCTACGGCGACGCCGGCAACGACTCGCTCACCGGCGACGTCGACGAGGACGGCGCCGACAACACCCTGAACGGCGGGGACGGCAACGACGTCCTGTACGGAAGGTCGGGCGACGACGTCCTCTACGGCGGCAGGGGCAACGACCGCCTGTACGGCGAAAAGGGCAACGACACCCTCTGGGGCAACAGCGGCAACGACACCCTGCACGGCGGCCCGGGCAGCGACAAACTCTCGGGCGGCCCGGGCAACGACAGGGTCTACCAGAACTGACTGTCCAACTCCGGTGGGGACGCGCCCTGTAGGGGCGCGGGGCTGTGACATTTGCGGCTCCGCCGCGTGGGCGCGACCAGCCCCCACCGCCCCGCAGCGACCCAACCACCAGACAACCAGGGAGGGCTCAGTTCAGGTCACCGAGCCCTCTCAACTCCGGAAAGTCATCGAACTCCCCTGGGTTCAGGAACATCAACTCCAGCGCATCACCCTCCGCCGGCCCCGTCCCCCTGCTCTCCACCGGCGGCTGCAACGCCTGCTCCGTCCAGATGCACTTCCCGTTGGGCGTGTAACGCGTCCCCCACCGCTGCGACAGCGCGGTGATCAGCTGCAGCCCCCGACCCCCCTCGTCCGTCTCCGTCGCCCGCCGTATCCGCGGCATCGTCAGACTCCCGTCGAACACCTCGCAGATCAGCTCGGCGCCGTGCAGCAACCGGAGTTGGAGGGGCCCCTTGGCATGCCGTACGACGTTGCCGACCAGCTCGCTGGCCAGGAGTTCCGTGGTGGCCGTGAGGTCGTCCAGGCCCCAGACGGCGAGCTGCTCACGGACGTGCCGGCGAGCCTGACCCGCCGCCCTCGGATCCTCCGGCAGCGGCCAGGAGGCGACCCGGTCGCCGGTCAGGGCGTGCAGCCGGGCGATGAGCAGGGCCGCGTCGTCCGCGCTCGGGTGCTCGGCGGGGAGCAGCCCCGCGGTGAGCGTGTCGCAGAGCTGTCCGAGGTCGTCCTGCTCGCCCGCCTCGTACGCACCCCTTAACAGCCGGGCCAGTTGACCCATGCCCTCGTCGATCTCCCGCTTCGACGACTCGACCAGACCGTCCGTGTACAGCACCAGCAGGCTGCCCTCGGGGACCTTCAACTCGACGGTCTCGAAGGGGGGTTCGGCGGCGCCGAGGGGCGGGTCGGCGGTGAGGTCGGGGAAGTAGACCGTGCCGTCGGGGTGGACGACCGCGGGCGGGGGATGCCCGGCGCGGGCGATGGAACAGGTCTGGGTGATGGAGTCGTAGAGGGCGTACAGACAGGTGACGTACGACTCCTCGCCCATGTTGCCGACGATGTCGTTGAGGTGGCTCATGATCTCGTCGGGGGGCAGTTCGAGGTCGGCGAGGGTGTGGACGGCGGTGCGCAGCCGGCCCATGGTGGCCGCCTGGGGCAGGCCGTGGCCCATGACGTCGCCGACGACGAACGCGACCTGGCCGCCGGAGAGCGGGATGACGTCGTACCAGTCGCCCCCGACGTCCATGCCCTGGGCGGCGGGGAGGTAGCGGGCGGCGGCCGTGCAGGCGGGCAGGTCGGGCAACTCGCGGGGCAGCAGGCCGCGTTGGAGTTCGCGGGAGCGGCTGTACTCGGCGTCGTAGAGGCGGGCCCGTTCCAGGGCCTGGGCGACGAGGGCGCTGATGGTGGTGAGGAGGGTGCGGTCCTCGTCGGTGAGGCGGCGCGGGCGGTCGAAACTGACCACGCAGACCCCGAAGGTCTTGCCGGACGCGGTCAACGGCAGGAACGCCCAGGCGTGTTTGCCGTCGCGGTCGGGCATGTCGGCCAGTCCGGGACGGGCGGCGGCGAACTCCGCCCGGGACGACAGGAACAAGGGGGTCTCGGTGAGGATCGTGTCGTGGCAGGGCAGGCCGGGGGTCAGCGGCCGGTCGGCGACCTCCGTGAGGAAGGCGTCCGGGTAGCCGATGGCCCCGACGGTGCAGAGCCGGTCGTCCTCGATGGTCTGGACGATGAGTCCGGAGGCGGCGAACGGCGGCAGTACGCGCCGCGCGACCGCGTCGACGACGTCCCGCGAGGTCGTCGCCTTGGCGAGGGAGGCCGTCAACTCCGCTATGCGAGCGGCACGTTCGGACGCGGCACGCTCGGCGGCCTGGCTCTCCTCCGCGAGCCGCCGCTTCTCGGTGACGTCCTGGAGGTAGAGGGTGCGGCCGTCGGGGCCCGGGACCAGCCGGAGGTGGTAGCGGCGACCGGTGCCGGGCACGCGTATGTCGAAGCCGGCCGGCTTGTCCTCGGCGGCGGCCTTGCGGCAGCGCCCCTCCAGGCCGGGCAGCTCCCGCACGGTGGGCAGGTCCCAGAGGATGCGCCCGAACAGCTCGTCCTCGGAGAGCCCGAGGGTGCGTTCGGCCTCCAGGTTGGCGAAGGTGATCCGCCAGGTGTCGTCGACCGCGAGGAACCCGTCGCTCATGTGCCGCAGGGCGCGGCCGAGCGCGTCCCGGGCGGTCCGCGACTCGTTGCTGTCCCAGCCCATGCCGATCATCCGCAGGGGCTCGCCGTTCTCGTCGTACGTCGCCCGGCCGCGCGCCTGGTGCCAGCCGTACGTCCCGTCCAGGCCCAGTACGCGGTACTCGGCCTCGAACACCGAGTGGCCGCGGATGGCCTGGTCGACGAGGGCGAGGGTCGGCCCGAGGTCGTCGGGGTGGACGCAGCGCATCCAGTTCTCGACGCGGGCGGTGTACTCCTCGGGCCGGGTGCCGTACAGCTCCATCGCGGCTTCGTCCCAGATGAGTTCGCCGTTGGTGATGTGCCAGTCCCAGGAGCCGACCCGGACCTCCTTGAGGGCCTGGCGCAGCCGGTCGCCGCTCAGCTCGGAGTGGACGGGGCCGGCCGGCAGGGGCGCCTGGACCATGCGCTCCTCGGTCCAGGCGACGACGGCCCGCAGGAACTGCCACTGGGCGGGCGTCGGTTCACCGCGGTCGCCGGTGATGACGGTGAGGGCGCCGATGCTGCGGTCACCGCGGATGACGGGAACGGCGGCGAGGCCGCTGCCGGGTATGGGCGCGCTCGACGGGCAGACAGGGACCGTGGGGTCGGCGCGCTCGGCCGCCACCCCGGGGATCCACACCCCGTGCCCCTCGCGGTAGTCCTCCTGCAAGGCGCGGGCGGGGGCCAGTGGGCCCTCCTGGTCGATGATCTCCCAGGGGCCGGTGAGAGCCGTGGGCAGCCCGGTGGCCGACACCAGGCGCAGGGCCGACATGGGACCTCGGAGGTGAATCGTTCCCCCGAGCGCGCCCAGCTCGGCCACGGCGTGCTGGAGAGCCAGCCGGAAGACCTCGCTCTCCGCGACCCCGGGATCCACCGAGCTGAGCAGTGCCAGCCGTGCGTTCATGCTTGAAGTTTTACCGTTTCCAGCCCACCTGATGCGCGGCTTTGCAGGAATCTCACCTACACCTCCGGCCACCTTCACCGTGCCTCGGGGCAGACCCCACGGGAGGCGCACGGGCACCAACAACCGTGCCGCCAGGGCAAGTTGTGTGACATATCACCGTCATAGCGACGATGTAGCGTCCCATTGACGGACAGTTGAGATTTGAACGTAACTGACTGTCGAGCGCTTCACATCGAGCACTTCACCCGAAGAGCCGACCGCTTTCACCTCAAGAACCGACCGCTTCACCCGCCAAACCGACCGGCTCACCCGCCAACCCGACCGAGGAGTGACATGGACATCGGCGTTTTCATCCCCATAGGCAACAACGGCTGGCTGATCTCGAAGAGTTCGCCGCAGTACATGCCGAGCTTCGAGCTGAACAAGGCGATCGTGCAGAAGGCGGAGGCCCACGACCTGGACTTCGCCCTGTCCATGATCAAACTGAAGGGCTTCGGCGGCGAGACCGAGTTCTGGGACCACAACCTGGAGTCGTTCACGCTGATGGCGGGCCTGGCGGCGGTCACGGACCGCATCAAGCTCTACGCCTCCACCCCGATCCTGGCCCTGCCACCCGCGATCGTCGCGCGCATGGCGGTCACGGTCGACTCGATCGCCCCCGGCCGCTTCGGCATCAACATCGTGACGGGCTGGGCCCCCGGCGAGTACGCGCAGATGGGCCTGTGGCCGGGCGACGACCACTTCGGCAACCGCTACGCGCGCGCCGTCGAGTACGTCACCGTCATGAAGGACCTGTGGCGCGACGGCGTCACCAACTTCAAGGGCGACTTCTACGAGATGGACGACTGCGTCCTCTCCCCGCGCCCGGCGAACGGCCACATCGACATCGTCGCGGCCGGCCAGAGCGGCACCGGCATGAAGTTCGCCGCGGAGCACGCGGAGTACAACTTCATCCTGGGCAGCGGCGTGAACACCCCGACGGCGCTGTCGGGCAGCACGGCGACGCTGGTGGAGGAGGCGGAACGGACGGGCAGGGACGTAGGAGCCCTGTCGCTGTTCATGATCATCGCAGCGGAAACGGACGAGGAAGCCCAGGCCAAGTGGCAGGACTACCACGACAACGCGGACCGCGCGGCGCTGGCGTACATGGCCGGCGAGACGGACGCGGACACGACGTCCACGGGCACCTCGACGGCCCGCACGATCGCCCTGCCCGAGGGCGCGGTCAACTTCAACATGGGCACGCTGGTCGGCTCGTACGAGAGCGTGGCGAGGATGCTCGACGAGGTCGCCGGGGTGTCGGGCACGAAGGGCATCATGCTGGTCTTCGACGACTTCCTGGAGGGCCTGGAGAACTTCGGCACGCGCATCCAGCCGCTGATGAAATGCCGGGCGGGGAGGGGGAGTTCGGAGTGAGTGCGGTGCCGGGAACAGTCGGGGAGGGGCTTCAGGAGGAGGAGTCCCAAGAGGAGGACTACGAACGGGCGGGACTGGCAGGCCAGTTGACGCCGGGCCCCTCCCCCGCCCTCCTCCTCGTGGACCCGGCGCGGGCGTACGTCGATCCGGCCTGCCCCCTCTACGCGGGGGCGGGCGCGGAGGACGCGGCGAAGGCGATGCGAGAGCTGCTGTCATTGGCCCGCCGGGCCGGAATCCCGGTGATCGTGACACGCGTGGTCCTGCGCCCCGACGGCAGCGACGGAGGCCTCTTCTACCGCAAGGTGCCGAGCCTGCGGGTGTTCGCGGAGGGAAGCCCGTACGGCGACTTCATCGAGGGCCTGGCCCCGACGGCCACGGACCTGACGGTGACGAAGCAGTACCCGAGCGCCTTCTTCGGCACCGCCCTGTCCACATACCTCACCTCCCACGGCATCGACACCCTCCTCATCGCCGGCCTGACGACCAGCGGCTGCGTACGGGCGACGGCACTCGACGCCATGCAGCACGGGTTCGTTCCGGTGGTGGTGGAGGAGGCGGTGGGAGACCGGGATGCGGGGGTCCACGCGGCGAATCTGTTCGACATCCGGCACAAGATCGGTGAGGTTTGGGGGATGGGGCGGGTGGAGGGATACCTGGCCCGGGACGGGAGCTGACCCAGGAGGGGAGACGACTTGTGAGCGGCAGCGACGGGCGAAGGCCGGTGTTCCTCACCTCGGGACAGCGGACCAGTACGACGGTGCTGCTCGCGGAGGCGGCGGCCGGGCGGGGGATGGAGGTGCGGTCGCTTGCCGACGCGGGGGCCCTGACGGCGTCGGCTGAAGCGGCGGTGCACTGGTACGGGGGCCCGCTGGCCGCCGACCGGATCTCCGACGCCCTCGCCCTCGGACTGCTGGAACCGTCCGACGGCTGGCTGGCGGGGCTGCCGGAGGAGTTCACGGGACGGCGCGTGAAGCTGACGACCCTCGCGGAGGCGTGGCAGACCCGACGCCCGGTGTTCGCGAAGCCGCCGAGCGACAAGTCGTTCCCGGCGGCGGCGTACGCGGACGGCTCGCGACTCCCTCGTACGGGCGAGGGAGTGGCCCCGGACACGGCGGTACTGCTGTCGGACATCGTCACGTTCGCGGTCGAGTACCGCCTGTTCGTCCTCGACGGGCGGGTGGCGGCCGGGAGCCGGTACGCGGTGTACGGGCGCCTCGATCCCGCACCGCTCGACGGGGACGTACACGAGCCGGAGATACGCCGGTTCGCGAACCACCTCCTCACCGAGGAGCACCACTCCCTCCCGAGCGCGGCCACCGTCGACGTCGGCCTCGTCCGGGATCCCGACCGGGGAGGGCGCGAGCGGTGGGCGGTGGTGGAGGCCAACATGCCGTGGTTCTCGCACAGTTACGCGGCACGGGTGGAGGACGTACTCGATGCCGTACTACGGGCCGCGGGGCCTCGGGGGTGGGTCACTCCGGAGGACGAGGGGTTTCTGAGAGCGGCGCCACGGGTGTCGCGCTGAGGGGCGAGAGAAGACAGACGAGGCACGGACTCCGTTGTCGGGCACAGGGCCGACCCTGGCAAGCTCACAAGCTCAGGCGTTCCACCATTCGTCGGTGCCACAGCCGACCTCGTAGTGCCACCATCCTTCCTCCTGGCCCCGCGTCAGAAGGGCCTTGATCCCGGCGAAGTCCGCGCCTGCCGGGACGGTGAACGCCACCATGGGGAAGTCCTCGCTGAAGACCTCTCCGCCGAGTCCGAACGCCGAGAGCCGCTGATGCACGGCCTTCGGACTGCGTCCCAGAGGACCGCTGGGCACAGGCACCACACGAACGGTGCAGTTGCCGGAGGAACTGACCCGTCCGACGGCCCAGTTGAGCCCGTCGGAGCCGATCCGGTACCGCACCACGTCACCCTCGGCCACCCCGTCCTGAAGGAAGGGGACGTTCCGCACGCTCGCCGTGTCGTCACCGAGCTTCGTCGCCCACAGTCCCTCGGTGTCCTGCGAAAACCACCCCTCGCGAGGGACGAACCGAAACCAGACCTTGATCTTCTCGACCGGGTTCTCCATGACGGCCATCTTGCGCCGACCGGTCATGCCGTCCATGTCCACACCTCCAAGGACACCACCCGCCCCTCCTTCACGGTCTCCCCCACGGTTTGGAGCACCTTCGTCCAAACCTCTGACCCAATCGAACGCAGCAGCTCGGCGTGCGCTTGGCGGGCGGGACGCCGAGCCTGGTCCCATGGGCATACGACCATGGGTGGTCATCGAGCCGCCTGACCCGCGCGGTCTGCGCCGGATCACCATCCACGGCAAGACGGTGGGTACCGCCTGGTCCCTCCGCGGGTTGCGGAAGGTACTCCACTCCCTCGGCTACCCCGACGACATGGACCTCGACGACCGCTCGCGCGTCCACTGGCGCGGTGGCGACAGCAGCGTCTGGCCTGACGACAGGGGATGGAGACGGCGTGCGGTCATCACCCTCATGCTGGTGGGACTGCTCGGCTCGCTGACTCTGCACGCTGTCATCGGCTGGGCGGACGCCCTGGGAGCACTGACCTTCGCGCAACGTCTGGTCGGTGTTCTGTTCCTGTTGGCCGGCGCAGTTCAGGGCCTCGCGTTGCCTGCGGTCGTCGACCACTGGGGCTGCCGACAGGTCAGGCTGTCCGGAGCACTGGTCCTTCTCGGCGTGCTCATGACGCTGGCCACCACGACCCTCCTCCTCTTCCTGTGGCTGCAGGAACGAGAATTCATAGCCACTGTCCTGCTTTTTCTTGCCTTGTGGCTCTGGTCACTGTGGGCCCTCCGAACCCTAATCCACGAAAAGGTGTGGAGAGGGATACCGCACCCCAGGAAGTTCGCGGCAGGAGTTACCGTCACGGCGCTCCTGACAGCCATCAGCCTGGGTTACTCTATTCTCTATCAGCCCATCGCCGCCCCCCGCCACTTCGTCCTGAAATCAGAATTCGGGACACCGCAGACAGACGCCGATTCACCTTACATTCACCTCCCCCTCAAGCTCTACGCGAAGAACACCGGAGGGATCCCGGTCT
Organism: Streptomyces sp. NPDC000878; assembly: GCF_053599695.1. NCBI lineage: Bacteria > Bacillati > Actinomycetota > Actinomycetes > Kitasatosporales > Streptomycetaceae > Streptomyces > Streptomyces sp. NPDC000878. The sequence goes on along the minus strand of NZ_JBSFMT010000058.1, from coordinate 39,679 downwards.
ACATCGTCGTCGACGACTATACGGTCTGGGGGCGCTTGGCCGAATTCTCCGAGTCGGGCGAGGGGATGAAGGAATGGAAAGACAGCAGAGAGGACGGATGGGCCCCGGAGTCAGAGGTCTTCGAGAGTAAAGTCGTGGATGAGATCATTTCATCCGGGCAGTTCAATGGCCCTGGGGAGACACTGGATCCCGGGGAAGAGTACAAGATGGAGACGGTGATCACGCTCCCCAAGGATACCGAGTACGAAACGCTGAACGCCGTTCTTTCGTTCGCCGCCCTGAGGAAGGACCGTGGAAAGCTCGACGATGAATTCTTTTACGAAAAACTCTCCTGGCTTGAGTCGGAAGGGAGGTATTACTGCCCGCCCGACGACTGTGGTGAGCACGTCATACATCACGGCAGGGTGCGCTACAACAACAACTTGATCAATGTGACGCGCAAGCCACGGTATGTGGCGGCTTTCTGGTCACCGGAAGAGGGGGTAGATGCCCACATCTCCTCGTTCAACTTCAAGGAAGAGAAGATAAGCGAGTCGATCTACGACATTTACGAAGGCCTGGACGACGACGAAGTGAATAGAGAGGCCGAGAGGTACGGCCTCGGCTGGTTCTCCGTCAACTCGGAAGTGTCCGTCAAGGGACTGTTGAAGCAGGCGCAGCCCTGAGTCGCGCGCACTGTCTCGTCAGATCACGCCGAAACGGCGTAGTGAACGTCACCGGAGCCCGGGGACGTGTGCTCCGGTGACGTGTGTTCTGACGGGCCCGGCGCTCCTCCGAAGAAACAGGGATTCGCCGCGGCGTGGCTGGAGGCGGTTCTCACTGGGCGTGGTGCAGCCAACGCTGGAGGGTGTTGTTGACGTCTGCCGGTAGGGCGCTCAACTGGTCGATGACGGCACGGTCTTCGGGCATCGGGGGGATGCCTGCGACGGTGAGTGCCGCGTGCAGGGCGAGGCGTTGGTGGTCGTGCGGGGTGAGGAGGTAGTTGAGGCGGTGGGCGGGGTTGGGCGGCGGCAGGAAGTAGTCGATGTCATCGCAGGGCTGGGCGGCAGTCGGCCAGGCATCGTCACTGGGATGTGCGGCGTATGGGTCGACGACGGCACACGAACCGAGGCTCTCGTTGCTCCAGGGGATCAAGGGGGTCATCTCTGTCTCCTCACCGGCGAATTGCGGATCACTGGTCCAGACCCCACAAGTACCGCTTCGGTTGCAGCCGCGACCGTACGTCACGCTGACGGCGCCATCGGCTGCTGATCACTTGGTGTGACCAGCGGATGGCTGTTTCGCCTGCCGAGGGAAGGGGGTGCTCCTCGCGCCCTTTCCCACGGGGCCCACCCGCTCCATCCCGACGGCTTCGAGGGCCCTTTTGAGGATCGTGCTGCCCGTTCAGCAGTACGGGTGATCTTGCGAGTTCGGGCGTGGCGGTGCGGGGAGGCTATGCGGTGGCTCCCGCCAGTCCTGCGCCGCGCCCTCCGACTCACAGCCGAAGGTGTACACCCATGTCCCAGACCGCGCCCTCATCGTCAGCCGACAACTGCCCGCCTCCGCAGAGTCCCGTCGACATCCGTCCGCAGGACACCGACTGCTCGGCCCTGCCGCCGCTGCGGTTCCAGCACCCGGCGAGGCTGGACATGGAACTGCACTACGAGGGTCCGGAGCTGCACTGTCACGGCTGCGCCCGGGACAACGAGGGCACGGTGAAGGCTGTTCCGTCGCGCGGGGAGAAGTGTCTGCTCAGTGTGGGGGACGACACCTACCGGCTGGTCGACGTGCACTGGCACACGCCGTCCGAGCACACCGTCGGTGGGGTGGCGTTCCCGCTGGAGCAGCACATGAAGTACAAGCGCAAGGTCGAGTCGGGGGAGGTCGAGTACACGGTCATCGCCGTCTTCGTTCATCCGGGGCAGGCCAACGACTCCCTGGACCAACTGCTGTCCTCGGCCCGCAGAGTCGGGGACTCCCAAGGCTCCGAGTCCTCCGAGTCCTCCGAGGACTCTTGGGAGGTACCCGACGTACAGCTCGACACCCTCCTGCCGACCTGCACCGAGTCCTACCGCTACCTCGGTTCCACCACCGTCTGCCCCTACACCCCGGGCGTGCGCTGGAACGTCCTGACCCACCCCGTGCAGGCGTCCGCCGCCGCCCTGGAGCACTACCGCGAGGTCTTCCCCAACGGCAACGCCCTGGCCACGCAGCCGCTCGGTGACCGGCGGATCCTCAGTGACCGCCATCGCTGGTGGTAGTAGTGGCGGCGGGCAGGGAGTCGAGCCAGTCCGTCAGGAGTGCGTTGGTCTCCACCGGGCGTTCCTGCTGGAGCCAGTGGCCGCAGCCATCGAGGATGTGGGAGCCGCTGAGGGCGGGGAGGGTGACCGGGTAGGCGTTGATCGCGTCGGCCAGCCAGGTCGTGGAGGCGTCCAGGGAGCCGCCGATGAACAGTGACGGCTGGGTGATGGGGGCGCCGGTGTGGCCGCCGTTCGTCAGGTCCTCCCAGTCCCGGTCCATGTTGCGGTAGCGGGACAGCGCACCCGTCATACCCGTGCGCTCGAACTCCTCGGCGTAGACGTCGAGTTCGTGGTCGGTGAGCCAGGCCGGCAGTCGGTCGCGGGGAAAGCGTTCGCGCAAGGTGCCGCCTCCCGCTCCGTTGCCGGTTCCGCCGCGCGTCACGAAGTGCGGGTCCGGGGCGCCGGGTTCGGGCATGGTGTCGGCGGAGAGGGCGGCGTAGAAGCCTGCCAGCCAGCCTCGTACGTCGGGCTCGATCTCGGCCTCGGCCCGGCCGGGCTCCTGGAAGTAGGAGACGTAGAACTCCTCGTCCTCGCCGCCGATATGGGGGAACACCTCGCTGGGACGGGGGCCGCCGGGCGGGGCGTACGGCACGCTCAGCAGGGCGACGGCGCGGAACACGTCCGGGCGGACCAGGGCGGAGGTCGCGGCGATCGTCGCACCCCAGTCGTGGCCGACCAGCACGGCGGAACGCTCCCCGAGGGCGTGCACGACAGCCACGTTGTCCTCGACCAGGTCGAGCATCCGGTACGCACTCGTCTCCTCGGGGCGCGAGGAACGGCCGTAGCCGCGTACGTCGATGGCGACGGCACGGTATCCGGCGGCGGCCAGCGCCGGGAGCTGGTGCCGCCAGGAGTACCAGGACTCCGGGAACCCGTGCAGCAACAGGACCAGGGGGCCGCTTCCCTGTTCGACCAGGTGGACACGGCCGGCGGGGGAGGGGACAAGGCGGTGGGTGAGGGGGTGCGGGTGGGGCACGGGGCCTCCGTACGTCGTCGGTGGGCGGACGTTGGCGGTCACCGGCAATCGTGCGGTGGCAGCACGGCGTACGCGAGACCTGTTGCCGGTTCGGCAAACCGGCTCCGGCCTGCTCCCGGGGCCCTTCACTCCTCAGGGTGAACATCGCCAACTTTGCTGCTGACAGGCCTTGTTGAACTCCTACGCTCACAGCGGGACTTGTTTCTGCATGTGCCAGAGGCAATACCCGTCCGTGCGACTCGTACCACCTCACACCCACAAAGACCCTCATGGTCAGCCCGCCCCACGAGGCGATGCACCGCATCTTCCAGCACGATCCGAATCTCTTCGGCCGCCTCTCCGTCGTGCTCGGCTTCTCCCTCCCCACCCCGGTGGAAGTCACCGTCATGCCCACCGACCTGACCGAGACCAACCCAGTCGAACGTCGCGTGGACACCGTCTTACGTCTGAAGAGCGCGGACGGCAGTGCCTACCTCCTCGCCATCGAGGCACAGCGGCAGAAGGTCCCGTCCAAGCACGCGAGTTGGGCCTACTACACGTCGTACTTGTGAACCACGTACGGGCTGCCCACCGCACTCATGGTCGTGTGCCAGGACCACGCCACCGCCAAGTGGGCCCAGCAACCGGTGGCCAGCGGGCCGCCAGGACTGCCCACGCTCACCCTCACTCCCCTCGTCGTGGGCCCACACAACACGCCCGCGATCACCGACCCGGCCGAGGCCCGCGAGGACCTCGTGATGGCCGCGTTGTCCGCCATTACCCACGCGGCCGATCCGGACATCAATGCCATACTGAAAGCACTGTCCGCCGCCCTGCAGCAGGACGTGTCCGAGAACGACGCCGACCCGATCATCGAATTCGTCGCACAGGGGCTGGGCGACAGCCCGGCCAGGAAGCTCTGGAGGAATCTGGTGGCCGTGGACCTCTCCTTCTACAAGTCCTACATCGCGGAAGAAATCCGGGACGAGGGCCGCGTCGAAGGCCGCGCGGAAGGCGTCGCCCAAGGCAAGGCCAACGCCATACTGCTCGTCCTGGAACAGCGCGGCATTCACGTGCCCGCCGAAGCCCACGACCGGATCACCGGCTGCAGCGACCTCGGCCTCCTGGACACCTGGCTCACCCGCGCCGTCACCGCCACATCCGCGGCGGAGATCTTCGAAGCCGAGTAGCACCCGGCGTCAGGCACGCGCTCAGCTGGTTGCCGTCATTGCCAGCCATGTGACGAGTACGGCGATCACGACCGCCGTCGATGCGATGGCAGCGAGCCGGACAAGCCGCTGCCTCGCGGGCCGCCGTACGACCTTGAGTCCGCCGCCGGTCCCTGGGCGTTCGGGGAAGGCGAAGTACACCCACTCCGGGTCCCCGACGACCTCGACACGGGCGACCGGCAGAAAGCGGAGGGTCGCCTCGCGTAGTACCTCCCGTTTCGCGAAGGCCAGTCGGCGTTCGACCTCGGGGCGGAGGGTTTCCGGCAGGTCGGCCGGCAGTTCGGCGGCGGGGCTGGTCAAGATCTCCTGGCGCCAGCCTGCCCGCCGGGTCTGCCACCAGAGGTGGGCCGGGGGCAGGATCCGTTTCGGGTCCGGCACCACGGGGTGCTTGATCACCACCGCTGTGAAGGTCGTCAAGTACCCGGTGGCCTCGCACCGCTTGTGCTTGACGCGTTTGTTGCCGTTGCAATCGTCGCAGGACCTGTTTCCCGTCCCGTTGCAGAGAGGGCATTGTTTCGTCTGCTCACCGAAGCATTCGGGGCATGCCATGTCGTGCTCGCCGCAGCGCCTGCAACAGGTGGTTCGCGCCTTTCTCTGACCCTTCGGGGGCGGCTTCCGGTGGCCCTTTTTGCCTGTGCCGCCGCACGACCAGCACGCGTCGGTGCCACCGCGGCAGCCAGGGCACTTCACCGTCTCCGGGCACTTCTGCGTGCCGCTCCTCTTGCACGTGTCGCATGCCAACCAGCCTGCGTCGCAGTCCGGGCACTCCTTCTCGGCGATGGAACCCGCGAGCACCACTGTCACCGGATCCGACCGGGCGAAACCCGCGGGCACTGGGACGACACGGGTGCCGAGGTCCGTGTAGGCCGGCCGCCGGGAGATCTGCTTCAGTTTTCTTCCCGGCTCCTCCCTCTCCTCAGGCTTGCCCCACTCCTCGAACCTGCGTCTGATACGCAAGTCGAGCAGTGGATGAGGGGTCACATGCGCCGCGCCGGGAACGATCAGATGCTCAGGGCGGCCCCGCCCGGAGCGGTAACGCTCGACGGCCCGGAGAATCTCTTCGTCCGACGGCCCGGAAGGTACGGACGCTTCAGAAGGTACGGACGCTTCGGCTGGTTCGGACTGATCAGACGGTTCCGTGGCCAACCCTGCCCCCTGGTCAACTCATCGATCCAGGAGAGCAGAGTATGAGCCACCTGACACCTCATCAAGAGGGCGTACGGGACCGCCTATTGGCGTCCTTATCCGTCAATCCCACCCAACAGACGGCGAGTCGTCTCCACCCCCCACTCATCCAGGGACAACAGCCGGTCGCTCGACGCCATCAGGCCGCCGGTCGCCTCGACGTGTGCCGCCCAGCGCTCCCGGGTCTCCACGGCCGGGCGGGCCATCAGGCAGTCGGGGTCGTTGACCCAGAGCCGGCCGTGCTGCCACTGGCGTCCGACGCCCGTGAACTCGGCGGCGTCCTGGCCGGGTTGGGAGTAGTCGCCGGCCTCGGGGCGGCGGTGCGGGGCAGTGTCCGCACTGACCCGCATCGCGTCGAACAGGCCGAGGGAGGGGAGGATCGGGGCGCCGCAGCCGAGGAGGTAGGAGTCCGGGCCGATCGCCTCGCGGATCAGGCCGACTCCTGCGCGGTAGGCGGCCAGGGCTCCCTCTTCTCCGGCCCCGCCCCCGTGCCGTACGCCCTCCAGCGCGCCCGCGTACAGGAAGTCGACCTTGAAGTAGTCGTAGCCCTCGGCGCGCAGGGTCGTGAACACCTCGGTCAGGTAGGCCGCCGCGGCCGGGTGGGTCGTGTCCAGGACGTACAGGTCGTGCCCCCAGTTGCGGCCCGCATGCAGCAGCGCGCCCTCCGTGTCCCGTACCAGCCAGTCCGAGTGAGCTGCGACCAACTCGCTGCTCGGGTCGACCAGGAAGGGGGCCGTCCAGATACCCGCCCGGCGGCCGTTGACGCGGATGCGGTCGGCTATGCCGGCCCGGGAGCGGAAGCGGCCGGAGAGGGTGAGCCAGTCGCCGAGGGCCTTCTGGTAGCCGTCGTCTATCTGGACGACGTCGATGGGCAGGTCGAGTACGTCCATCGCGCGCAGGTTCTCGTGGATGTCGTCCTCGGTGACCTCGGTGAAGTACTCGTACCAGGAGCACCAGACCGTGGGCGCCGGGCGGGGTGCCGGGAGTCCGCGTCCCTCGGCCCAACTCGCCAGTGCCGACTGGATGTCACCCTCATCCGTCACCGATGTCACCGGGCCGTTCGCGCTCACCTCCGCCCGGCCGTCCTCCCTGAACTCCAGGCGTATGGAGGGGACTTGGCGCGTCGGGTCCGGTGCCGCCCACAGGCGTACCGGCGAGCCGTCGCCCGGGTCCAGGGCCAGCAGGCCCTCCCCCTGGAAGACGCCTTCGGGGACGGGATGTCCGGGGCGGTAGCAGACCGTCGCCCAGTTGTCGTTCGTCGGACGGTACGGCTTGTCGCCCGGGGCGTAGGCGCCGCTGGGGCTCCAGGACTGCCAGCCCTCCTCGTGGACGCGGGCGCGACGGATGTCCACGGGTATGGAGGCAACGGGCGTGAAGGGGAGGGACACTTGTCGTTCTCTTTCGACTAGCCGGGCGAACAGCCCGTGAAACCGAACAGCTCATCGAACTGAACAGCCCATCGACTGGCGGGCCTCAGCCCTTGTTGGCGCCCAAGGTAAGACCGCTGACGAACTGCCGTTGCAGCGCGAAGTAAACGATCAGTGTCGGGATCGCGGTCAACAACGCACCCGCAGCGACCAGGTTGGGGTCGGTGAAGTACTGGCCGGAGAGGTTGTTGAGGGCCGAGGTGATCGGCATGTTCTCGCCGGTGGAGATGAGCACGATGGCCCAGAAGAAGTCGTTGTAGATCCAGATGGAGAGGAGCGTGGCCAGAGCCGCCATCGCGGGGCGGCACAGCGGCAGCACGATCTGCCAGTACATCCGCCACACGGACGCGCCGTCGACCAGCGCGGCCTCGGTCAGCTCGTGCGGCAGCATCCGCATGTAGTTGGCCAGCACGAACGCGCAGAAGCCCGACTGGAACGCGATGTGGATGAGGACGAGGCCCAGCGCGGAGTCGTACAGCTTGCCGGAGTCGGTGATCCCCGGCAGGTCCACCAGCAGGTAGAGGCGGTACAGCGGGGTGATGATGACCTGCTGCGGAAGCAGGTTGCCCGCCGTGAAGACCAGGAGCAGGAACAGGTTGACGCGGAAGTCGAAGCGGCTGACGTAGAAGGCGACCATCGACGACAGGAACAGCGTCAGCAGCACCGCCGGTACGGCGATGATCAGGGTGTTGACGAAGTAGTGCGTCATGTCCGACTGCTCGAACGCGTTCGTGAAGTTGGCGAAGCTCAGCTTGTCGGGCCAGGAGACATAGCCCTTGTCGCTGGTCTCGGCGTACGGACGCAGCGCCGCGTACATCGCCCACAGCAGCGGCGCGAGCCAGGCCAGCGACATGACGACGAGGAAGACGTGCAGCAGCACGCGGGCGGGGCGGACCGGGGCGCGCCCCTTCACGGCCAGGGTGGAGGCGCTCATGCTCGCCGCTCCTTCCGGAAGGTGCTGACCAGGTACGGAATGATCACGACGAGCGAGATCAGCAGCAGCACGACGGCGATCGCGGACCCGTAACCGATCCGGCTGGACTCGCCGATGATGTTGTTCGTGACCAGGATCGACAGCAACTCGGTGCCCTGGGCGCCGCCGTTGAAGACGTACACGAGGTCGAACGCGCGCAGCGACTCGATGATCGTGACGACCAGGACGATCGTGTTGGTGGGGCGCAGGGTCGGGAAGATGACGTTCTTGAACGTCTGCCACTCGTTGGCGCCGTCGAGCGAGGACGCCTCGCGCAGCGACGGGTCGACGCCCTTCAGACCGGCCAGGTACAGGATCATCATGTAGCCGGTGTGCCGCCAGGCGGCGGCGACGAGGATGGCCCAGAGGTTGAGGTCCGGGTCGCCGATCCAGTCGATGTAGTGGCCGGGCTTGTTGGCGCCGATGAGGCTGTTGATCAGGCCCGTGTCCGGGTTGTAGATCAGCTGCCAGACAAAGCCGATCACGGCCATCGACACCACGACGGGGAGGAAGAACGCCGTCTGGTAGACCCGGCTGAAGCGGATGTTCTTGTCCAACTGGACGGCCAGGAACAGGCCGAGCGGGGTCGGGATCAGGATCAGTACGACGAACCAGATGACGTTGTGCTGGACGGCCGGCCAGAACTGCGGGTTGCTGTCGAAGAGTTCGCGGAAGTTCTGCAGCCCGACCCACTTGATGGAGCCGAAGCCGATGCCGTCCCAGGTGGTGAAGGCCAGCGCGACCGAGGCGAGGGCCGTCACCCACACGAGGGCGATGTGCAGGATGGTCGGCAGACCCGCCATGAAGCCGAGGGCGACCCTGTCCTTGCGGGTGAGGAGCCGCTTGTGCCCCTGCGGCGGCTTGAGTCGCTGCGGGGAGGAGGGGGTGACGGTACCGCCCGGAGGCGGCTCGGCCGCCGCCCCCGGGACCATGGGATTCGAATCGAAGGTGCTCATGACGAGGCGAAGATCGTCTTCTTCTGGCGCTCGATGGACGAGAGCAGGCTGTCGATGCCCTTGGGATCGCGGATGAACTTCTGCAGCGCGGGCTGCATCACCGTGGAGGTGAAGTCCGGGCGGCTGTCGCGGTCCATGAACTGGGTGAGGCTCTTCGCGCCGCTGATCATCTCGTACGCCTTCTTCTGCAGGGCGCTGTACGAGGAGGTGTCGGCGGTGGTGGAGGCGGCGACGACGTTCGGGTCGGACTTGAGGTAGATCTGCTCGGCCTCCGGGGTGCCCAGGTACTCCAGGAGCTGGACCGAACCGGCCTTGTTCTTCGGTGACTTGCTGAGCATGAAGCCGTCGGTGGGCGCCTCGACCGTGTCCTGCCCGAAGGAGGGGTCGATCTCCGGGAAGGCGAAGAAGTCGAGGTCCTCACGGTCGGTCGCGTTTGTGAACTGCTGGCCCACGAAAGTGCCCAGCAGATACATGCCGGCCTTCTTCGAGACGAGCGTCTGGGCCGCGTCCTGCCAGGTTCGCCCGGTCGAGCCCTCCTGGTGATAGGGGAGAATTTCGGCCCAGTTGTCGAACGTGGCGCGAACCTTCGCGTCGGTCCAGGATGCCTTTCCGGCCATCAGCTCGGTGTGGAATTCGTATCCGTTCGTACGGAAGTTGATCTGGTCGAAGGTGCCGAGCGCGGGCCAGGCGTCCTTGTCGCCGAAGGCGATCGGGACCAGGCCGTCAGCCTTCATCTGCTTGCACAGGGCGATGAACTGCGCCCAGGTGGTGGGCACTTCGTAGCCGTTCTCCTTGAAGACGCTCTTCCGGTAGAACATCGCCCAGGGGTACGTGTACAGCGGCACGAAGTAGTACTTGCCGTCCGCGCCCTTGCTGAGCTGCTTCATCGCGTCGGGGAAGTTGCCCCCGATCTTCGCCCACACGTCGTCGATCGGGCTGGCCAGGCCCTTGCCCGCGAAGAACTGCATGCGGTAGCCAGCGAACCAGGTGAACACGTCGTCCGGGGTGCCCTGGAGGTAGGAGTTGATCTGCTCCTGGAACGTGTTGTGGTCCTTCGTGTTCACGTCGACCTTGATGCCGGTCTTCTTCGTGAACGCCGCGTAGATCTCCGCGAAGGCCTTCTTCGGCACGGCGTCCGACGAGTTCGAGCCGAGGGTGACGGTCTTCGCGTCGGAACCCGAGTCGCTGTCGCCGCAGGCGCTCAGCAGCGGAACGGCAGCGCCGAGTGCCGCCGCGCCGCCGATCCCGCGCAGCAGGGTGCGGCGGCTCGGACCGGGGACGGACAGACCGGAGGGAGTGTGGTGCATGACGGCTCCTGAGGACAGACCCCCCAAAACGGGGAGCAAGGTCACGACTACGCTGGGTCCATGCTGATCTAAAACGACCAGAAATCAACTTGACCAAACATCGTGGCGGCAATAAGAGCCCCATGTCCTGTCATGCGTCAAGAGCTGATGCCCTCCGTTCCTGAAACGTGATGGACATCAGAATGTGAAGCTTTGCTAACAGATAGATGGCAAACAGCCCACGCATATCTCGCGGCTCACTCCCTCGGCCGATCGGCCGAGGGACGCGCTCCCGTCGGTCACGAACAGTGACCATTCAGCCGAGGCGGGCAGGCCGGTCCGGAAGCGACATTGGTGACATCGCCCCAGGCACTCGCCCCCAGGCACTCACGTCTGGCGATCACCTCACCGACAGTCAGCCGGAGCCGGCAGGAGCCCGCCCATGCCCAGCACGACCACCGTCACGGCACCCGCACCGGCGCCCCCGGCAACCGGAAAGTCCCTCGCCGCACCCCCGGTCCGCTGGGACGTCGTCCACCTGCTGGCCTGCGCCGCCTTCGCCCTCGGCCTGGCGCTGGTCACGTCCCTGACCCCGCACCGCGTGTGGGGCGTCTGCGCGGCCCTCGGCTACGGCACGGCGGCGATCCTGGCGGCCCGTGACCCGCGCCCCTGGCCGGGCCGGGCGCTGCGCGCGGCTACCGTCGGCGCGGTACTGCTCCCCCTGGCCCTGCTGATCGTGCTCGGCGGCGCCCAGTCCGAGGTCGGGGTCGTCGAACACTCGGGCGCCCTGCTCCTGCACACGGGCAGCCCGTACCCCGCCTACCCCACCACCCTGGACGCCTACAACCCGTACCTGCCCGGCATGACCCTCTTCGGCCTCCCCCACGCCCTCCTGGGCGACACGCCCCTGGCCCCCCTCACGGACGCCCGCCTGTGGTTCTGCGCGGCCTTCGTGACCTGCATGTACGCGACGACCAGATCCCGTACGGGACACACAGCCGGCCCGACCCGTACGGGACAGAGCGCCGGCTCGTCCCGTACGGCGCTGCTGCTCTCCTTCCCGGCCGTGGCCCTGCCCCTCGCGGTCGGCGGGGTCGACCTGCCGGTGATCGGCCTGATGTGCCTGGGGCTGGCGCTGGCTGGCCGGGCCGGTTCCGGACCCGGTGCCAGTGCCAGGGTCGGCACCGGGTCCGGGGTCGCGGCCGGGCTGGCGATCGGCGCCGCGGCGGCCCTGAAGTGGACGGCCTGGCCCCTCCTCCCCGTCGCCCTGATCCTGATCGCCGTCACAGCGGGCCGCAGCACGGCCGTACGGGCTACGGCGACCGCCCTCCTGACGGCAGCGGCGGCTGTCATACCGGTCGCTCTGGCCGACCCGCACGCCTTCGTCGAGCACGTGGTGCTGTTCCCGCTGGGCAAGGGCGGCATCCAGTCCCCGGCGACCAGCCCCCTCCCCGGTCATCTGCTCGCGGAGTACGTCCCCCACGGCTTCGTCCTCGCGGTCGCGCTGCTGGTCGCGAGCGCCGTCGCGGTGGCCGCGTCACTCGTGGTCCGGCCGCCGCACACGGTCCGGGCGGCGGCGGACCGCCTGGCCATCGGCCTGGGCCTGGCGATGTGCCTGATACCGGCCACCCGATTCGGCTACCTGGTGTATCCGATCGTCCTGGCGGTGTGGTTCCGGGTCGGCGCCTACGATGAGCGGCGTGATCGAACAGACCGGGACAGGAACGGGCGTATACGGCACGACAGTTGAGGGGGGTCCGGTTGTCGCGGCGGTGCAGCGGGTCCTGCGGGACGGGCTGAGCGGCGGGGGCTCCGCGTTCGTCCCGGGGCTGGAGATCTGGACGCACGAGACGGTGACCGACCTGCGCCACCGGTTCGTCGACCAGCCGGACGAGTCCTCCGACACCTTCCTGGTCAAGCTGCAACGGCAGCTGTCCGGCGCCCCCGACGAGACGATCGTCCTCGCCGCCGAACTCCTCTACGTGAACCTCGTACCGCTGAAGCCCGAGCAGATAGGAGTGGCGAGGAAGCGGGAGATCCTGAACGAGGTGCTGTCCTGGGCCGGACGGGAGATCTCGATACCGGCCGAACTCGGCGCCCCGCTCACCGGGTTCATCAACGGCGGGCAGGCGTTCCTCAACTATCGGTGGGCGCAGTTCCAGTTCCTGGTGCTGCTGGTGGAGCGGTTGACGGAGGCCGGTGCCGTGCCGGCCGATCCGTGGCTCTTCCGGGACACCTGCCGTTCCGTCCTCACCGGCATGGGCCACAACAAGGGCCGCTCCCAACTCCACGTCCTCCAGGCGCTCCTGTTCCCCGAGGCCTTCCTCCCGATCGCCAGCAGCCGGAGCAAGCAGCGCATCCTGGCGGGTTACAGCAAGCGCCTACCGGACCCCACCGGCGACGACGACCGCGATCTCCTCACTCTTCGCGGCCTGTTGCAGCAGGAGTCCGACGACCCGGTGAACTTCTTCGCCGAACCCTGGCTCGGCCACTGGCGCCGTGGCGCGGCCCAGGTCGGTCAACAGGGCTGGCTGGTAAGGGGGTCCAATGTCGGCGGGCAGAACTTCGTCCCCGACTGGCTGGCCCACGGCTACTGCTCGATCGGCTTCAGCGAGATGCCGGAGATTCCCCCGGGCGCCACCAAACCCGCGATCCAGCAAGCCGTTTCCGCTGGCATGCCGGACGCCACCGCGCAGGTTCGCGGCCAGGCGACCGGCCAACTCCACCTGTTCCTCTCCCAGATGAAGCAGGGAGACGTCGTCGTCACCGTCACCCCCGACGAAGTGCACGTCGGTACGATCGAGGGTCCGGCCCGGTACGACCTCTCCGACGGCCCCGACCGGGCCCGCCGCCGCCCGGTCAAGTGGGCCACCGCCACCCGCCCCCTGCGCCGCGCCGACCTCCCGGAGCAGGTGCAGAGCCAGCTCCAACGCCCGCCCACCGTCTACGACATCAGCACGGTGGCCGCCGAACTCGCCGAGGCCGCGGGCCTGACCGACTCCGTCGAGGAGGAGCTGCTCAAGGCCGATGTGACCCGCCCGATCGAGCTGCCGCCGGTCGGCGAGGACCTCGCGGACGACCTGCTCATGGACGTCCGCTGGCTGCGCGACACCGCCCGCCAGCTGGAGCGGATGCGGCAGATCATCCTGTACGGCCCGCCCGGCACCGGCAAGACCTTCCTGGCCCGGCGGCTCGCCCAGCACGTGGCCGGGCCCGACCGGACGAGGCTGGTGCAGTTCCACCCCTCCTACACCTACGAGGACTTCTTCGAGGGGTTCCGGCCGGTCAGGGGCGACGGCGGCACCGTGGCCTTCGAGGTGGTGCCGGGGCCGTTCAAGCTGCTGGTGGACCGGGCGCGGCAGGACCCGGCCAACCCGTACGTCCTGGTCATCGACGAGATCAACCGGGCCAACCTCGCCAAGGTCTTCGGCGAGCTGTACTTCCTGCTGGAGTACCGGGAGGAGCCGATCATCACCCAGTACTCGCCCGAGCAGCAGTTCGACCTGCCCAAGAACGTCTACCTCATCGGCACGATGAACACCGCCGACCGTTCCATCGCCCTCGTGGACGCGGCCATGCGCCGCCGCTTCGCCTTCCGCAGGCTCTCCCCGGACAGCCCTCCCGTCGCCGGTCTGCTGCGCCGCTGGCTGGACCGCCACGGCCTGCCCGAGCGCCCCGCCGACCTCCTGGACGCCCTCAACTCCCGCCTCGCCGACCCGGACCGGGCGATCGGACCGTCGTACCTGATGAACCGTCAATCAGCGGACCCCGACGGCCTGGAGCTGATCTGGAGCACCCAGATCCTGCCCCTCCTGGAGGACCAGCTGTACGGCACGGGCGTGGACGTGGAGGAGGAGTACGGGCTCGGCTCCCTCAGCGCCTCCCTGCCCTCCACATCGGAGTAGCCCCGGTGACCGTCACGATCGCCCCCATCTCCCTCACCGAGACCGGCCGCGGTGTCCAGGTCGCCCTGCGCCCCGCCCAGGTCGCCACCCTGATCGCCCGCCCGGACCTCGTGCGGCTCACCCCGGCCGCGGGCGGGCTCTGGCGTGTGTCGGGCCGGCAACGCGTCGGCCTGGTCCGGCTCGGACGCGGCGACGGCACCGTCGAACTCCGTATCCGCCCCAAACTCCCCGTCTCCCAGCTGCTGTTCCTCCTCACCCACGCCCCGGGCACCCCCTGGCAGGACCAGCCGGTCACCGCATCCGCGTCCGACGACGCCCTGCTCCCCGCCCTCGCCGACGCCTACGCCCGCGCCGCCCGTCGCGCCCTCGACCCCGGCGTCCTGCACGGCTACCGCGTCACCGACGACGAACTCCCCGTCGTACGCGGCCGGATACGCACCGCCGACCAGCTGCGCCGGACGGGACTCCCGCTCCCCGTGGCCGTCCGCTACGACGACTTCACGGCCGACATCGCGGAGAACCGCGTCCTGCTCGCCGCGCTGCACCGCCTGGAACGCCTCCCCGGAGTCACGGAGACGGCCCGCCGCACCCTGCGCCACCTGGCCGGACGCCTCCCCGAGGTCACCCCGCTGCGCCCGGGCGCCCCGCTCCCCGCCTGGACGCCGACCCGCCTCAACTCCCGTTACGCGCCCGCCCTGCGCCTGGCGGAGCTGATCCTCACCGACCGCGGCATCACCCCGCACAGCGGCCCCGCCCCCGTGACGACCGACGGCTTCGTCCTCGACCTGGCCCGGGTCTTCGAACGGTTCCTCACCGAGACGCTGACGGCCGCCCTGGTCCCCCACCGGATACGCGTCGCCCGCCAGGACCGGCGCCACCACCTGGACCTCGGCTCCCGCGTCCGGATCATCCCGGACCTGGTCCTCTACCGCGCCGGACGCCCCCTGACCGTCGTCGACGCCAAGTACCGCGACCTCGGCGCCGAACCGCCGCCCCACGAGCACCTGTACCAACTGCTCAGCTACTGCACGGCGTTGGCCCTCCCGCACGGCCACCTCGTCTACGCGGCCCAGCGGGGCGACGCCCCCGTCCCCCACCCGATCCGCAACGCCGGCATCACCCTCACCACCCACGCGGTCGACCTGGCGCGGCCACCGGCCGAGATCCTCACGTCGGTCACGACCCTCGCCAACCACCTTGCCCAGGTCAGGGACTGATCTTCACCTTCCGGGACACGCTCACCTGGTCCACGTCCGAGGTCCGGATCGTCACCTTCATCGTCCAGGTGCCGGCGATCGGCAGCTGAAGGGTGTTGGTGCCCCAGTAGCCGCCCTGGTCGGTGACCTCGGCGTTGAGCGGGCCGATGTCCTTGCTGGGAAGGGAGAAGGAGATCCGGAGTTCGGGGACGATCGCGAAACCGTCGTCGGGCCCGAACACCACAGCCTGCACACTGTTCTCGCCGACCCGGGCCGGTTCGAGGGTGACCTGCACCTTGCCGTGCCCGCCCGGCGTACCGACGTCGAAGGGGATCGTCGTCGTGGACGCGCTGATCACCCCGGGCACGGGCGCGTCCTGAGCGGCCTCCGCAGCCTCGGCGGCGGCGCGCCCCGGCAGGGTCGCCGTCAGGATCGTCGTGATCACCAACACTGCTACCCCGACGGCCACTTCGGCCAGTACGGAGCCGCGAAGCCGACGACGGTAGGAGTCGGAGGGAGACGGGGAGGAGGAACTCTCCGGGCGTACGTCGTCGGATGCCCCGTCGCCGGAAGCGTCACCGTCACCCGCGCTCACCGTCGTCGCCGGACCCCCCACCGTCTCCGGCACCCGTTCCACGACCTTCGCCTCGGAGACCTCCGCCGCCTCCGGCACCAGCAACTGCCCCGTCCAGCGCCGCGAGAACCCGGCCGCCACCAGCAGGAACACCACCGCGCACAGCTTGGCGGTCAGGATGCGGCCGTACGACGTACCGGTGAACGCGTCCCAGGAGCCGAGGCCGCGCCAGGACTGGTAGACGCCGGTGACGGTCAGGACGGTCACGGAGGCGAAGGCCAGCTTGGAGAAGCGGGCGACGCTGGACGCGGGGAGCGGCTCCGCCGCCTGAAGGCTGGTGAGGAGGGCCGCGAGGCCGCCCAGCCAGGCTGCCATGGCGAGCAGATGCAGCACCGAGGACGTCATCGCGACCGGCACCTGGATACCGGCCGACGCGTGTTCGGCGGCGGCCCAGGTCAGCGTGAGACCGACGGCGAGCGCGCCCCCGGCGGCAAGGAGGGCCGGTTTGCCACTGTCCCCGTCACGCTGTCGTCGACGTACAACCACCGCCATCAGTACGGCCGTCGCCGCCAGCAGGGCGATCCGGGCCAGGAGTGCCAGACCCGGCCTGCTGCTCGCGGTCCGTTCCAGGGTCGACAGGTCGAAGGCGGTGGCCGGGGCGGTGCCCGCCTCGTACGGACCGCGCAGCAGAAGCAGCGCGACGCTGGACACGAGGAGGGTCCACCAGCCCGTCAGGACCAGTTTGCGCAGGGGGGCCGTGGTGGAGGGGCGGCAGAGGAGAACGAAGACAACCGTGCCGACGAGGAGCGCCAGGGCCGCGTACGCCAGATAGCGGACGATGTCGTAGAGGGCGCTGGTGGCCGCGTTCTCGGCGGGGCCGGTGTCGATCGTGGCCGGGGTCGCGGAGGGCTCGCCGATGGAGAAGGTGAAGGCGCCCGAGATGGGGTGGCTGTCCGCCGAGACGACCCGCCAGGCCACGGTGAACGTGCCCTCGCCGAGCCCCTCGGGCAGGCTCACCCGCACCGCGTCGGAACGCCCCTTCACATGCTCGGCCTCGCCGGTGCTCACGCGCCGGCTGTCGGGGTCGAAGACGCGGAAGGAGTCGTCGAGCAGCCCGACGGCCTCGGTGAAGCTCAGGGTGACCTGTCGGGGCGCGGACTCGAGGACGCTTCCGTCACGGGGGTCGCTGTCTCGGAGAGCGGCGTGCGCGGACGCGGTACCCGCCCCGCCGACGAGGAGGAACAGGACCAGCATGGTGCCCAGCAGCACCACCCTTTGAAGTCCCCGGGCGCCCCGGAGTCCCCTGAGTCCCCGGAGTCCGCTTCTGTTGAATCCGTCGAACCCGTTGAACCCGTCGATCCCTGGGTGTTCGCCCCCTGCGGCTCGTCGGTCATCGCGCCCTTCGTTCCGTAGTCGGCCCACGTACCTTCTCCGTCTCCGGGACAATCCGGCTCTCGTATACGTACGGACGATCCTGACGCCCCGCTCACCGGCCCGACACGGGATTCGCCGTGGCCTTCACCACGTGGGACGCGCGGACATCCCTCCGTCCACGACCAGGTCGTGCCCGCTGACCCAGGACGCCAGCCGCGAGGCGAGGAACACGCACGCGTCGCCGATGTCCTCGGCCCGCCCCAACCTCCCTACGGGCACCGCCTGTTGCCAGCGCCGCACCCCGTCCGGCCAGTCGTCCGCCAGCCCCTCCCGGTCGACGAGCCCGGGCGAGACGGTGTTGACGCGGATGCCGTACGGCCCGTACTCAAGAGCCGCCGACCGGGCGTGCATCACGACCGCCGCCTTCGAGGCGCTGTAGTGGGCGTGCCCGGGCGCCGGATGCGCGGCCTCGATGGAGGCGATGTGCGTGACGCTCCCCCCTCCGTCCTGCCCCCGCATGACCTCCGCGGCGGCCTGCGTAGAGGCGAAGACACTCAGAACGTTCGTGTCGACGACCGCCCGCCAGTCCGCGACCGTCATCCCGGCCAGCTCCTGGACCGGCTGCACACCGGCGTTGTTGACCAGCGCGTCCAGCCGCCCGCCACCCCACTCGGCGGCCTCCCGCACCACCCGCCGGCACTCGTCCTCGTCACTGAGATCACCCCGCAGTACGACGGCCCGCCCGCCCGACGCCCCGATCCGCGCGACCACGTCCCGCGCGCCCTCGTCAGACGTCCGGCAGTGCACGGCGACGGCGGCCCCCTCCGCCGCGAACCGCGACGCGATCCCGCGCCCGATCCCGCCACCGCCGCCGGTGACAAGGGCGACCTGGCCTTCCAAGAGGTTCATCTGTCTCATGGGCGACACAGTGCCCCGATCCGAGCCGCCTCGGCCGGATAACGCGCGGCCAGCTCAACACCATCCCCGTGCCCGTACCCCTCGTACGTGAACCCGGGCGCCATCGTGCACCCGAAGAAGGTCCACGCGCCGCCCGCGACGACCCGCGCCCCCATCCAGGTACCGGCGGGCACGGTGAGCTGGGGCTCCTGCCCATGTAGGACACCGGGCCCGAGCACCACCACCCGTGACGTCCCGTCCGGTGCGAGGAGCAGCATCTCCAGTGGATCGCCGAGGTAGAAGTGCCAGATCTCGTCCGACGGCAGCCGGTGCAGCGCGGAGAAGTCGCCGGGCGCGGAGGTCAGCAGCGCGACGATGGACGTGCCCTCCGGCCGCCCGTCGGTGCGCGCGGGCCCCGCCCACGTCTGCCGGAACAGCCCGCCCTCACGCGGGATCGGCTCCAGGCCGTAGTGGGCGATCAGGTCGTCGGGGTTCACCGGGTTCTCTGGAGTCACCCGGGAAAAGCTACCTCCCGGGGAAGAAACGCCAGTTGGGCGCGCTTCTCGGGCAGATACACGTGCGGCAGGTCTATCTCGGGCAGGACGACAACCGGCCCGGCGACGAACCCCTGCCGCAGAAAACGGGCGACGGCCTTCTCGTTCCCCACATCGGGATCGACCACGACCCGCCGCCGCCCGAGCCCGATGTGGGGTACTGGCGGCCGTAGAAACGAACCGCTGTCATGGCGAACGGCTGTCATAACGACCTGGGAACGCCCCGGGCGGTGCGCAACCTTCCGTGAGACCCCTGTGTCCAAAGAGGCGACTGGTGTTCGAGCCTGTCCACACCAAGGAGTTCCGTTGCGCAGAGCCGTCATGGCGACAGCCGTGCTGACCACAGCCGTCGCCGCCACGCTCACCCCCACGGCCGCGTCGGCCGCCGCCCCGTACAAGGGCGCCAACACCGCCGCCGTCCAGGACGACTTCAACGGCGACGGCTACCGTGACCTGGCCATCGGCGCACCGGGCGCGGCGAACGGCGGTGTGGAGGCGGCCGGTGCGGTCGTCGTCCTGTGGGGCGGGAAGTCCACGGTGAGCGTGACCCGCCGGACCGTCCTCACCCAGGCGACCACCGGAATCCCCGGCAACCCCGAGCAGGGGGACCGCTTCGGCGAGACGGTGACCGCCGCCGACCTCGACCGCGACGGCTACGCCGACCTGCTGATCGGCTCACCGTCCGAGGCCGTCGGCAACAACAACGTGCGGGGCTCCGTGAGCGTCGTGTGGGGCGGCCAGGGCGGCCTCAAGGGCGGCGCGGAGATCACCCCGCCCGCGGGCTACGGCGCGGACCGGACGTTCTGCGGCTTCGGCACGAACATCACCACCGGCGACATGAACGGCGACGGCGCCCCCGAACTCACCATCGGCTCCCGCTGCGAGGCCACCTCCTACACCGGCCCCTTCAAGCGCACCGGGAAGGCGGTGGCCAACTATCTGGACCGGCGCCTGGGCGACGCCCGGGGCGTGGTGATGGGCGACGTCAACGGCGACGGCCGGGCAGAACGGTTCTGGCTGCCCGGGCCGACGGACGGCAACAGCCGCGGCCCGGTGTACCTCGAACAAGGGCCGCCGATCGACTCGGCCCCCTGGGAGAACGCCGCGCTCAAACTCCCCTACGCCCACGGCCACACCGGCCGCATCGGCGACATCAACGGCGACGGCTACGGCGACCTGGTCACCGGCATCGCCATGGACAACTACCTCTCCTCGTCGACGAGCGGCGCCCACCGAGGCGGCGAGATCGAGGTCCTCTACGGCAGCGCCCAGGGCATCACCACCACCCAGCGCCCGAAGGTCTTCCACCAGGACACCCCGGGCGTCCCGGGCAGCGCCGAGAACGCCGACATGTTCGGCCAGTCCCTCAGTATCGGCGACGTGAACAAGGACGGATACGCCGACGTCCTGATCGGCTCCCCGAACGAGGGCGTCGCGGGCAAGTCGGGCGCCGGTACGGCCGTACTCCTGCGCGGCTCCGCCAAGGGCCTGACGACGGCCAAGGCGGCCGGCTACACCGAGAACACGGTGGGCGTGCCCGACACCGCCGAGACGTACGACTACTTCGGCACCTCGGTCCACCTCACCGACCTGAACCGCGACGGCCGGGCGGAAACGGTCGTCGGCATCCCCGGCGAGAACACCGACGGCTGCTTCTGGCTCGCCCGCGGCTCGGCCTCCGGCCCGGTCGTGGGCGGCTCCCACACCCTGTGCGGCAAGAACACCGGCATCACGGTCCGCTGGTCGGACGCCCTCTTCGGCACGTCCCTGACCAGCCCGTACGTATACCTCTGACCGTCGTACGAGTCGCCCGGCCCTCCTTGGAGCCATGTCCCACACGCGGCCGGGCGACCGTCGGGGCATGATCGGACCATGGACGTCACTCTCCACCTCGCCCAGGACCCCGAGGCCGACGCGCTCCTCGGCCGCAGCCCGCTCGCCGCGCTGACCGGCATGCTGCTGGACCAGCAAGTGCCCATGGAGTGGGCGTTCAAAGGGCCGGCCACCATCGCCCAGCGTCTCGGCGCCGACGATCTCGACGCGCACGAGATCGCGGCGTACGACCCCGAGGCCTTCGCCGCGCTCCTCTCCGACAAGCCGGCCGTGCACCGCTACCCCGGTTCGATGGCCAAGCGCATCCAGCAGCTCTGCCAGTTCCTCGTCGAGCACTACGACGGTGACGCCGAGGGGGTCTGGCGGGACGCGGCGACCGGCCAGGAACTGCTCAAGCGCCTCACCGACCTGCCCGGCTTCGGCAAGCAGAAGGCCCAGATCTTCCTGGCCCTCCTCGGCAAGCAGCTCGGTGTCCAGCCCAAGGGCTGGCGCGAGGCGGCCGGCGCCTACGGCGAACCGAAGTCCTTCCGCTCGGTCGCCGACATCACCGGCCCCGAGTCCCTGACCAAGGTGCGCGCCCACAAGCAGGAGATGAAGGCGGCGGCCAAGGCGGCGAAAGCCTCCGGCAAGTAGGCCGAGCGGGCGGTTCTCCCCGCCGGGGTGATGAACGACGTACTCCGCACGGGAGACAAACCCCGTGAGCACCGTCGCACCGCAGGCCCTCGGTCCCGCCCGTCGGCGTGCCTGGCTGCGGGCGTTCGTCCTGCTGCTCGCCCTGTCCATGCCGGGCGGGCACGCGGGCGCGCAGACGGTGCCCGTCTCCGTGGCGGCGGCCGAGAGCGGCTCGGCGGTCTTCGAGTACGACGTCCTGGACACCGTGCTGCGGCCGGTGACACGGGGCACCGGCCGTTCCGTCGTACCACTGCGGCCCGTACCCGCCCCGGCCCCGGGTCGCACCGCCCGGCCCCTGCCGACCCACACGCCGCCCGCCTCCCCTTCCCTGCGCGCCCCGCGCTCGGTGGTCCTGCGCTGCTGACAGAACCGGCTCCCCGGTCCATCAGTCAGTCACTCCGTACGACATACGGGACAGGACAGGAACACCGTCATGGCGATCGACCCCTACGCGGTCCTGCGCGCCCTGCTGCGCGCCGAGGCCGTACGCAACGCACCGAAAGCCCAGGTACCTCAGGTGAAGGAAGCCAAGCCGCAGCAGACCCCGAAGGAGCCGGGCCACTGACCGGACGGCGGGGGCGGGACCCCGGTGGCTACCGCCTCCGCCGTGCCGCCTGCCCCGTCACCCACGGGACAGCGACCCGGCCCAGGTGAGAGTCGTTCGACAACCGGCGTCGTACGGCTCCCACTTGTTGCCTCGCGCCAACGCCTTGGCCACCTCGATGCGGTCGACGAAACAACGCAGAAAGTCACGCTTCTCGGTCAGCGGTGCCGATGGCCACCCGCCTGCCCCGTACGCTCTCGACTTGCTCAGCAGATCTGCAGCCGAACCGAATCGGGTACCGGCCGAGACAAGAAGCTCCACCGCTCCCGGTTGCCCCCCGTCGGCACGAGCAACCTCGGAGAGGACTCGCCGGGCCACGTACTCCTCAAGATGCGCGCGCTTGATGCTGTTCCCTCCGTGGTGTCCCCCCGTCGCCCCTTTGGGCCGGGAGCAGCGGTACGAGGCGGTGGCGCCCACGGTGCCGTTGCTGACCATGGTCGCCCCGCACACGCAGTGAAGGACACCCAGTCCACTCAGGAGAGAAGCAGACCTCGGACCGCCCGTCCCCGGCCCTCTCGTGTCCAGCCAGGACTGGAGCCGCTCCCAGTCGTCGATGTCGAGGACGGGCTCATGGCTCATCACCGGCATCCGCGTCTGCGGGTCCACGAGGCTGCGGTACCCGACGACAGAGCGCCGGGCCCTGGCGCCGTCCGCCGACTGCGGACCGTAGACCGGCTCCACCACGTGCCCGATCAGCCGTGGATCCCTCAGGATCCGTTTCAGCGTGGACACCTCCCAGAGTGACGGCCCACGTCTGCCCTCCACCGCGGTGGAGCCTCCGGCACGCCACTTGTCAGAGAGCCGTGCGGTCTTCGTCCGCACTCCCGCCGCGTTCAGCTCCGCGCAGATGCCCGACAGCGAGCCGGGGTGACGTTCCCCGCCCGACACCTCTTCATCCTTGTGGGCAAGGATCCGGCGTACGACATCGCGAATGACCTCGGCTTCCTCCGGCACCACGATCAGTTGCCGAATCGTCAGTCCGTCCCTGCGGGCCTCGGTCACCGCGTATCCGAAAGGGGGCACACCGCCGACCCATGACCCTGCTTCCCGCAGGACCCGCTTCGTGTCGCTCACGTGACGCGCCCGGTTCACGCTCTCCTGATGTGCCGCCTCCAGGTGTCGGACCAAATCCTCCGTAGCGCCGGGGCCGTAAGCGCCTTCGGCCACCGAGACAACCGTTACGCCGAGCCCGTGGAGTCCGGCGGCAAGAGACCGGGCGGCATCCGCGTCCTGCCGGGTCAGACGGCTCAGATAGTTGACGACCACCACGTCCGCGCGGCCGTTCCGCACATCGGCCAGCATGCGCTCGAACTCCGGGCGGACTGAATCCGCGCGGTACGCCGAAACCGCCTCGTCCACGTACGCGCCCTCGTAGCGGTAGCCACGCGCGATCGCCTCCGCGCGGCACGCGGTGAGCTGCGCCCGCACGGACCCGGACGACTTGTCCGGTCGGCCGAGACTCTGCCGCACATACCCGACAGCTGTTTTTCGATCATCCATAGGGGGAATGTGCCAGCAACCAGATCACACCCACCCCTTTTGACCGATATTGGCCATGATCTGCACGCAGTTGCCTTGCACAGCCCAAGCCGGGAAGCTGCGCCCGGAACGTCTGGACCGGTAGGCTTTCCGTGTGATCTTCAAGCGCATCGGAAACGGCCGGCCGTACCCCGACCACGGCCGGGAAAGCACCCGCCAGTGGGCGGATGTCGCGCCGCGCCCGGTCCGCCTCGATCAGCTCGTGACGACCAAGGGCCAGCTCGACCTGGAAACCCTGCTCGCCGAGGACTCCACGTTCTACGGCGACCTCTTCGCGCATGTCGTGAAGTGGCAGGGCGACCTGTATCTGGAAGACGGTCTGCACCGCGCGGTCCGGGCGGCCCTCCAGCAACGCCAGGTGCTGCACGCCCGCGTGCTGGAACTGGACTGACGGCCCTTCCCGGCCCTCTTTCACTTCTTTCACTGGCCTTATTGGCCCTTTCGGGTACTACCCGGGCCAGGTCAATGATCATTTAGTAGGCATCACCGTCCGGGCGCACTACGCTGCGCCCATGAGCATGCTGACTCCCCCCGGAATGGGCGGCCAGTACCGCATCACGGGGGACAAGTACCCGCGGATGCGCCGACCCCGGGGACGCCGCAGATTCGTGCTCGGACTCGTGGCCTCCGTCGCCGCCCTCGGCCTGATCGGCTGGGGCACCCTGCAGCTCATCGACGTCTTCACCGGCGGCGGCAGCAAGGCAACGGCAGCGGGCGCCAAGGCGGACTGCGCCACCAAGGCGACCCCCTCGCCCACGGCGACGACCGCCTCCAGGACCCTGCTGAAGCCCGGCCAGATCACCGTCAACGTCCTGAACGCCACGCCCCGCAGCGGCCTCGCCAAACAGGCGGCGGACGAGCTGAAGAAGCGTGGTTTCCGCATCGGGGACATCGGCAACGCGACCAAGGCCTACGACAAGAAGATCGCCGGCGCCGGAATAGTGCTCGGCGCGAAGTCGGCCGCCCAGGCCGCGCTGCCCGTGCTCGGCACCCAGCTTGCCGGCGCGCAGCTGAAGACGGACGCGCGGGCGTCGGCGACCGAGGTCGACCTGCTCATCGGGACGAAGTTCACGGCGCTGACGAACAAGTCGGAGGCCGACCAGGCGCTGGCCGCGCTGACCGCTCCCGCACCGGCGCCCTCCAGCACCCCGAAGGGTTGCTAGACGCACACTCCGCTGAAACGAGCCGGCGATGTGTTGTCCGTCCGGCTGCGGCGCCGTCGTGGCTGGTCGCGCAGTTCCCCGCGCCCCTTTGGGGCGCTCCTGCTCGGGGCTACTCGGCTGCGCCGTACAGGCGGTCTCCTGCGTCGCCCAGGCCCGGGACGATGTAGCCGTGCTCGTTGAGGCGCTCGTCGATCGAGGCCGTCACTACGGTGACCGGGGTGCCCGCCAGCTCGCGTTCCATGACCTCGACGCCCTCCGGGGCGGCCAGCAGGACCACGGCCGTCACGTCGTCGGCGCCGCGCTTGATCAGCTCATGGATCGCCGCGACCAGAGTGCCGCCGGTGGCGAGCATCGGGTCGAGGACGTACACCTGGCGACCGGAGAGATCCTCCGGCATCCGGGTCGCGTACGTGGACGCCTGGAGCGTCTCCTCGTCGCGCACCATGCCCATGAAGCCCACCTCGGCGGTCGGCAGCAGCCGGACCATGCCGTCCAGCATGCCGAGACCGGCCCGCAGGATCGGCACGACCAGCGGGCGCGGGTGGGACAGCTTGACGCCCGTGGTCGAGGCGACCGGCGTCGTGATGTCGACCTGTTCGGTCCGCACGTCGCGCGTGGCCTCGTAGGCGAGCAGGGTGACCAGCTCGTCGGCGAGACGGCGGAAGGTCGCGGAGTCGGTGCGCTGGTCGCGCAGCGTGGTGAGCTTGTGAGCGACCAGAGGGTGGTCGACGACGTGAAGACGCATGGCCCTAACAGTAGCCGTGCTCCTGTGCGGGGGCTCAGCTCCCCGATCACCCTTCCGCTGGCATCAAACCGCCCGACGGAGGGAAAGTGGGAGGGATGGACCAGGGGGGACGGACTGGGGTGTCTGCCTATGCCTGACCGCGAACCGAACCGGGAACCCGCCCGGGAACCCCGGGAACAGAAATCGTCGGAGACCGAGGCCGAGCGGCGTCGGCGCCGGGCCGTCTTCCTGCGCGAGCTGACCGAGGCGCGCGAGTTGCGCGACCGTGTCCAGCCCCGCCGCGCCAAGACCGCCCGTCTCCGCCACGCCATGCGCATGCGTACATTCCGCTGGTAGTACGCGCGTTGAGGGGGTGGCCGTGCGGGGGCGGCCGGGGAAGCCGGTTACGATCCGCTGGTGGCGGCAACGAGAGCGCTGGTGAAGGGCTCGGCCGACAAGCGATCAAAAGAGCCGGACACAGGGTGCCGAAGACGTCCCCTGAACGCTCCGTTTCTGCCACGATTCCGAGTGGGTGGGGCTCGGCGCAGAGCATTCCCCACCCAAAGCCTCCGCCGGGGGGACCCCCAACCGGCACGCCTAGGACCAGTGGGAGAGTCACGGTGTACTTCGCCGCACTGCTCGCGCGCACCGAAGACGGGTGGGAAGCGAGCGACACAGAACTCGACGATGTGGAAACCCTGTCGGACCTGGCCGAACTGGCCCGTGAAGCCTCCCCCGAGGACGACACGGTGCTGGTGCTCATCGAGCAGGAGGACGCCTGGTTCGGCGTCGTCCGCGTCGACGGCGAGGACGACCCCCGGATCTACGTCTCGGACGCCGCCGCCGCTGCCCGTAGCTCGTACGGCGAGATCCTGCTCACGGCCGAGCTGCTCGGCCGCGATCCGGACGCCGACGAGACAGATCTGGACGCCCTCGACCTCGACGGCACCGAGGACGGTGAGTCGGACTCCGGTCCGGCCACCGGCTCCGCCGACGACGACGAGGACGACGACACCTCCGCCGAGGCCGTACCGCACGGCCCCGTCGGCGACACCGAGATCCTCGACGACCTCGGTGTCGGCGAGAAGGAACTGCGTGCCCTGGACGCCGACGACGCGCTGAGCGCGATCGCCGACGCCCTCGGAGCGTCGGAGGTCCTGGAGACGGTGCGCTGAACGAAGAGGGCCTGACCGTCGAGGGGCCGCCCGACCCCGTACGTGATCCATGGCGGGCCGCGATGCGGCTCGCCATGGCCGAGGCCGAGCGGGCCGTCCTCGGCGGTGACGTCCCCGTCGGTGCCGTCGTCCTGGCCGCCGACGGTACGACCGTCCTCGCGACCGGGCACAACGAGCGCGAGGCGACGGGCGATCCGACCGCGCACGCCGAGGTCCTCGCGATCCGGCGGGCCGCGGCCGACCTCGGGGAGTGGCGGCTGTCCGGCTGCACGCTCGTCGTGACGCTGGAGCCCTGCACGATGTGCGCGGGCGCCCTCGTGCAGTCCCGGGTCGACCGGGTCGTCTACGGCGCCCGCGACGAGAAGGCGGGCGCGGCCGGCTCCCTCTGGGACGTCGTACGCGACCGCCGCCTCAACCACCGCCCCGAGGTGATCGGCGGCGTCCTCGCGGACGACTGCGCGCGCCTCCTGACCGACTTCTTCCGCAACTCCTCCCGACACGACCGCTGACCTCGGCCGCATCGTCGAGGATCAACGAATACGGATTTCAGACCACGCCGTACCGTGCTGTAAGGTCTCTCTCGGTAGCGTGTCCGAGCGGCCGAAGGAGCTCGCCTCGAAAGCGAGTGTGGCGCAAGTCACCGAGGGTTCAAATCCCTCCGCTACCGCTGTAGAAGGGCCTCGCCGGACGGCGGGGCCTTTCGTGCGACATCAGTCGGGTGGGGTCTGGTCGGTTCCGAGGGGAGGCCGCGGTGGCGGTGAATTCGAAGAAGATAGCCGTCTATGTACTCGTGGTCTTCGTGCTGTACGTGATCATCACGGACCCGTCGAAGGCGGCCGACTACGTCCAGATGGCGTTCGAGGGAATCTCGAACGCGGCGAGTGCCATAGGGGACTTCATGACCTGGATCGCCGACGGCGCCAAGTGACAGTCCCGGGGTACGGGGAGTACGAGAAGTACAGGGAGTACAAGTGATCCGCCATCTGGTCCTCTTCAAGCTCAACGAGGGCGTCCAGCGCGACGAACCGCGGGTCGTCGCGGGCGCCGACGCCTTCCGTGCCCTGTCCGGCCGGATCGACGAACTCCGCTTCTGGGAGTGCGCCTGGAACATCACCGACCGCCCCATCGCCTACGACTTCGCGATCAACTCGGCGGTCGACGACGCGGACGCGCTCAAGCGGTACCTGGAGCACCCGGACCACCAGGCAGCCGCCGCGCTCTGGCGTGAGTTCGCCACGTGGGTGATCGCCGACTACGAGTTCTGAGCCGAGCACGGAACCGGCCCCGCGAACTGGCCCCGCACCGGAAAGGTGCGGGGCCTTTTCGCGTCTTATGCACCAACCCTCCCTCAACACGGTGTTATGGGGTGCTTGCACACAGTGCACATGTCTTGTGATGCTATGACCGCTTTTGACGGATGAGTTGACCGATGAAGAGGTGGCGTTGACCGTGTCGGCCAGTACTGCGCCACCCCAGGAAGCCGCACCACAGCAGGCCGCCCCCGCGCAGGCCGCACCACCGCAGGCCGCAGCGCAGGAGGCCACCCCCCTGGAGGTCGCTCCCCAGGAGCCCGCCCCACAGCGCAGCCGCGGCGCGGACACCCGGGCGCTCACCCAGGTGCTCTTCGGCCAGCTCAAGGTGCTGGACCCGGGTACGCCGGAGCACAACCGCGTGCGGGGGGCGCTCATCGAGGCGAACCTCCCGCTCGTGCGCTACGCCGCCGCCCGCTTCCGCTCCCGCAACGAGCCGATGGAGGACGTCGTCCAGGTCGGCACCATCGGGCTGATCAACGCCATCGACCGGTTCGACCCGGACCGGGGTGTGCAGTTCCCGACGTTCGCGATGCCGACGGTCATCGGCGAGATCAAGCGGTACTTCCGGGACAACGTCCGCACGGTCCACGTACCGCGCCGGCTGCACGAGTTGTGGGTGCAGGTCAACGGGGCGACCGAGGATCTGACGACGGCGTTCGGGCGTACCCCGACGACCGCCGAGATCGCGGAGCGGCTGCGGATCTCCGAGGACGACGTGCTCTCCTGCATCGAGGCCGGCCGCTCGTACCACGCGACCTCACTGGAGGCGGCCCAGGAGGGCGACGGCCTGCCCGGTCTGGTCGACCGGCTCGGCTACGAGGACCCGGCGCTGGACGGCGTGGAGCACCGCGACCTGGTCCGCCATCTCCTGGTCCAGCTCCCCGAGCGCGAGCAGCGGATCCTGTTGCTGCGTTACTACAGCAATCTCACCCAGTCTCAGATCAGCGCGGAACTGGGTGTCTCCCAGATGCACGTGTCCCGGCTGCTGGCCCGCAGCTTCGCGCGACTGCGCTCGGCGAACCGCATCGAGGCGTAGGGCCTGTCCGCGGGCCTAGCCGCAGGCCTTGCCGCAGGAGTCACACGAGTCACCAGGGGGCGGTCCGGGGACAACCGGACACAGGATCGAGACGTCACCTGGGAGAGCGAATCGCCCAGTGGCGTACTTCCTGACAGTTCTGGGGTGAAAAACCGTCAGACCCCCTCTTTCCAGGGCTGTTTCGTGTCTTACATGTCGACATGTCACTACAGCGTGTTGCCGACATGTGACATTCTGCCGGAAGAGCGTTTGCCGTGGCTTCGGCTCCGGTATTCAGGTGAAGGCTGCGTTCCTCAGACGGGAGCGTCCGCCGCGACCGTCCGCGACCCAAAGGGGGTGGCATGTCCGCAGACCAGGGCAGCTCGAAGGTGCTCACGCTCACGAAGAGCGAGTCGGCGCCCGCCGAGCTTCACGACGTCCCGGCCCTCGTAGTGGAGGTCGAGGCAGAGGCAGCCCCGGCCGTCCCGGCCCTCCCGCCGGCTCCGCCGGCCACGGGAGCCATCGACACCCGCACCCTGTCCCGTTCCCTGTTCCTGCGGCTCGCCGCCCTCGACGAGAACAGCCCCGAACGTGCGTACGTCCGGGACACCCTCATCGAGCTGAACCTCCCCCTCGTGCGCTACGCGGCGGCCCGCTTCCGCTCCCGCAACGAGCCGATGGAGGACATCGTCCAGGTCGGCACCATCGGTCTGATCAAGGCGATCGACCGCTTCGACTGCGAACGCGGCGTCGAGTTCCCGACGTTCGCGATGCCGACGGTCGTGGGCGAGATCAAGCGGTTCTTCCGCGACACCTCGTGGTCGGTGCGCGTCCCGCGCCGCCTCCAGGAGCTGCGTCTGGCCCTCACCAAGGCCAGCGACGAGCTCTCCCAGAAGCTGGACCGTTCGCCGACGGTCCCCGAACTCGCCGTGGTCCTGGGCGTGTCCGAGGAGGACGTCGTCGACGGCCTCGCGGTCGGCAACGCGTACACGGCCTCGTCCCTGGACTCCCCGGCCCCGGAGGACGACGGCGGCGAGGGCTCCCTGGCCGACCGCCTCGGCTACGAGGACACGGCGCTGGAGGGCGTGGAGTACCGCGAGTCCCTCAAGCCGCTGCTGGCCAAACTCCCGCCGCGCGAGCGCCGGATCATCATGCTGCGCTTCTTCGCCAACATGACCCAGTCGCAGATCGGCGAGGAGGTCGGCATCTCCCAGATGCACGTGTCCCGCCTCCTGACCCGGACCCTGTCCCAGCTGCGCGAGGGCCTGATCTCCGACTGAGCCGACGGCCGAGCCGGACGGCCACCGGCCCGCCGGCTCGGCGCGATCCCCGTCCAAGGGTTCACTTCTGACGAGGCATCAGCGACGATGTCGCGATGCTTCGACCGACGCGCACGCATGCCCGCCGGGGCACCCTCGCCCTGACCACCTCGGCGGCCGTCGCAACCTGCGCTCTGGCAGGGCTGTTGGTGGCCTGCGCGGGCGGTGACGGACAGGACGAGGGGTACGTCGCGGTCGAGCGCCCGGCGATCGGCGGTACGGCGGTCGCTCCCACCGGGGAGGTGACGTTCGTACCGCTGGAGGGACGCGAGCGGGCAACGGCGCCCGACTCGCCCCCGGTTCAGCAGAGCCGGCCACGCGAATCCACAACGGGCCCCGGATCACCGGCTTCTGAGGACGAGGGCGGCAACTCCGCCCGTACGAGCACGAGTTCCCCGTCGACGACGCCGAACCCTGCGCCCGAGCCTGCACCTGCGCCTGCGTCCACTTCGACGTCGACACCAACACCGATACCAAAACCGGTACCGTCCCCGCCCGTTGGCCCCGCCCACCTGACCACGGATGCGCCCGTACGCGAGGCCACGGACAAACGCTGGTGCGAGAAAGTGACGCTCGCCTTCCACAACACCGGTGGCACACCGGTCCGTTCGGGCACGGTGACCTTCGGCACGCACATCATCGACCTGCTCGGCATCGACTGGGCGACGATCGAGTCGAGGGTGGCGCTTCCTGTGCCGATCGGGGCGGGGGAGACGAGGGAAGGGTCCTGGACGGTGTGCGTGGACGCGTGGCGGGTGCCTTGGGGGATGCGGGTGGAGACGCGCGTCGTCGGGGTGGAGTGGGGGTAGGGGCGACACTGGTGTCAGAGGCATCCGGTTGGATGAGCCCGTGACTGTCCATGACGTGGCCCGCCGGCTTCCCACCATCGCCGACCTGCGGGACCTGTGCCGCTCCCTTGCGATGCTCGATGCGATCCTGAGCCCGGACTGGGAAAGTCGGTACTACTCGTTCAACGCCGCTTGGGCTGAAGGCGAGGAGATGGCCTCGATGCGCAACGGGTCGGGAGACGAGTACTCCATCGTGTTCTCGGCGGCCGGAGCCTACGTACGCGGCTTCGATCACGAATCGCCGATGAGCCCGTATGGCAACGACGGCGAGCCGTGGCCAGGAGTGATCGACGACGTTCCGGGTGTCTTCAAGCCCTTCGTCGAGGAAGCAGCGTTCACCGACGAGGACGGCGTGCCGGTCGCGACGGCTTGCATGTGGCGAGAGGCAACGGACAATCAGTGGCACCACGGCACGATCGACTTTCCTCCGGACCGTGCCGACCCTGACGGGGCCGCGGGTCTGTTCGAACTCTTGGTCAACCGCTCCCCTGAAGCGTTCCAGCGCTTCGCCGAGGACTACTACGAGGTCTCTGTGGACCTGGGAGCGGTGAGTGACGTGTACGCCTTGCGCCCACTGGGCCAGGAACTCGTGTCATCGCTGAACGCGCAGGTCGACCTGGCGGACCTGGCCCAGGACATCTCCGAGATCGGATATCCGCAGCCCCGCTGAAGGTCGGTCCGGTTCTCAGGCACCAGGGTCGGCCTTGCTCCGGCGGCCTGCTCGGCCCGGTCGCTCAGCCGGCCGTCGCGATGAGGCGTCGAGGCTGCGGTGCGGTGGGGGGCGAGTCAACCGATCCGCAGTTCGTAGCGCAGCCGTTGCCCATGGGCCGGCATCGTCATCAGGTCGGCCTGTAGGGGGTGGTCCTCGGCGTCCAGGGTGAGCCGGGTCAGCCGTAGGACGGGGGCGTCGGGGCCGATGCGCAGCGCCTGTTGCTCCGCCGCGTTCGGGAGCCCGGCCGTCACGTCCTCTCGTACCCGCACGCCCACGTGTCCGAGCCGCGCGAGCAGGGTGACGGCCCCGCCGGGGATCTTGGCGACGCCGGCCAGCCCGGTGCCGCCGGCGATGTGCGCGGGGTAGTAGGTGTCCGTCAACTCGCAGGGCTCGCCGTCGAGTTCGATGACCCGACGGCGTACGACCACGGCCTCGCCCTCGGGGACGCCGAGCAGGCCGGCGACCTCGTCGGAGGCCGGCACCTCCCCCGCGTGGACGATGCGCTGGGTTCCCCGGCGCCCTTGCGCCGCGGCCTGCTCGCTCCAGGCGTCGCCCTGCCCGTTCGCCCGAGGCGCCAGATAGGGCATGGAGGTGCTGACCCAGTCGTCTCCGTCGACTCCGGGGTCCATCGGCGTACGTCCTGGCGCCGCTGCCTCAGCTCTACTTCTTCAGCTCTACTTCAGCGCCAGCCAAGCCACCGCGGCGACAACCGCCACGGCGACGACCACGCCGATGATCAGGCCGATGCGGGGGCCCGCCGGGGCGGGTGCCTGGCGGCTGCCGCCCTGGGGGGTCTCGTCGACGAACGCTCGGAACATCTGGGTGCTGCCCGCGGGGTCGTAGTTGCCCTCGGGGCCCTGGGTGTTGGCCATGGTGGGAGACCCTAGCGAACCTGGCGGGGCTCACCCAAGTGGGGCCCCTTCCTCACCGCTCCCACCTGCGCGTTTACGTTCGCCAATACTTGCCTTTGCCAAGTTTTTAGTCCGCCTCCTCCCTATTTAATTTGCCTGTAGCAACCAATCTTTTCTATGGTTGCCCCAAGCAACGAATAGAGGGCCCAACTCAGGGGGTGTGATGGCCGAGCAGGCGCAGTACGAGGAGTTGGTGCGTCAGTTCAGTGCCTTCGGGGCCGTGAAGCGGGAGTTGGGGCGGATCATGCCGCCCGAGTGTCCCGGCGGTTCCGCCGCCGTGCTGACGCTGCTCGACCGGCACGGGGACATGCGGATGAGCCGGCTCGCCGAGCTGCTCGCCGTCGACATGTCCGTCACCAGCCGCCATGTCGCCCACGTCGCCGGGCGCGGCTGGATCGAACGGCTCCCCGACCCCGCCGACAAGCGCTCCCGCATCCTGCGGCTGACCCCTTCCGGGCACGCGCAGATCGGTGAGCTGTCGCGGCGGACCACCGAACTGCTCGCCCACCGGCTCGCCGACTGGAGCGACGAGGAGGTCGGACAGCTCGTCCGGCTCATGGCGCGGCTCCGGGACAGCTTCGGCGCCCACGCCCACGCCCACCCTCACGCCCACCAGACGACGCAGCACACGTAACAGCAGCAACACACAGAAGACGTACACGCGCGGAAACAGACAAGGAAGCTCAATGGCAACGACCACACCAGCCGGTGTGCGGGCTCACGCCAAGCACGGGGGAGGCTCCCACGGCTCCGCCGACGGCGCGCCGATGTCGCACCGGCAGATCATGGAAGCGCTGACCGGACTGCTGCTCGGCATGTTCGTCGCGATCCTGTCGTCGACGATCGTCTCCAACGCTCTGCCCGACATCATCAAGGACCTCGGCGGCGGCCAGAGCGCCTACACCTGGGTCGTGACCGCGTCGCTGCTCGCGATGACCGCGTCCACCCCGCTGTGGGGCAAGCTCGCCGACCTCTTCTCCAAGAAGCTGCTGATCCAGCTCGCGCTCGTCATCTTCGTGCTCGGGTCGGCCGCCGCCGGACTCTCGCAGAACGCCGCCATGCTCATCGGCTTCCGTGCCGTGCAGGGCATCGGCATGGGCGGTCTGTCGGCCCTCGCCCAGATCATCCTCGCGGCGATGATCTCCCCGCGTGAGCGCGGACGCTACAACGGCTACCTCGGCGCCACCTTCGCGACCGCGATGGTCGGCGGCCCGCTGATCGGCGGTGTCATCACCGACACCAGCTGGCTCGGCTGGCGCTGGTGCTTCTACGTCGGCGTGCCCTTCGCCGTCATAGCCCTCATCGTGCTCCAGCGGACCCTGCACCTGCCCGTCGTGAAGCGCCAGGCCAAGGTCGACTGGACCGGCGCCTTCTTCATCACCGCGGCCGTCTGCCTCCTGCTCGTCTGGGTGACCTTCGCCGGCGACAAGTACGACTGGGTGTCCTGGCAGACGTACGCGATGCTCGGCGGCACGGTCGCGCTGCTCGGGATCTTCGTCCTCGTCGAGTCGAGGGCCAGCGAGCCGATCATCCCGCTGCGCCTCTTCCGCAACCGCACGATCACCCTCGCCTCGCTCGCCTCGCTCTTCGTCGGCGTCGCGATGTTCGCGGGCACCATCTTCTTCAGCCAGTACTTCCAGCTGGCCCGCGACAAGTCGCCGACCATGTCCGGCGTCATGACGATCCCGATGATCGGCGGCCTGTTCGTCGCCTCGACCGTCTCCGGCCAGGTCATCACCCGTACGGGACGCTGGAAGGCCTGGCTGCTCGCCGGCGGTGTGCTGGTGACCGCCGGGCTCGGACTGCTCGGCACCCTGCGCTACGACACCCCGTACTGGCACGTCGCCATCTACATGGCCCTGCTCGGGCTCGGCGTCGGCATGATGATGCAGAACCTGGTGCTGTGCACGCAGAACCAGGTCGACCCCTCCGACCTGGGCGTCGCCAGCTCCGTCGTCACCTTCTTCCGGTCCCTCGGCGGCGCGATCGGCGTCTCCGCACTGGGCGCGGTCCTCAGTCACCGCATCGCCGACCACCTCAAGGACGGTCTGACCACCCTCGACCCGAAGTACGCCTCGGCGCTCTCCGGTTCGACCTCCAACACCATCCCCGACCTCGACTCACTGCCCGGGCCGCTGCGCACGGTCATCGAGGGCGCGTACGGCCACGGCATCGGCGACGTCTTCCTCTACGCCGCCCCGGCCGCCCTGCTCGCGCTCGTCTTCTCCGTCTTCATCAAGGAGGTCCCGTTGCGGACGAAGGGCGCGTTGGCGCTGGCTGCGGAGGCCTCGGGGGCCGCTGTCGAGGAGAAGGGTGCCCCTTCAACTCCGGTCACGGAGACGGAGCCGGCGGCCGTCGCCGTCGCCACGGTTGCTGCCGACTCACCCGCCGCCCCCGCCGGGATTCCGGTACGCGGTCACGTGCGCGGGGCCGAGAGCGCGCCCGTTCCGCAGGCCGCCGTCACGCTGATCTCCCTCTCCGGACGTCAGCTGGGCCGCGCGGTCGCACAGGTCGACGGCGGCTACGCGCTGGACGCGCCGGGCACGGGCTCGTACGTCCTGATCGCCTCGGCGGACGGGTTCCAGCCGCAGGCCTCGACCGTCGTCGTGAACGGCGAGCCGGTCTCGTACGACATCCTGCTCAGCGGCACCAGCGGGCTCGGCGGGCTGGTGCGGGCCACCGAGTCGGGGTCGCCCGTCAAGGACGCGATGGTGATCGTGACCGATGTGCGCGGGGATGTGCTGGCCACCGGGACCACCGGTGAGCAGGGCGAGTTCACGTTCGCCGAGCTGGTGCCGGGTGTCGTCACCGTCGCCGTGAACGCCGCCGGGTACCGGCCGCGGGCGCTGCCCGTCGAGGTCGGCGGCGCCGGGGTCACCCGGGTCGAGGTGGAACTGGCGTCCGGGGCGCACGTCCAGGGTGTCGTACGGGCGCCGCACGGGCCGCTCGGGGACGCGCGGGTCACGCTCGTCGACGCGGCGGGCAACGTGGTCGGCACGTCGACGACCGGTGCGGACGGGGCGTACGCCTTCACCGATCTGGACAGCGGCGAGTACACGGTCATCGCGACCGGCTACCCGCCGGCGGCCACCGCCCTGACCGTCACCGGCAACGGAACCGACGGCCACGACATCGAACTCGCCCACCCGGGCGGGGAGTAGCGGGACATGGGCCTCAACGCACGGGTTCGTACCCGTGACGGGTGGGCGGTCTCGCACGCCGTCGTCACCGTGACCGACATGACCGGGCAGCAGGTGCTGCGGGCCGGGGCCGACGCGGACGGGGTCGTGCGCGACGCGACCCCGCTCGCGCCCGGCGCGTACACCGTGATCGTGACGGCCGTCGGGTACGCGCCCACCGCGTCCAGTGCGATCGTCACCGCTGGGGGTACCCCCTCTGGGGGAGGGCGTACCGAGGTCGGGACCGTCACCCTCGCCCGGCTGGGCGGCGGCGCCGAACTGCCGCCGCCGGGGGCGTGGACCGTCGACCCGGCCCACTCGTCCGTCGGGGCGGTCGCCCAGCACCTGGGCATCTCCAGCGTGCACGGGCGGTTCACCGAGTTCACGGCGACGATCGAGATCGCGCCGGACGAGGTCGCCAAGTCCCGGGTGGAGGCGGTGATTTCGGCCGCCTCGATCAATACGGGGAACGCGACGCGGGACGATCACCTTCGGTCCCCCGACTTTCTGGACGCCGAACGGTATCCGGATGTCACGTTCCGCTCGACGGGGCTCACCCCGGCCGCCGGGACCGACCGCTGGACCGTCCACGGCGAGCTGAGCATGCGCGGTGTCGTACGTCCGGTCGACCTCGACCTCGTCTACCTCGGCACCGGCGCCGACCCCTGGGGCGGCACGCGGGCCGCGTTCCGGGCGACGACCGAGCTGCGGCGCGAGGACTTCGCCATGAACTACAACCAGGTGGTACGGGCGGGGATCGCGGCGATCGGTACGACGTTGCGGGTGGAGATCGAGGTTCAGGCGGTGCAGGGGGTGCAGGGGGATGCGCTGCCGACGGTGTAGCTGATGGAGCCGGGCTAGAGGAGGCGGAGCAGGCGGGGCGGGACGAAGAGGTGCCGGGCTCGGTGCTCCTCGGCGTTCATCACGGCCGCGGGCATCCAGTCGGGCCGTCCCTCCGCCTTCACCAGGGACTCCTGGCGTTCGGCGCAGGTTCCGCAGCCCGGATCCCACGGGGGCAGCAACTCGGCGTGCGCGTCGGCGAGATGACGGCCGAGCCTGATCTGCGTTCCCAGGACGCTGTCGGTGAAGTCCCAGTCGACGGAGGCGTCCTCGGCCGTCAGCCCGGCCACTTCGGCCTGTACGTGGCGCATCTCCTCGTAGAGCCGGACGCAGTCGGCGCAGTCCCACATCCAGTCGGGGAGAAGGGGCCACTGGTCTGCGGCGCCGTCGTTCTCGCCGTCGTTCTCACGGTTGCTCGAACCGTTGTCCATCCGCTCCCCGCCCCCAGGCTTCCGTTGTCCGTCCGCTCGGATCCTTCTCCAGAACCGGCCGGTCTCACTCACAGCCGTACGTGCGACCTGTTCTCCGAACCACTCGAAGCCCGCACTGGCCTGTCCGGCCGGCCCTGCGACCCTCTGCGCCTAGGCTGGCCGTATGGCACCGAACATCGCTACGAACACCGCCGTGTCCCTGGACGAGCTGCTCGACTTCGTGCGGCCCCGCCACCGGGCGATCCTCCTCACCCGGCGGGCGGACGGCTCCCCGCAGGCCTCGCCGCTGACCTGCGGGGTCGACGACTCGGGGCGGGTCGTCGTGTCGACGTACCCCGAGCGCGCCAAGACGCGCAACGCCAAGCGGGACGAGCACGTCAGCCTGCTCGTCCTGAGCGACGACTGGAACGGGCCGTGGGTCCAGATCGACGGTACGGCGGAGGTCGTCGACTCCCCCGAGTCGGTCGAGCCGCTCGTGGAGTACTACCGGAACATCGCGGGGGAGCATCCGGACTGGGACGAGTATCGCGCGGCGATGGTGAAGCAGGGGAAGTCGATCATTCGGGTCACGCCGGTGAAGTGGGGGCCGGTGGCGACCGGTGGGTTCCCGGCTCGGTTGGTGACCGGGGAGGCGTAGGCAGCACGAGCCCGGTTGAGTTCGCCCGGCTCAGATTCGAACGGGGCTCCTTTCGTTCGGATCGCCCATCGAGTTGTGCACTCGCCGTGTTCGGGTCTTGGTTCACTGCGCGCCGACAGGACCACATGTGGTGCGCGAACAGAAGCTGAAGGCCGGGGTCGGCTTCAACACCGCCGTGGTCCAGCTCGTCGACCACCTTCGGGAAACGCAGCTGAGTGACGACGGCGCCGGGGCCAACGAACTGGCGGGTCGGATGTAGGAAGCCCGGTCAGCCCTCTACCCACTGTGCGCCGACGACACCGCCGATCTCGCCAGGACGTAGTCTCCGTTCTCAGTCAGGCAGCGCCACAGTGAGATCCACCTCGACGAGCTGTCCGGAAAAGCCCAGCTGGGCGACGCCCAAGAGCGTGCTGGCCGTGGTGAACGCCGGACCCAGGTCAGAGTCGGCGAGCCGACGCCACGCGGCTCCGAGAACGTCTCTCTCGTCGCTCCGCACGTAGATCACTGACCGCACCACGCATTGCGGCGGGGCACTTACCGCCGCCAGGGCAGCGAGCGCGTTCGCGACAACCTGGTCGATCTGTGTATCGAGAGAACCGGGCCCGACGAGGTCACCGCTCCGATCAAGCGGGCACTGCCCCGCCAGATAGGCCGTACGGCCTGCCTCCACCACTGTGATGTGGTGGTAGCCGGGCGTCTCATGCAGCTGCTCAGGGTTGATACGGGTGATCTTCTCAGTCATGTCCGCGAGTCTGACCGGCGTGGTGCCCGCACGCACCGCAATTTTGCCCACGGCAAGCACTCAGCCGCGACCAAGGTCAAAGAACAAGATCAGGCCCTGTCCACCATCGTCTCGATTCCTGCCACCAGCAGTTCCAGGGCGAAGTCGAAGTCCCGTTCTCTCATCTCCTCCACCGTGCCGCCGCCCCGCGCCGCCATCATGTCCGCCGACTCCTGGATGAACTCGGCGGTCTCCGGGGCGGCCCCGACCGCGCTCATGGCGTGCCGGAAGTAGGCGTCCTGGGTCATACCGGCGTCCGCGCAGCGGGCGATGAAGTGGCCCTCGACCGTGCCGAACCCGTACACGAACTGGAAGACGGCGGCGATGGCCCCCGTCAGTCCCCGCGGGGGCAGGCCGGTGCGGCGCAGCACTCGTTGGACGGCACGCGAGAATGCCTGCGAGTGCGGGCCGATGTTGAGGTAGGTCCCGGCGAGCGGCGACACCCAGGGGTGGCGGACCAGCAGGGAGCGGTACTCGCCGGCCAGCATGCGCAGTTGGTCGCGCCAGTCCTCGCCGTCGGTCTCCGGGTCGGGCAGGCGCAGTTCGGCGGAGGCCGCGTCGAGGGCGAGTTCGAGCAGGTCGTCCTTGGTGTCGACGTACCAGTACACGGACATCGGCGTCACGTTCAGCTCGGCGGCGAGACGGCGCATGGAGAACTTCGCCAGCCCCTCCGCGTCCAGCAGCCGCACGGTCACCTCGGTGATCCGGTCCCGGTCGAGCCCCGAGGGCTGCCCGCCCCGGCCACTGTTGCTCCGGCGCGTCTTCCCTTCGAGCCACACACTGGTCCGCGCAGGCCGTTCAACTGCCTTCGCCATGGCGCGCCTTCCAATACGTACGTTCACTTACAAAGATGCTAGGCCGCAGCCGACCCTAAGGGGTGCTTTCAGAAAGCGGGGTGTTTGCGGGCGAGGGTCATGCAGTGGGCGAGTTGGAGGAAGGCGTCGTGCATGTCGTCGCGTGCTTCCCACCGGATTCGCAGGCGGCGGGGGCCGTGGAGCCAGGCGATGGCGGACTCGGCGACCCACCGGACCTTTCCCAGGCCCGAGCCGTGCGGCTCGCCCCGTCGGGCGATCTTCGGTGTGATGCCGCGCTCGCGCAGGCGGCGGTAGATGTCGTAGTCGTAGCCGCGGTCGGCGTACAACGTGCGGGGCTTGCGCCGGGGCCGGCCCCGCTTGCCCCGCACCGGTCCCAGG
>NZ_JBSFMT010000057.1:0-72817 GCF_053599695.1 Streptomyces sp. NPDC000878 | reverse complement strand
TTGAGGACGAGCGCGTTCAGCGCGATACGGGGGTTCGGGGGCGGAGCCCCCGAGGATGGGACGGGTAGGGGCGGCGGGGGCGAGGAAAACAGCCCTCACACCGCCCGCCACGCCTCCAGCGCCAGCCCCGGTTCCGGCTTCCGTCGTGCCACCCTCAGTTCCCCGCCCCCGGGCACCACCGTCGCCGCGACCACCCTGCCGTCCGTGTCCTCCGTCAGCGACACCCGTGCGTCCAGCGGGAGTTGGGGGCCCGACTCGGTCCACCACGCCCCCGCCGACTCCTGCTCCGTCGGATACGCCGCGAACGCCACCCGCCCGCTCGCCGAGCGCTGCGCGAGCAACGTGCAGTCGACCTCGTCCAACGTGCAGCGGATCACCGACACCGGGCCGGGGCCCGCGCCCGGGAGAACCTCCACCGGCTCGCTCCCCGCCCGCCACGCGCACACCGTGTCCGTCTCGTCCGTGTAGAAGAGGGTCACGTGGTCGTCGGACGTGACCAGCGCCCGCAGGGTGCCCGGACGGGCCGTCACCTTGAGCGGGGTCTCGTCGAGTTCCGGGATCCAGCCGGGGCCGCCCTGCGTCCAACGCACGATGCCGTGGGGCGAGTTGCCGTACAGCTCGACGCGGCCCGAGGTCCGCGTGACCGCCGTCAGCTGCTCCTCCACCGCTTCGCCCTTCAGGTCACGCCAGGGGCCCCAGCCGCCGCGCTCCTTCTGGCCGCGCATGCTCACCCCGCCCACGGCGTTCCGCACGAAGACATGGGCGCGGCCCTCCGCGTCGACGGCGACCGCCGGTACACCGGTCCGGTCGCCCTTCTGGTTCGGGTGGCCGAGGGGCGTCCAGTCGAGGGCCGCGAGAGCCGGGCGGAAGTGGGTGGTGTGGACGAGGCCCGCCTCGCCCTTCACCGTGGGGCGCCAGGTCGCCAAGTGGGCGTACTGATCGGCGCCTTGACCGACGCCGAGCATGGGGTGCACGCGCTGGTCGCCGCCGATGCGCCTGGGTTCGAGCCAGGGCCCGCCGGGCCGGGACTCCGCGCGGCAGAGGATCCCGTCCCCCACGGCGTCGTACGTGCTCAGCCGGCCGTCGCGACCCCGTATCAGCCAGTCGCCGTTGACCGACTCGGGACGTCCCGCGGCCGTGGTCGCGGAAGGAGGAACAATGGGCACTGGACCACTTTAGTGTGCTCTTACCTTTGCCGCGCCTCCCGGCCCCCCTCATCCGGTACAGATGATTCCGGTACCAGCCGTCCCCTTACCGGCCATTCCGGTGCCTCGTGCGACCCTGGTCCCCATGAACAACCCACTGCTCGTCATCGTCGACGCCGCGAACGTCGTCGGCTCGGTTCCCGACGGCTGGTGGCGGGACCGGCGCGGGGCGGCGGAGCGGCTGCGGGACCGCCTGGTCGGGTACGAGGAAGGTGGCTTGCCTGGGCGCGCCGGGCCCCTGGAGATCGTCCTCGTTGTCGAGGGTGCCGCCCGGGGAGTCGAGTCCGTTCCCGGCGTACGGGTCGAGTCGGCGCCCGGCAGCGGGGACGACCGGATGGTCGAGCTGGTCGCCGAGGCCCAGGGGCGGGACATCCTCGTCGTCACCGCCGATCGTGAACTGCGGCGCAGGGTCGCCGAGTTGGGCGCCGACGTCACCGGGCCCCATACGGTACGCGGCGACTAGCACGCCGTACCGTACAGGGCCTCACCCTCAACTCCGCTGACCTGTCAGGTCAGTTGGTGTCCACCGTCGTCTCCTGCTGGCGTCCGAGGAGGCTGTGGGAGCGGCCGTACGCGAAGTACACGATGAAGCCGAGCACCATCCAGAGGGCGAACCGGAGCCAGGTCTCGGCGGGCAGGTTCAGCATCAGCCAGAGCGAGGCGAGCACCGACAGGATCGGGATGTACGGCACCCAAGGGGTGCGGAAGGCCCGGGGCAGGTCGGGGCGGGACCTGCGGAGGATGACCACGCCGATCGCGACGACCACGAAGGCGAACAGCGTGCCGATGTTGACCAGTTCGGCGAGTTCGCTGAGCGGGGTGAAGCCGGCGACGATCGCGATGATCACGCCGAGCAGGATCGTCGGGCGGTGCGGGGTCCTGAACCGCGGGTGGACGTGGGAGAAGAAGCGGGGCAGCAGGCCGTCGCGGCTCATCGCGAAGAAGACCCGGGTCTGGCCGAGGAGAAGGATCATGCAGACCGTTGTGAGGCCCACCGCGGCGCCGAAGCTGATGAAGCCCGCGAACCACGGGTGCCCGGTGGCCTTGAAGGCGTCGGCGAGCGGCGCGGTGATGGACAGTTCGGTGTAGTGCTGCATGCCGGTGACCACGATCGACACCAGGACGTAGAGGGTGGTGCAGATGATGAGGGAGCCGATGATGCCCCTGGGCATGTCCCGCTGCGGGTTCCTGGTCTCCTCGGCGGCGGTGGCCACCACGTCGAAGCCGATGAAGGCGAAGAACACGACGGAGGCCGCGGTGAAGATGCCCATCACACCGAAGTTGGAGGGCGCCCAGCCGAACATCAGCTGGATGAGCGGCGACTGGAGACTGTC
Organism: Streptomyces sp. NPDC000878; assembly: GCF_053599695.1. Lineage (NCBI taxonomy): Bacteria > Bacillati > Actinomycetota > Actinomycetes > Kitasatosporales > Streptomycetaceae > Streptomyces > Streptomyces sp. NPDC000878. The sequence goes on along the minus strand of NZ_JBSFMT010000057.1, from coordinate 70,278 downwards.
ACCGGCCGGTACCTCCTGCGCCTTCGGGACGAACGGGTCGTAGTTGTCGCTCTTGACGAAGAAGGCGCCCGCGATGATCACGGTCAGGACGACGGTCACCTTGATGGCGACGACGATCGAGGTGACGCGCGCGGAGAGCTTCGTACCGAGGACGAGGATGCCGGTCAGCACCAGGACCAGCGCGGCGGCGAGGATGTCGAAGCCGAAGCCGTCGGCGCCGTCCCGGCCGCTGAGCGCCTCCGGCAGATGCCAGCCCGCGTTGTCGAGGAGCGAGTCGATGTAACCGGACCAGCCGACGGCGACCACCGCCGTACCGAGCGCGAACTCCAGCACCAGGTCCCAGCCGATGATCCAGGCGGGCAGTTCGCCGAGCGAGGCGTACGAGAACGTGTACGCGGACCCGGCCACCGGGACCGTGGAGGCGAACTCGGCGTAGCAGAGCGCGGCGAGCGCGCAGACGACCCCGGCGACCACGAAGGCCAGGGCGACGGCGGGGCCGGCGTTGTTCTTGGCGACCGTGCCGGTGAGGACGAAGATGCCGGTGCCGATGATGACACCGACACCGAAGACCGTCAGATCCAGCGCGGACAGGGATTTCTTGAGCGCGTGCTCTGGTTCCTCGGTGTCACGGATGGACTGTTCGACCTTCTTCGTCCTGAAGAGGGTGCTGCTCACGGGCGTACCTCCCACGCTGTGTCGTCCCGGACATGATCGAGAGGGGGCGTGGTGCGCATGCCCCGGCGCGAGGGATTTCACGCTAATGGGCCGCTTTCCCCACCCTTTACGGTGGGGAAAGCGGCCCATTGGGGCTGTTCCGTGGGTCAGTCGCGGGCGGGCTCCACCGAGTCGACCTCGGACTGCTCGAACCGGCCGTCGATCTTCGAGACCAGCCCGGTGACCTGGCGGGCGATGTCGGGCGCGGTCAGGCCGATCTCCGCCATGACCTCGGCCCGCGAGGCGTGGTCCAGGAAGCGCGGCGGGATGCCGAAGTCCCGCAGCGGTACGTCGACCCCCGCGTCCCGCAGTGCCTGCGCGACGGCCGAACCGACGCCGCCCACCCGGGAGTTGTCCTCGACGGTGACGACCACGCGGTGCCGCTCGGCGAGCGGGGCCATGGCCTCGTCGACGGGCTTGACCCAGCGCGGGTCGACGACGGTGGTGGAGATGCCCTGCTGCTCAAGCAGCCCGGCGATCTCCAGGCACATGGGGGCCAGCGCGCCCACGGAGACGAGGAGCACGTCGGGCGTGTCCGTCCCCGGCTCCCGCAGTACGTCCATGCCGCCGACGCGTCCCACGGCGGGTACGGCGGGGCCGACGGCGCCCTTCGAGAAGCGGACGACGGTCGGCGCGTCGTCGACCTGGACGGCCTCACGGAGCTGGGCGCGGACCTGGTCGGCGTCGCGCGGCGCGGCGAGCCTGAGGCCCGGGACGACCTGGAGGATCGACATGTCCCACATACCGTTGTGGGAGGCGCCGTCGGTGCCGGTGACGCCGGCCCGGTCGAGCACGAACGTCACACCGCACTTGTGCAGCGCCACGTCCATGAGGACCTGGTCGAAGGCCCGGTTCAGGAAGGTGGCGTACACCGCGAAGACCGGGTGGACTCCCCCGGTGGCGAGGCCGGCCGCGGAGACGGCGCCGTGCTGCTCGGCGATGCCGACGTCGTAGATGCGGTCGGGGAAGGCGTCCGCGAACTTCTTCAGGCCGACCGGCTGGAGCATCGCGGCCGTGATGGCGACGATGTCCTCGCGCTCCTGGCCCAGCTTGACCATCTCGTCGCCGAAGACGGAGGTCCAGTCGGCGCCGGAGGCCTTGACCGGCAGGCCGGTGTCGGGGTGGATGGGGCCGATGCCGTGGAAGCGGTCGGCCTCGTCCTGGAGGGCGGGCTGGTAGCCGCGGCCCTTCTCGGTCAGGCAGTGCACGATGACGGGCCCGCCGAAGCGCTTCGCCCGCGCCAGCGCGGACTCCAGGGCCTCGATGTCGTGGCCGTCGATCGGGCCGACGTACTTGAGCCCGAGGTCCTCGAACATGCCCTGCGGGGCGATGAAGTCCTTGAGGCCCTTCTTGGCGCCGTGCAGGGTCTCGTACAGCGGCCTGCCGACGACCGGGGTCCGCTCCAGGAGGTCCTTGCCCTTGGCGAGGAACCGCTCGTAGCCGTCGGTGGTTCGCAGGGTGGCCAGGTGGTTGGCGAGGCCGCCGATGGTGGGCGCGTACGAGCGCTCGTTGTCGTTGACGACGATGACCAGCGGGCGGTCCTTGGCGTCGGCGATGTTGTTCAGCGCCTCCCAGGCCATACCGCCGGTGAGCGCCCCGTCACCGATCACGGCGACGACGTGGTGGTCGTCGCGTTTCTGGACCTGGTTGGCTTTCGCGAGGCCGTCGGCCCAGCCCAGGACCGTCGAGGCGTGCGAGTTCTCGATGATGTCGTGCTCGGACTCGGCCTGCGAGGGGTAGCCGGACAGGCCGCCCTTCATCTTCAGCTTGGAGAAGTCCTGGCGGCCGGTGAGCAGCTTGTGGACGTAGGACTGGTGGCCCGTGTCCCACAGCACCTTGTCCTTCGGCGAGTCGAAGACCCGGTGCAGCGCGATGGTCAGCTCGACGACACCGAGGTTGGGGCCGAGGTGGCCGCCGGTCTTGGAGACCGCGTCGACGAGGAAGGTCCGGATCTCCTCGGCCAGCTGGTCCAGCTGCTCCAGGCTGAGCCGGTCAAGATCACGCGGTCCCCTGATGCGGGTCAGCAGCGGCACCCGTGCCTCCTTGCAGTAGAGCTGATCGAGCTTTCGCCGGGCGTGTCGAGTCTAGTGTTCCGCCTTCGCGAACAACGCCCGACCTCTGCGTGATACGTCACGCGATCGGCCGTACCCAAGAATGACGTTGTCTATGACACGCCTGTGCCCGGCACCAAGAAACGATGCCGGGCACATTTGTATGAAAGTGCGCCGCAGGCGCAACTTTCAGGGGCGCGGGGAACTGCGCGACAAGCCACGCACGGGCCGCAGTCGGACAACCACCGCAACCCCTACGGCGCCATCACGCTCGACCGGCCGCCTTCTGGCTCTTACGGGACACGGAGTCAATAACAACCGCACCCAACAGCACCGCACCAGTGATCATGTACTGGATCGACGTGTTCATGTTCAGCAGATCCAGACCCGTCTGGATCGACTGGATCACCAACATACCCAGCAGCGCGGACCACACCGTGCCCCGCCCACCGAAGAGACTCGTCCCACCGATGACCGCCGCCGCGATCGCCAGCATCAGCGTGTTACCGCCACCCGACGTCAGCGAGGCGCTCTGCGTCTGGCCGGCGAAGAACATGCCGCCGATCGCCGCGAACCCACCGGCGATCGCGAAGACCGCGATCCGGATCAGCGGAACGTTGATACCCGCACGCCGCGCCGCCTCGATACCGCCGCCGACCGCGAAGACCTTGCGGCCGAACGTCGTACGCCGCAGCACGAAGTCCACGATCACCAGGCACGCGAGGAAGATCACCAGCGCGTTGGACACGCCGGAGGCGGAGTTCAGCACGTACGCCGAGACGAACGCGGCCACCGCGAGCGCACCGACGCGCAGCGCGATCTCGGCGTTGGTCCGGTAGGGCACTCCCGCGGCCTTGCGGCGGCGCTGCTCGATGAGCGATCCGGCGAGCAGGGAGACGACTCCGAGGCCGGCCAGCAGGTAGGCGCCGATGATGGCCTGGTCCATGAAGAAGGACCGCTGCCCGAGGAGGTGCACCGGGCCGTTGTCGGGGATGTTGATGGTGCCGGTCGAGCCGAGCAGCCACAGCATCAGGCCGTTCCAGCCGAGGAAGCCGGCCAGGGTGACCACGAAGGCCGGTACGCCGAGCTTGGCGAAGAACCAGCCGTGCAGGCTGCCGATACCGATGCCGACAGCGATGGTCAGCAGCAGGGCGAGCCAGACGTTCACCCCGTGGTTGACCACGAACACGGCGAACAGTGTGGACGCCAGGCCGCTGACGGAGGCGACGGACAGGTCGATCTCGCCGAGCAGCAGCACGAACACCAGGCCGATGGCGATCATGCCGGTGGCCGACAGATAGAAGCTGATGTTGGACAGGTTCTCGGCGCTGAGGAACCGGTCGTTCTTCAGCTGGAAGATCGTCCAGATGACGATCAGGCCGATGACGACCGGCAGGGAGCCGATCTCGCCGCCCTTCACCTTGCGCTTGAACTCGGTCCAGTAGCCCTTCAGGCCCTCTTCGCGGACCAGCAGCCGCGGGTCGACGACCTGTACGGCCGCGGCCGTGGGGTCGTCGGCGGGGGCCACGGTGGCCTGAGTCTCGACCACGCCGTCCTTCTTCGCTGTCTTCGACGTGTCGCTCACTTCGCGGCCTCCGTGCTGCGACGGCCCGCACGACGGGTCACGGCGTTTTCCGTGGCCCCGGTGATGGCGGAGATGATCTCTTCCTGACTGGTGTCCTTCACGGAGAAGGAACCGTTGTTCTTGCCCAGGCGCAGCACGGCGACGGTGTCGGCGACCGCCTTGACGTCGGCCATGTTGTGGCTGATGAGGATGACGCCGAGGTTGCGCTCGCGCAGCCGCTCGACGAGGTCGAGGACCTGTGCGGTCTGCTCGACGCCGAGGGCGGCGGTGGGCTCGTCGAGGATGACGACCTTGGGGTCGCCGATCAGCGCGCGGGCGATGGCGACGACCTGGCGCTGACCGCCGGAGAGGCTCGCGATCGGGATGCGCACGCTGGGGATGCGGATGGAGAGCGTGCTCAGCAGTTCACGCGAGTTCTTCTCCATCGTGACCTCGTCGATGACGCCGCGGCGCAGCAGCTCGCGTCCGAGGTAGAGGTTGCCGACCACATCGAGGTTGTCGCACAGCGCGAGGTCCTGGTAGACCGTCGCGACGCCGAGTCCCTGGGCGTCGTGCGGCTTGTTGATGCTGACCGGACTGCCCTCCCACTCGATGACGCCGTCATCGATGGGATGCACACCCGCGATCGTCTTGACCAGGGTGGACTTTCCTGCGCCGTTGTCGCCGACGAGCGCGACCACTTCTCCGGCGTGGACCTCCAGTTCGACATCGGTGAGGGCCTGCACCGCACCGAATCGCTTGGAGACTCCGCGCAACGCCAACACGGGCGTAGCGGACACGTGAACCATCTCCTTCGCCGCCTGACCGGCGGGGATGCCGCGCTGTCAATAGGCGCGGAGGGTTGTGCACAAGGCACTGGTTTACAAGGTGAACATGCGCGATTCCGCTGCCGATGGCAACGGTTCCGCCCGACGCCCGTCCCGGCAGCGGGGTATGAAAGCCGGGGCGGGCGTCGGACAGGTCTCGCGGGACCGCCGGGCGGTCATGTCCGGGTGGACGCCCGTGAGAGCGCCCACCCGGTGCCGGCAGTCAAGGTGTGCCTACTGAAGACCCGCGGTCTTGCAGGCGGCGGCGAACTCGCCGGCGCAGATCTCGGCGACCGTGTACAGCTTGTCCTTGATCACGGTGTCCTCGATGTTGTCCTTCGTCAGCGTGACCGGGGTCAGCAGGTTCGAGGGCACCTCGTCACCGGAACCGCTGGTCTGCGTCGTGCTGGCGAGCGAGTCGATGCTCTTGTCCTCCAGCAGGGCGACGGCCAGCTCGGCGGCGCCGTCGGCCTCCGGCTTGTACGCCTTGTAGATCGTGCTGGCCTGCGTGCCGGCGAGGATCCGCTGGATGCTGCTGAGCTCGGCGTCCTGACCGGTCAGCGGGACGGTGCTGATGCCCGCGCCCTTGAGGACGGTGGCGATACCGCCGGCCATGCCGTCGTTGGCCGAGTAGACGCCCGCGATGTTCTTGGCGCCCAGCTGGGTGATGGCGGCGGACATCTTCTGGGCGGCGACCTTGTCGTCCCAGTCGCCGGCCTGCTCGTAGGCGATGTCGACCTTGCCGTCGAGGACGCTGTGGGCGCCCTTCTTGAACAGCCCGGCGTTCGGGTCCGAGGCCAGACCGTTGATCATGACGACCTTGGCCTTCGGGGTGGCCTTGGCGCCCAGCGCGTCGAGCAGGGACTGGCCCTGGAGCTCGCCGACCTTCTCGTTGTCGAAGGAGATGTACGCGGAGACCGGGCCCTGGGCCAGACGGTCGTACGCGACGACCTTGATGCCCTTGTCGACGGCGGCCTGGATCGAGGACTTGATCGCGGCGGAGTCGACGGCGCTGATCGCGATGACCTTGACGCCCTTGGTGATCATGCTGCTGACCTGCTGGGCCTGGGTGGCCGCACTGCCGGCCGCGTTGGCGTACTCCAGGGTGCAGTCGGAGCACAGCTCCTTGACCTTGGCGTCGAAGTACGGCTTGTCGAACTTGGCGTACCGGGTGGTGACGCTGTCGGGCAGGAGCAGGCCGATCGACTTGTCGCCGCCGGAGCTGCTGCCGCTGTCGTCCTTGTCGTCTCCGGCCTTGCCACAGGCGGCCACAGCGAGAGCCATGGAGATTGCTGTGGTACCGATCACGACTCTACGCATCATCGCGTTCATTTGGGGGTGCCTCCCTGACAGGGCCGCAACGCTGCGGCCGAGGTGGCTGGAAGTCAACTCGGCCACACGTGCGACGTCAAGAAGTAAATCCTTAACGGGTTGGCAACGGCTTTGTTCGTTCTCTAGGTGAAGACAGGAGTTGCTGTGGTCAGCGCACCGTCCAAAAGGGTCGAATCACCCATCTCACTCAGCGCGAGGGCGAGTGCTCCGAGCACCTCCGCACGGCCTCCAAGTGCCCCTGGGAGAACGGACAGTTGCCGTGCCGCACTGGGGATCGCATAGCGGCCTACGGACTCTCTGATGGGACCGAGCACCAGCTCACCGGCCTCGGCGAGATCACCACCGAGGACCACCCGGCTCGGGTTCAGCAGATTGCAGAGATTGGCGACTCCACTGCCGATGTGTCGGCCGACGTCGGCGATCACGCGACGGCAGCCCGGGTCACCGTCCCGCGCCAGCCGCACGACACCTTCCATGGTCAGGTCGGTTCCGTGGCTGGACTGGAGGAGCGGAAGCACATAGCGCGCCGCCGCGAAGGTCTCCAGGCAGCCCCGGTTTCCGCAACGGCAGACGGGGCCGGATTCATCAAGAGTAATATGCCCGATTTCTCCCGCTGTGCCACCCGGACCCCGGTAGATCTTCCCACTGATCACCAGTCCGGCCCCGACACCGCTCGCGACCTTGATGTACGCCAGGTCGCGCACCCCCCGGCCACTGCCCCAGACCAGCTCGCCGAGGGCGCCGAGATTGGCGTCGTTGTCCACGTGCACCGGCACGCCCAGGCGCCCCCGCAGCTCCTCGCCGGGTCTGGTGCCGCTCCAGCCGGGCAGGATCGCGCTGGAGCCCAGCGTGCCCGACTCCACGTCGATCGGACCCGGTACGCCCAGGCCCACACCGGCGATCTTGGAACGGTCGACGCCCGTTGCTGCGATCAGGCGATTGACCAGCTCTTCCGCCCGGTCGAAGCCCTGCGCGGCGGAGGCGTCCACGTCCAGCGGCTCGGACTCCTCGGCCAGCACCTGGTGGGCCAGGTTGCCGATCGCGACCCGCAGATGCGTGTGCCCGAAGTCGACCCCGATCACGATCCCGGCGTCGCCGCTCAGCGAGACGGCCCGGGCCCTGCGGCCACCCGCCGAAGTGGGCGTGACCTCGACCGTTCCGCCGTCCTTCAGCTCGCGCACGATGTTGGAGACCGTGGCCGCGGACAGGCCGGTCGTCCTGGCGATCTCGGCCTGCGTGAGCGACCCGGCGAGGCGTACGGCCCGTACGACCCGTTCCAGGTTGGCTCGGTGCAGTGACGACTGCGACCCCGGAGTCTCCACGACGACCTCCTGCGCACGGGACCGCTTCGATGAGACCCCGTCTATGTCCAACTAGTGAACTCTAAGCTGAGCCGTTAGGGTCGCCTCCCGTCAAGAGGTTGAACTGCATCCGGGGTCTTGTACACATTGTGGCGCGCGTGCACGGTTTGCGGTATGCACGCGCGCGTACGGCGGCCGAACGAAAGGTTCCGGTTACTTCAGGGCGCCGGCCGTCAGACCCGTCACCACCTGCCGCTGGAAGATGATGTACGCGGCCAGCACCGGCAGCATCGCCATCACCAGGCCGGCGAAGAGACCCGACCAGTCGCCCTTGTAGCCCTGACTGGCGGCCAGCTGCACCAGGCCCTGGGTGAGGACCCGCTTGTCGGGGTCGGTGTTGAGCACCGTCGGCAGCATGTACTGGTTCCACTGGCCCAGGAAGTTGAAGATGCCCACGCTGATCAGCCCGGGCTTGGCCATCGGCAGCATGATCTGGAAGAAGGTCCGGGAGTGCGAGGCGCCGTCGACGAAGGCCGCCTCCGCCACCGAGGACGGCAGGGTCCGGAAGAACGAGGTCAGGAAGAAGACCGTGAACGGCAGCGAATAGGCGATGTAGACCAGGATCAGCCCGTGGAGCGTGTTCAGCAGGCCCATGTTGTTCACGACGTAGAACAGCGGGACCAGGGCCAGCATGATCGGGAAGCTCATGCCGCCGATGAACAGGTAGTAGATGAACCGGTTGCCCGGGAACTCGAATCGGGCCAGGACATACGCGGCCATCGAGCCCAGCACCAGGGTGCCGATGAGTGAACCGGCCACCACCAGAATGGTGTTGAGGAAGTAGTCGCTCATGTTGGCGTCGGTCCAGGCCCGCGCCCAGTTGTCGAAATGCAGCTCGTCCGGCAGGGACCAGGGCGAGCTGAAGATGGCGTTGTCGTCCTTGAAGGACGTCATCACCGCCCACAGGAGCGGCATCACGACCATGAACGCCCACAGGATGAGCATGCCGTGCGAGAACACGTTGAGGACCCTGCCCTCACGCTTCTCCCGGGCGCCCTTCGCGGCTGCGTCCGTCTTGCGCACGGGCCCTCCGGCCTGCTGGGGAACCGTGTCCGACGGTGTGCTGTCGGTCGTCTTCATAGGTGTCAGTACTCCAGCCGCTCGCGCCGGCCCAGCCGCATCACGAGGGCCGCGAAGGCCAGCGTGACGACCAGCAGGGCGACCCCGATGGTGGTTGCGTAGGCGGCCTGACCGTCACGGAAGGCCTTCTGGTACACGTACAGGACCATGACGGTCGTCGAGTAGTCCGGACCACCGGGCCCGGTCGTCATGATCTGTACGACCGCGAACGACTCGGCGCCCAGCGCGAGGATGCCCATGTAGACCCAGCCGGACTGCACGGTGTCCCACAGCAGCGGCAGGGTGATCCGGAAGAACGTGGTGGCCCGGCCCGCGCCGTCGAGCAGCGCGGCCTCGTACAGATCCGCGGGGATGGAGGCCATGCCCGCGGAGAACAGCACCACGAAGAAGCCGACCGTCGACCAGACCAGCACCGCCATCACACACCACAGGGCGAGGTCCGGGTCGCCCAGCCAGAGCGGCTGGACGCTGTCGAGACCGATGCCGCGCAGCAGCGAGTTGATCGCACCGCTCTCCGGGTTGTACGCGAAGGCGAACAGCAGCGCGACGATCGCGATCGACAGGACCTGTGGAAAGAAGTAGACGATTTTGTAGAACGAGGAACCGCGGACCCCGGAAATCACCGGTCCGCCGCGGCGCCGCTTCCCGCCCACATTGATCATGAAGGCGAAGAACAGCGCCAGACTGATCGTCACCAGCGGCAGCAGCAACGCGAACAGGAGGCTGTGCTGCAACGACTTCCAGAAGATCTCGTCGTCGAGCATCCTCTTGTAGTTGTCGAGGCCGACCATCTTGAATTCCGGGCTCAGTCCGGTCCAGTCCGTGAACGAGTAATAGATGGACTGGATGAACGGCCAGACGACGAACAGTACGTACAGCCCCAGAGGGACCGCCAGGAATCCCACGATGAAGCGGTACTTGCCGTGCTGCATTACCACAGACCCCGTTCCGTACGCGGGTGCCGCCGCCGGTGACAGATCATCGGGTGCCGGTCACTGGTGCTTGTAGTGCTTGATCGACGTGTCCTTCGCGGTCGCGTCCGCGAAGTCCTGGATCTTCTTGATGGCCTCGGCCGGGGTGAGCCGCCCGGCCATCATCTCGCCGAGCCCCGAGACCCCGATCTGCTCCTTCTGGAGCTGCACGTACCAGTCCTGCAGCCGCGGGTTGACGACGTTGTCGCCGGCCTTCTCCAGCGCCGCCACACCGGACTTGAGGCCCGGGGTGAGGGTGATGCCGTCGGTGCCGCCGTTGTACGCGGTCAGCGACTTGACCTTGGTGGTGAAGTTCTTCGAGGACGCCTCGCTGAGCATGATGCGCAGCTGCTCCATGCCGCCCGCCGTGTTCTTCGCCTTGGCCGGGACGATGAACGGCTCGCCGCCGGAGGCCCAGATCGTGCCGAACGGCAGCTTGTCGGAGCTGTCGATGCCCGTCGGCGCGGAGACGGCGAGGTCGAAGTCGGCCGGCATGACGTTCGCCGACTCGTTCTCCACCCAGGAGCCGTTCGGGATGAACAGCGCCTTGCCCTTGGCCCACGCGGTCTGCGACTGGATGTGGTCCAGACCGGGGGTGCCCTGAAGGACGTACCCCTTCTTGTACAGCTCGTAGTACGCCTCGAAACAGGCCTTGACAGCCGGGGCCTTCCAGGCGTTGGGCTCCAGGTTGTCGATCGCGTCGAGGACCTCGACGCCGCCGACCTTGCCGATCATCGCGTAGAGCGAGAAGGGCAGGTAGTACGGGTACTTGCCCGCGTAGGTCCAGCCGGCCATGCCCTTTTTCTTGGCCTTCTCGCACACGGCGAGCATCTCGTCCCACGTCTCCGGGTAGGTGGCGTCGAGCGAGTCCAGGGCCTTCTGGGAGTACCAGACGCCGTACACCGTGTAGGCGTAGTACATGATCCAGACCGGGTCGCCGTCGAGCTGGCCCATCTCGACGATGCCCGGCCGCAGGGTGTCGCGGACCTTCTTGTTCGGGTCGTCGTAGGACGGGGCGTCCAGCAGCGGGGTGAGGTCGGCGAGCTGACTCTTGCCGGCCAGCACGCCCATGTCCATCTGCTCGGCGCCGGAGTTGTCGATCAGGTCCGGCGGGGTGCCCTGGTTGAAGCGGGGCTGGAGCGTGGACTGGATCTTCTGGGTGGCGGAGAACTTGACCTTCGCCTTGGGGAAGTTCGTCTCGTAGACCTTGACCGCGTCCTCGGCGTACTCCTTGCCGAAACCGCCGTCGAACAGCACGAACTCCATCTGCGCCGTGTCGTTGACGGCGAGCGGGTTCTTCGCGGTCTTCTCGCCGGCCTCGGCCTTGTCCTCGTCTCCTCCGCCGCCGCTCGCACACGCGGACAGGAAGCTCATCGTGGGGACGGAGATCAGACCGAGCGCTGCGGAACGCTTGATCAGATCGCGGCGGCCCACACCGTTCACAGGGGTGGTACCGGTGGTGCGGCTCTCGCCGGAGGTGGATCCCATGCTCAAGTCCTCGCCTTCTCCAGGACTCAGGCGGTGAACCGGATCCTCCCGGCACCGCGGTCGGGTCGTACTGGGTCGTGCAGGAAGTACTTAGTGCGTGATGTGCCTTGATCAGAGGGAATACCCGGCGGGCCGCGCGTTCAGCACGTCAAACCACCCTTCCGGCTCTCCCCGCACCTGTCGCCGACCGGTCGAACAGTGGCAGACGCCGACAGGTATAGTCCACTTCCCGTCAAAGGGGCAAGATCGAATGCAGGGTTGGCCGCGGGTCTTTTCCGAGTTGAGACCTCGCGGAAATATGCGGACCGCACGCATCCCTTTGAGCGGGAAATTCGCGATATTGGGCCCGAATGCCACACCCAACGCCCTTGACACCACTGGCCACTTGACTCCCTACTGGTTCCTGCGCAGCCAAGGTGACAACGTTGTCCAGGTGGCAGGGAGGGTGCTCTCGCATGCGGTATGGAGTTCGGCACAGGGCTCGGTACGGATGGGAGTTCAGATCAATTTCGGCCATCACGGCGGTGTTCGCACTGGTGATCGGCGGGCAGGGCGCGGCAATCGCGCTGCCCGCCGCCGCACCGGCCGCCGGCGGGGAGTTCGTCTCCTCGTTCGAGGCGGGTGAACCGGCGCCCGACTGGCTGAACACCGTCGACACCGCGCCGGACGGCACGAAGCGGGCCGCCGGTGTCGACGGCGGCTTCAGCAGCGGTATCCCGGGCGGTGTCACCGACCGGGTGACGGACGTACGGGCGAGCAGCGAGAACACCGCCGGGGGCGAGGTGAAGGAGAACCTCGTCGACGGCGAGCCGGGCACGAAGTGGCTGACGTTCGCGCCGACCGGCTGGGTGGAGTTCGACCTGGACGCGCCGGTCAGGATCGTCACGTATGCGCTGACCTCGGCCAACGACCACGCCGAGCGCGATCCCGTGGACTGGACGCTCCAGGGCTCAGCGGACGGGACGACGGGCTGGCAGACCCTCGACAGCCGCTCCGGCGAATCGTTCGCGGAGCGGTTCCAGACCAAGTCGTACGACCTCGCCGAGCCCGCCGCCTACCAGCACTTCCGGCTGGACATCGGGCGGAACAACGGCGGCACCATCACCCAGCTCGCCGATGTCCAGTTCTCGACGGGCGGCGGTGACGCGCCGGCGCCCCGGGACATGCTGTCGCTGGTCGACCAGGGCCCGAGCGGCTCGCCGACCGCGAAGGCGCGCGCCGGTTTCACGGGCAAACGGGCGCTGCGGTACGCCGGTACGCATCTGGCGGACGGGCGGGCGTACTCGTACAACAAGGTGTTCGACGTGAACGTGGCCGTCGGGCGGGACACCGAGCTGTCGTACCGGGTCTTCCCGTCGATGGCGGACGGCGATCTCGACTACGACGCCACGAACGTGTCGGTGGACCTCGCCTTCACGGACGGCACTCTTCTGAGTGAACTCTCGGCGGTCGACCAGCACGGCTTCGCGCTGACGCCTCGGGGGCAGGGCGCGGCCAAGGTGCTGTACGTCAACCAGTGGAACCATGTGGCCTCGCGGATCGGCGCGGTGGCGCGGGGGAAGACCGTCGACCGGGTGCTGGTGGCGTACGACTCGCCGGCCGGGCCCGCGAAGTTCCGGGGCTGGATCGACGACGTGTCGCTCCGGACCGTCGCCCCCGAGCCGCCCCGCGAACATCTGTCCGACTATGCGGTGACGACCCGGGGCACCAACTCCAGTGGCGGGTTCTCGCGGGGCAACAACTTCCCGGCGACGGCCGTGCCGCACGGCTTCAACTTCTGGACGCCGGTGACCAACGCGGGCTCGTTGAGCTGGCTGTACGACTACGCGCGGGCCAACAACGCCGACAACCTGCCGACGATCCAGGCGTTCAGCGCGAGTCATGAGCCGAGCCCCTGGATGGGCGACCGGCAGACCTTCCAGGTGATGCCGTCGGCCGCCGCAGGTACCCCGGACACCGGGCGTACGGCACGGGCGCTGGCCTTCCGGCACGAGAACGAGACCGCGCGGCCGTATTACTACGGGGTGACCTTCGAGAACGGCATGAAGTCGGAGATCGCGCCGACGGACCACGCGGCAGCCCTGCGCTTCACCTACCCGGGCGACGACGCGAGCGTCCTGTTCGACAACGTGACGGACCAGGCGGGCCTGACCCTCGACAAGGCGACCGGCACCTTCACCGGCTACTCCGACGTGAAGTCGGGGCTGTCGACGGGGGCGACCCGGCTGTTCGTGTACGGGGTGTTCGACGCGCCGGTGGCGGAGGGCTCGTCGAGCGGGGTCAAGGGCTATCTGCGCTTCGACGCAGGCGAGGACCGGACGGTCACCCTGCGCATCGCGACCTCCCTCATCAGCATCGACCAGGCCAAGGACAACCTGCGCCAGGAGATCCCGGACGGCACGTCCTTCGAGGCGGTGAAGGCCGGTGCGCAGCGGCAGTGGGACGGGCTGCTCGGGAAGGTCGAGGTCGAGGGGGCGACGTCGGACCAGCTGACGACGCTGTACTCCAGCCTGTACCGGCTGTACCTGTACCCCAACTCCGGCTTCGAGAAGGTCGGTTCGAAGTACCAGTACGCGTCGCCGTTCTCCCCGATGCCGGGTCCCGACACCCCGACGCACACCGGGGCGAAGATCGTGGACGGCAAGGTGTACGTCAACAACGGCTTCTGGGACACGTATCGGACTACTTGGCCCGCTTACTCTCTCCTGACGCCTCGTCAGGCGGGTGAGATGGTCGACGGGTTCGTGCAGCAGTACAAGGACGGCGGCTGGACCTCGCGCTGGTCCTCCCCCGGGTACGCCGACCTGATGACGGGCACGTCGTCGGACGTGGCGTTCGCGGACGCCTATGTGAAGGGGGTCGGTTTCGACGCGAAGTCGGCGTACGACGCGGCCGTGAAGAACGCGACCGTCGTACCCCCGTCGGCGGGCGTGGGCCGCAAGGGCATGGCGACCTCCCCGTTCCTCGGCTACACGAGCACGGACACGCACGAGGGCCTGTCGTGGGCGCTGGAGGGCTACCTCAACGACTACGGCATCGCCCGGATGGGCCAGCAGCTGTACCGCGAGACGGGGCAGCGGCGGTACAAGGAGGAGTCCGAGTACTTCCTCAACCGGGCCCAGGACTATGTGCGGTTGTTCGACAAGCAGGCCGGTTTCTTCCAGGGCAGGAACGCCCAGGGCGACTGGCGGGTGGAGTCGTCGGCGTACGACCCGCGCGTCTGGGGATACGACTACACGGAGACCAACGGCTGGGGTTACGCCTTCACCGCTCCGCAGGACAGCCGGGGCCTGGCGAATCTGTACGGCGGCCGGTCGGGCCTGGCGGACAAGCTCGACGAGTACTTCGCGACACCGGAGACGGCCTCGCCGGAGTTCGTGGGCTCGTACGGCGGGGTCATCCACGAGATGACGGAGGCCCGGGACGTCCGGATGGGCATGTACGGCCACTCCAACCAGGTGGCCCACCACGTCAACTACATGTACGACGCGGCGGGCCAGCCCTGGAAGACGCAGAAGAACGTCCGCGAGGTGTTGTCCCGCCTCTACACGGGCAGCGAGATCGGCCAGGGCTACCACGGTGACGAGGACAACGGCGAGCAGTCGGCCTGGTACCTGTTCTCGGCGCTGGGCTTCTACCCGTTGGTCATGGGCAGCGGCGAATACGCCATCGGCTCCCCGCTGTTCACGAAGGCGACGGTCCATCTGGAGAACGGCCGGGACCTGGTGGTCAAGGCCCCGAAGAACAGCGCACGGAACGTGTACGTCCAAGGCTTGAAGGTCAACGGCAAGTCCTGGACGTCGACTTCACTCCCCCACTCGGTCGTCTCCCGGGGCGGCACCCTGGAGTTCGACATGGGCCCCGAGCCCTCGACATGGGGAACCTCCAAGAACGCGGCCCCGGTGTCGATCGCCCAGGACGACAAGGTGCCGACGCCTCGGACGGATGCGGTGGTGGGTGAGGGGGCGCTGTTCGACAACACGTCGGCGACGAACGCGACGGTGACGTCGTCCGTGAACCTGCCGCTCGCCGGTCGCACGAAGGCCGTCCAGTACACGCTGACATCGGCGGACCGGACCGCGGCCCCGACGGGCTGGGTGTTGCAGGGCTCCTCGGACGGCACCAACTGGCGGACGCTGGACCGGCGTTCGGGTGAGTCGTTCCAGTGGGACAGGCAGACCCGGGCGTTCTCGGTGACGTTCGCGGGGTCGTATGCGCGGTACCGGCTGGTGTTCGACGGTGAGCCGACGTTGGCGGAGGTGGAGTTGCTGAGCTGAGCGGCTGATCGGCTCTCGGTGTGTGGTGGAGCGGGCTCGGGGGTTTTACTCCGGGCCCGCTTCGCTGTTCAGGGCGGGGGGAGCACCTGGGGAACTGTCAGCCGGTCGCGAGGGTGAAGACGTGCACGTTGGCATTGGCCGGGAGACGTACGCTCGCGATGCTTCGGCCCGCCGGGGCCTTGAACGGGCTGGTCGCGAAGACGTACGTCGGGATCGGGTCCCGGCCCGCTCCCGAGACGTTCCGGTACGCCGTCCTCGCCACGACCTCGTTGCCGTACTGGACGGTTCCCGTGCCGCCGCCGAGGGTCCAGTCGGTGAGGGCCAGGTCGGTCGTGGCGGTGGTGCCGTCGGTGTAGGTGACGGTCACCTGTGTTCGCTGGTTGCCGAAGACTCCGCTGCCGATGAACGACAATCGGGTTGCTGGAGTGGCTAGTTGGATCGTCTGGGCCGTCGACGAGGCGTTGTCCGGGCGGCCCGGTGGAGAGGTCGGCCAGCTGAAGGTCAGGCCCGTCGGCAGGGTGGTCTGGGTGCCCGGGGACAGGCCCGCCGCTGCCAGGGCCTGGCGGGAGTAGCTCCAGCCGCCGCCGTCGTAGTCGGCCTCGGTGTGGTCGCCGGTGTCGTCTGAGGTGCCCGTGTTGTTGTAGGCGGCGAGGAGGGAGCCGGGGGCCGCCACCGTGAGGGAGATCGGCTGCTCGTACGCCGTGTCCGTCGACGTGACCTTGATCCTCGCCTCGTAGAAGCCCTGGTCGGTCGTGGCCGGTGCGGCGAGCGTGATGCGCTGGGTGCCGTTGGCCACCCTGCCGGACGCCGGCGTTGCCGTTACCCCCGGCGGGGTCTCCACCTCGAAGCGCACCTCCGGGTCCTTGTCGGCGCCGCCCGTCAGGGACAGTGCGCGGATGTCCACCACCGCGCTGCCGCCCGGTGCGAGCGTCGCCGTGGTCGGGCCTACGCCGATCTGGTACGGCTGCTCGCCCGAACGGAAGGACGGTGGAGCGTCCGGTCGAGCCGTGCCCCAGGTGGGGTGCGGGGTGGCGGCGAGGGTGTAGTCCAGGGTGCCGCCATGCCGGACGAAGGACGCCGGGAGCCAAGGGCGCGTGCTCGTGCGGCCGTTGACCGTGAGGGAGTGGACGTACGGGGAGTTCGCCGCCGCTCCCCGGGCGTGGATCGAGATGTCGTTGCCGTACGGTCGGGTGATCTCGATCCTCGGGAACAGGGGTGAGGCCAGGACCAGTTCGGCTCGGGACGGTACCTGGGGGTACATGCCGAGGGCGGCGAAGACGTACCAGGAGGACATCGCACCCAGGTCGTCGTTGCCGGGGATGCCGCCGGGGCGGGTCGACCAGAGGCTCGTCATCGCCGCGCGGACCGTCTCCTGCGTTCTGTGCGGGGCGCCCGCGTAGGCGTACAGGTAGGGCACGTTGACCGAGGGTTCGTTGTCCAGCTCGGACTTCTCGCCGCCGCTGCCGGTGAGCGCCCAGCTGCCGTCGGCGTGGTGGAAGAAGGCGTCCAGGCGGTCGACCGCCTTTGCGGTGCCGCCCATTGCCGCGAACAGGCCCGCCGGGTTGTGCGGGACCATCCAGGTGTACTGGGCCGCCGTACCCTCGACGAAGCCCCTGCCGGTGGCCGGGGTGAAGCCGGGGGCCCAACTGCCGTCCGCCTTGCGGTCGGTGATGTAGCCGCCGGTGCGGTGGGCGGCGATGTTGAAGTTGTTCTGCCACCACTGGGCGCGACTCATGAACTCGGCCGCCGTGCTCTTCTGCCCTGCCGCGTCCGCCAGTTGGGACAGTGCGAAGTCCGCGCCCGACATCTCCAGCGTCTCCGCCGCGCCGCCCCACGCGTTGGACACCGACGGCATGTAGTGATGCCTCAAGTACTTGTCCAGGGAGGGGCGTTGGCCGACCGAGAGGACCGGTCTGCCCGCCGGGGACAGGTCCTGCCGCGTCGGTGTCCTCGCCGCCCGGACGAGGGAGTCCAGCGCGCCTCGTAGGTCGAAGCGCGTCCCGCCGAAGGCACGGATGCCGGCGAGGGCGGCGGGCGACGGGTCGCCGTTCATGACGTGGGTGCCGCTCGCGCCGTGCAGCCAGCGGTCCCACAACCCGCCGTTCTGGCGGGCGAGTTCGTAGAGGGACTGGGCGATGTCCGAGCCGGTGTCGGGGTCGAGGAGGGTGAGCAGCTGGACCTGGGAGCGGTAGACGTCCCAGCCGGAGAAGGTGCCGTACTGGTGGTCGTGGCTCGCGCGGACCCGGTGGACCTTGCCGTCGGCGCCCCGGTAGCGGCGGTCGGCGTCGCTGATGACGTTCGGGTGGAGGAGGGAGTGGTAGAGCGCGGTGTAGAAGGTGGTGCGTTCAGCGTCCGTGCCGCCGCCTGTCCTGATCGCGGCCAGCCTTTCCCGCCAGGCGAGTTGGGCTGCCGACCGGATCGAGGTGAAGGTGCGGGTCGGTGGGTTCTCGGCCGCCAGGTTGGCCTCGGCGCCTGCCCTGCTGACGTACGAGATACCGACCTTGACGCCCACCGGGCCCGTGCCGGGCTCGAACTCCACATATCCGCCTGCCCCTTTCCCCCTCACCGGACGGCCGCTGTCGGCGGTGAAGCCGCCCGTGCCGCCGGACGTGGACGTCGACCCCGGGCTCAGTCGGTCGTCCTGCCACGTGCCCGTCGACTTGAAGGCGCGGTCGAAGCGGGCCGTGAAGTGGAGGGTGTAGTAAGGGCGTCGGCCTTCCGGGTCGAGGTGGCCGCAGAAGTTGCCGGAGGTGACCGAGCCGGAGACCGTGCGGGCGGCGGGATCGATCGTGACCGTCGAATCCGTCGAGCCCACCTCGGAGTTGGCGGTACGGATCAGCAACGAGGCCGGCTTGTCCGCCGGGTAGGTGAAGCGGGCCGAGCCGGTGCGGGTGGTCGCCGTGAGGTCGGCGGTGACCCCGGATGCCATGCCGACCTTGTAGTGGCCCGGCTCCGCCGTCTCGTCGGCGTGGCTGAAGTCTGCCGCGTACACGGCGTCCTGGGTGTCGCTCGCCGGGGAGGACGTGACCTGTCCGGCGTACGGGAAGAACGGGATGTCGCCGCTGCCGCCCGCGCAGCCCGTGCCGGACATGTGGGTGAGGCTGAAGCCCCGGATGCGGGTGGCGTCGTAGTGGTAGCCACCGGGGGCCGCCATGGGGGTCCCCCCGCTCGAGCGAAGCCGAGAGTGGGGGAGGGTGGCGTCGCCCCGGGTGTTCTCCGGGCTCCAGGAGAGCATGCCGAAGGGGACGACCGCGCCCGGGAAGACATCGCCGCCGTTGCTGGTGCCGATGAGCGGATCGACGTACGGGGTGGGGTCCTCGACCAGGGGGATCGCGGACGCGTCCGCCGGAGTGGGGGCGCCCAGCGCCAAAGCGGCGGCGAGCAGCAGGGACGTGGGGCGGACACGCATGACGCGGACCCTCCTCCTTCGGACGGGTCGCGCACCACAGGTCGCACAAGCCGCGGGGACAGTGACGTCCGCCAGCGGTACCACGGGCGGGCGGGCGCCTCTGCGGCAACACGCGAGCCGGTCATGCTTCCGGGGGACCCTGAGGCTCCTGCCAGGGAGGCAACCAGGTTGACGATGTTGTCCATTGGGGCGATAGAGTGATCTTTGGGCCGCTGGACAACGTTGTCTCCAGCACTTGGCCCCACTCCGAGAACTGCTCCACCCGGGCCTCATCCCCCGTGCCGGCCCGGCTCGCGGACCCGGTGGGTATCGACCACCGGGTCCGCCCTGAGCAGACCGCAGCCAGTAGCCCGACAGGCCTAACCGACCCGGCAGGGCAGGGTGGTTGCCGTATCACCGCCGGAGCCCTGGACGACGTATCCGAACGTGGCGCTCTGGCCCGGACTGAGCGAGCCGTTCCAGTTGGCGTTGTGGACCATCACCGCCTGGCCGTTGTAGGTCGGGGTGCCGTTCCAGAGGCTGGCGACCGACTGGCCGGCCGGGAGGGTCCAGTCGACCATCCAGCCGAGCATCGGCACGGTGCCGGAGTTGGTGACGGTCACCTCGGACTGGTAGCCGCCGCTCCAACTGCCCGTCGTACGGCGGCTGGCGGTGCACGCGCCGGGCGGGGGCTCGGTGGGTGGGTTGCCCGGGTCCTTGATGCCGGTCACCTCGCCGTTGCCGCCGTCGAAGACGATGTCGGAGCAGGAGTAGAAGGTCTCCGCGCTGTCGGAGCGCTGCCACACCATGTAGATGAGGTGGCGGCCGGACTTGTTCGCCGGAAGCTGGCCGCTCCAGGAGTAGTTGGCCTCGACGTTGCCCGGGGTGCCGTTGAGCGGCGGATGGTCGACGCTCAGGAACGGCTGGGACTCGATCGCGTCCCAGGTGAGCGTCCTGGTGGGGTCGAAGCCGTCCTTGGTGATGTAGACGTAGAACCAACCCGGGTGCGCCGCCCACGCGTTGTACGAGAAGTCGACGGTGGCGCCCGAGGTGAGATGGGTCAACGGCCAGTCGGCGCTGGGGGTGTTGAACCCGGTGAAGTTGGTGTTGCCGCCGCTGCACAGCTCGCCGTCCGGGACGAAGCCCCGGGTGCGGCCGGCGCCGTCCGAGCGCAGCACCGAGAACCAGTTGTAGAACGGCGTGGTGCCGCTGACCTGTTGGGCCGTCTTGCAGGCCGGGTTGACCGCCTTGATCTCGCCGGTGTCGGTGAGGGCGTCCTGCCAGCACAGGAAGGTACGGCTGCCGGGTTTCATCGGGGTGCCGTGCGCCTCGGCGTCACCGCCCGCCGTGACGACCAGGCCGAGCGCCGGGATCGCGGTGAGCAGGGCCAGGAGGACCAGGAGGAGGGCTCTGCCTCGGGTGGGGAGGAGTAAGCGGGGTCGGGTGCGGGAGGACGGTGGGGAGGGTGGGGGTAGCGATGCTGATGTCATGGCCATGTCATGATCTCCTTCAGTCGTACGCGGTACGCCGTACGTCGTGCGGTACGTACGGAACGTGCGGGTGAAGGGGCGCGCCCGACTGGGGGCGCGCGAGAGGTGCGACGCGTGGGGGGTGGTGGGGTGGGAGCGGTTCCCGGTTGTGCGGGTTCCGGTCCGCTCGGTGTGGGAGCGCTCCCACCTCACTCCCTTTTGAAGCTAGCGCCGTGCGGTGTCGTTGTAAACGGCTGACGCACGAGAGCTCCACCCGGGTGGGTGCGGCTCTCGCGATGACAACTGGTCCACGGGCGGGAGTCGAGGTCAGTCCTCCGACTCCTGCGCGGCCGTGGTGGGGGGCGCAGTGGCAAGCCGTACCCTCAGTTCGGCGTTTTCCGCCTCCAACGCCACGATCCGTTTTCTGGCGAAGTACAGCTCCATCACCGCCTCGTGGAACTCCGAGACCAACTCTTCGGGGGTCAGTTGCGCGGTTTCCTCCTCCGCGTCAGGCCGGTGCGAACTCCTCCCGGGAGTACTCGCGTTCGAACTCGGCCATGCCTGTGAAGAAACACGAAGAGGGCGGCGCCGTGCCCGGAGAGGGCGTAGCCCCCTTGGATGGCCCGGTGAGGAGTTCGAGTTCGATGGCGTTGGTGCGCAGGTCGTCGGCGATGGACAGCAGTTCCGCGGAGCCGCGTCCGAGGCGCTTCATATCATGGACGGTGAGAACGACCAACTGATGGGGAACGGCCTTCTTGAAGGTGCGGGCGAAGTCCAACCTCGGCTGATCCCCAACCTCGTGAAACCTCTGGAAGCTTGCCGCGCTGCTCGTATGTGGACTGGGACGACGGGCTCACTGAGATGCGGAAAGCCGGTGCCCGCAGAGTGCGGCACCGGCTTGTTCCGCAGGCCGTGCGCCAACACGGGACCTGCATGGTGCGTCCCAGTCCTGTGGTTGGAGCCAGCAGTCAGGGTGACGCCGAGGGACACCTTGGAGGTATCTCATCGCATTCCTGCCCAGGATTGCCGCCCGCGCGGGTGAGTAGCAAGGCAGACCGGGGTGACCGAGCGAAGTTGGTTCACGTGTGGCGGAATCGGCTCCCTGATCGTGGACTGCGACCGCGTGTGCATCTTGGTCGCCTCTCGTGGCGTGACGGACTGCAGCGACCAACGGCCGCCGGCCTCCGCGCGAGTTGTCAACCTGGAACCTTGGACACCTATGGCGGAATCGACATCAGCGGTACCCGCTGGCTGGGGCGATGGGCCAGATGGCTGACAAGATGGCGACAGCTTCCGGGCACACCGAGGCGACGCCAAGCGCCCGTGCTCGGAACCGGTTGGAGCCAGGACATCGGCCGGTCAGCATCTTGCTGGTCGGCCGCACACTGATCGAGGTAACAATGAGTCAGCATCGCCAAGCGGCCTTGACGTGCCCGCGCGACATGCAGCCACCCCACACCACATCCTCAGCCTGCGCCACGTCGCATTCGTCCTTTCCGAAGGTGTCCGGGCGGGGGCCCGTGGCCATGGTCACGGTTGTCTTCGCCGCAGCCGTACTGCTGCGCCTGGTCGGCACACCCCTGGACGAGGAGCTCGTACTACTGGTCGTCACGGGGCTGATCGCCGCATTCGTGGTGGCGGTGGACAACGGAAGGGTTTCCGCGCGCGCCCTGGCCAAGAAGGTCAGCAAGCTGGTCGAGGACGAGTGAGCACGGCCTTGGGACGGAGCGAGAACCCGGTCGTGCGGGACATTGCTGAGGTCGGGACGCTGGCCGACTTCCAGCGAGAGACGAGGCACAAGGCGGGGCTGTCGTATGACCGCCTCGCCAAGGCCACCGACAAGTCGGCAACCACTCTGCGCAGGGCCGCCTCGGGCACCTGCGTACCCCCCCGAAAGGTGCTGCTCGCCGCGATCACCGCGTGCGGCGGGCCGACCGAGCGCGCCATCCACTTGTGGAAGCAGGCCCGGTACCACCAACGCATGGTGGATAAGCCGCGCACACCAGGGCCCCCGCCCGAGCTGGTACGCGACAAGTTCGGCATGAGAGCCGCGCTGGTCGAACTGTACGAGAAGGATGGCGCGCCCACCATGGCGGAGATGCATGACCGTGCGGGGGGACGTCATGGCAAGCTCCCGCCCTCCACGGCGTACCGCATCGCCAACGGTGAGACCGTGCCGGCCACCCTGGCCCAATTCGAGGCGTACCTCGACGCGGTCGAGGTACGGAAACCCGCTCGACGGGGCCTCTGGGTGCAAGCGTGGCACCGGGTACAAAATAGCGGTCCGGCTTCGCTGCCGGACCTGCGTTCCTGGTCGCCCAACTCGATCTTCACTGCGGGCCAGATACCGAACTTCCTGATCAGGTTGTATGAGTCGGTCGGCTCCCCACGCACATTGCAGATGAAGATGCGTACAGGGAGCAGACTGGACCCCCAAACGGCCCGGCGTATTCTGACCGGTCGCATGCCACCCGATATCGATGCGTTCACGGCGTTCCTGGACGCATGCGGAGTGAAGCCCGAGGCGCGCACCCGGTGGCTGGATGCCTGGCATCGAACCCACGCGGAGCGAATGACGCGAGCCAGCTGAGCCTGCCGCTGGAGGCAAGCGGCGCCTCCATAACCCTCTGCCTACCCCAACCGGACATCTCGGAGGAGCCACAGGGGACGTGGGATGCCGTTCGTTAGCGGCATTCCACTGGGCTTCAAAATCATCCCGCGGCCCCCTAAGCACGCATCTCGGTCATACTCCCTGCTGGCGCTCGTCGTGATGGGCGTCATCACGCTCTGAACTGATTCACAAACGTGGTGCCCGCGACGCACGGGGAGACGAGGAACGGCCATGCCGCTGCTAGCCCCTGTGGTGTGATCGGTGGAATCCTCCGCAGCGATCTGGGCCACCCTGTGGCAAGACTGGACGGACGATCAGAAGCGTTGATCACTCAGACAAGAGGGCGGCATATCGGTACAGATGAGATGCCACGATCTTCACGTTGATCGTGTCCAGGCCCTGCGCCGTCTCCTCCGTTTTCTGGCCCGGCGCGCGGTTGTTGGCCGCCGTGAACGCGTCCCCGAGCCGCTTCCCCGAGGCGTCCACGAACTCCACGCTCACCATGTAGTTCGACGTCTTCGACGACCGGTTCGTGGTCTCGGTGCCGGAGAGGTACGTGACTCCTCCCCCTCGTGAACGAGGGGGCTTCTCGCTATGCCGGTTGGGCGTCGCGACGGACCAGCCCGGCCCGTAGAACGTTGATCGCGCCCACCGTGTCCGCGTGCGCGGTGTAGCCGCACGCCTGACAGTGGAACTTCTCCTGTGTGGGCCGGTTCCCCTTGGCGGTGTGCCCGCATTCGGGGCACCGCCGTGAGGTGTTGCGGGGGTCCACAGCCATCACTTCCCGCCCGGCACTCTCAGCCTTTGCGTTCAGGATCGCGAGGAACACCCCCCATCCAGCATCAGCGATCGAGCGGTCCAGACCCGCCTTCGAGCCAGCCCCGTTCGGCAGGAAGGTGCCTGGCGTCTCCGGATCGGGCTTCGGCGCGGGAGCCTTGCTCATGTTTCGGATCTTGAGCTCTTCGTGCGCGATGAGGTCGTGCTCACGGACCAAGCCGAGCACAGTCTTGTGTGCGTGGTCGAGCCGTTGGCGGCGGACCTTGCCGTGCAGTTTGGCGACCTTCTCCACAGCGCGCTGGTGGTTCTTAGTGCGGTCACTGGCCTTGCGGCGCGGGAACCGGGAGAGGGCTTGCTGTGCAACTTCGAGCTTCGCGGCGGCCCTGCGGCCGTGGCGCGGATTCTCCACGAAGCCGCCGCCCGAGTCGGCGAGGAAGTTGGCTATGCCCAGGTCGATGCCGACCATGCTGCCGGTGGGCGGCAGCGGATCGGGCTGGTCCTGCTCGGCGGTCAGCACGACGAACCACTTGCGTCCCTCGCGCTTGACGCTGACGGTCTTGACCTTGCCGACTACGGCACGGTGTTGGTTGACCTTGACGTGCCCGACACCTTGGAAGCGGACACGGGTCACGGGGTCGTGCGGGGTGGAGTCCCAGCGACAGCCGTCCCCGTCCTTGGGGAAGTCCACCGTGTCGAACCAATTCACCCCGCGGAAACGCGGGTAACCGGGTGTCTCACCGGACTTGACCCGGCGGAAGAACGCGGCGAACGCCTTGTCGAGACGGCGCAACGTCGCCTGCTGCGACGAGAACGACCAACGGCCCTGACGCTCCGGGTCGAACGAGCGGATCTCCTTGAGCTGCACGGACTGCTGCCCGTACTTGACGCTCGTCTTCGAGGCGTGCCGGTAGGCGTCCCGGCGCTCCTGCAACGCGCCGTTGTAGAGCGAGCAGTGATCCCGCAGCATCTCAGTGAGCGCAGCCGTCTGGCCCACGGTGGGCCGCATGAGGAACTTGTACGCACGGATCATCCAGCCCACCCCCTTCCCGGTCAGCCGCCAGATCATACTACACTTGGTCTATGTCACCACGCTGGGAGCCAAACCCTGAACTTCGCCGGGGCCGTCACGTCATCTACACCCTCCATGTCCACCTGGTCTTCGTCACGAAGTACCGGCGCGGCGTCTTCAACGACGAGATGCTGACGCGCTGCGAAGAGATCATGCGGGACGTCTGCGAGAGCTTCGAAGCAGAGCTGCGGGAATTCAACGGCGAAGGCGATCACGTGCACCTGCTTGTGCACTACCCGCCGAAGGTCGCCCTGTCCAAGCTCGTCAACAGCCTCAAAGGGGTCTCCTCCCGGTACCTGCGGCAGGAGTACACCGGCACGATGAACCGGGCGATCACAGAGGACCGCCTCTGGGCACCTTCGTACTTCGCAGGATCCTGCGGCGGCGCGCCGCTCCAGGCCGTCAAGGACTACATCGATAACCAGAAGCGGCCCGCCTGATTCGTTAACAGATCGCGTCCAAGGTCGAGAACCCCGATCCGCCTTCGATTTACAGGCCAACAGGGTGGGGTTCGACCTCCGGACTACTGACCCTCACCCCGCATTCGCAGAGAACTCCGGCGCTGCGTGCCTCCGGTCCTGGGATCGCATTCCCTCCAGGCGCAAACGCCAGGATTCCCTGCGAAGATCAGAGGATGGCCGAGGTACCCGGGTTGTCGGAGACCACGTTCAGCGCGGCGCCGCTGCCGGCCGTACCGGCCTGGTAGACGGTCGCCGCGTGGTTCGTCTCCGAGGTCGTTTTGAGGAACGCGGCCTCCAGTGTCGTGTCGGCACTGAATCTCTCGGCGGCCACCGGTCCGTCGAACGTCGTCGTCGCGCCGTTCTCCCCCGCCGCCGAGGCCGTACCCGTCGCGGCGGCCGTCGCGACGGTCACCGCGCCCGCGGTGAAGCTCCCCAGAAACAGTCTGCGTGCCACCGGCATGCCCGTCCCCCATCTGTCGTGTCTGCTGTTGTCGGAGGGACACCCGGGTCCCCCGAGACACGACAGCGATCAACTCCGAATGGTTGTACGGAGATCAGGGCGGGAGTTCGTCACAGGCCCCACCGCCGGTGTCGCGGTCGGCAGGTCGATCGTGAACTCGGTGTGCCCGGGGACGCTCTCGACGTCGATGCTGCCTCCGTGCGCTGCCACGATCGCCGTCACGATGGCGAGGCCCAGGCCCGAACCGCCGTCCTGGGGGCCCGTGCGGGAGCGGGAGACGTCGGCGCGGGTGAAGCGTTCGAAGACCGACGGGAGGAGGTGGGGCGGGATGCCGGGGCCGTCGTCGCGTACGCGGATGACGCATCGCTCGTCCACGACCTCGACCGAGGCCACCACCGTCGTCCCGGCGGGTGTGTGCACGCGTGCGTTGGCGAGCAGGTTGGCCACCACCTGGTGCAGCCGGGCCTCGTCGCCCGCGACCAGCGCCGGGGAGTCGAGGAGCAGCGCCAGTTGCCAGTTGTGGTTCTCGCCGGCGGCCCGCGCGTCCCACACCGACTCGGCGACCACCGCCGCGAGATCCACCTCGGCCGACTGCAACGGCCGCCCCTCGTCGAGCCGGGCGAGCAGCAGCAGGTCCTCCACCAGGCCCGTCATCCGCGCCGACTCCGCCGACACGCGCCGCCAGGCCATCGCGGGCTCGATGCGCTGCGTACCCCGGTTCATGAGTTCGGCGTATCCGGCGATCGAGGCGAGCGGGGTACGGAGTTCATGGCTGGCGTCGGCCAGGAAGCGCCGCATGCGTTCCTCGCCGGCCTGGCGTTCGGCGAGGGACGACTCGACGTGGTCGATCATCCGGTTGAGGGCGGCGCCGACCTGGCCTGCCTCGCTGCCCGGGTCGGTGTCGCGTTCCGGGACGCGGGTGAGGCCGACGACCGCGCCCCGGCCCAGCGGCGCCCGCGAGACCTCGACGGCGGTGGCGGCGACCCGGCCGAGGGGCCGCAGTTGGCGCCGTATGACGACCGCGCAGAGGCAGCCCGCGATCGTCAGTCCGACGGCGGCCACCACGGCCTCGACGACGACCAGGCCCCGGATCATGTTCTGGACGTCGTCCATGGGCAGCCCGGTCAGCACCCGGACGCCGTTGCCCGAGGTGCCGCCGATCGCCGTGATCCGGTAGGTGCCGAGGCCCGGCACGGTACGGGTGTGCATCGTGCCGTCGGCCCTGATGCCCGCGAGGGCCGACCGCTGGGCGGCGGTCAGGTCCTGGGGCGCCGCGTCCTGGGTGACGACCTGGGCGGTGAGCAGTCTGCCGTCGGCGCCGAGCCGGGCGGCCAGGGTTCCGGCGGGCTGGCCGCTCTCGTTGAGGAAGCCGAGGTTGGAGTCCAGCTCGGGGTGGAGCGCGGCGCCGCCCTGGCTGCGGGCGACGGCGTTGGCGACGCGGTCGTCGAGGCTGCCGAGCAGGTACTTGTGCTGGGCGAAGATGGTGGTGACCGCCATGGCGGCGCACACGACGGCCAGGGTGACCCCGATGAAGAGCAGCAGGCGGGTCCGCAGTGAGCGCCCGCGCAGTCGTACGGTCATCTCCCGTCCGCCCCCGCCCGGATCGCGTACCCGAGTCCGCGCACGGTGTGGATCATCGGGGCCCGCCCCTTGTCGATCTTGCGGCGCAGGCTGGAGATGTACACCTCGACCAGGTTGTCGCCGCTGTCGAAGCAGCTGGTCCACACATGGTCGAGGATCTGGCCCTTGCTGAGTACCTGGCGCGGATGGCCCATCAGCAGGCTGAGCAGGTCGAACTCCTTGGCGGTGAGCTGGACGGGCGTGCCGTCGCGGTGCACCTCGCGGGTCTCCTCGGTGATCACGAGGTCGCCGAGGACGCGTACGGAGTCGTCGGTGCGGGTCTGTTCGGCGCCGCAGCGGCGCAGCAGTCCGCGCAGCCGCAGCACGACCTCCTCCAGGGAGAACGGCTTGGTGACGTAGTCGTCGGCGCCCGCCTCCAGTCCGTCGAGCCGGTGTTCGAGGGCGTCGCGGGCGGTGAGCATGAGGACGGGCAGCCGTGGGCTCTCGTACCGCAGCCTGCGCAGCACCTGGAGGCCGTCGAGGTCGGGCAGCATGCCGTCGAGGACGACGGCGTGCGGGGCCGAGGAGCGGGCGATGCGCAGCGCGCTCTCGCCGTCGAGGGCCGGGTAGGGCCGCCAGCCCGCCTCGGTGACGGCGACGCACAGCAGTTCCGTGAGCGCCGGTTCGTCGTCGACGACCAGCACACGGACATGACCGCCGCGAACCCCTGAAGTGCCAGACATGTCCTGATCGTGTCCCGGTTTCCTGGGGGAATCCTGTGTTCAACCTGGGCGACGGCCGTGGGACGCCCTCCCGGTGGCCTCGGATGCGGTCAACTGCCGTGACCGAAGGCGGCATTGGCACTCCCCGGCCACAGGAATCCCTTGAGTCCCATTCCGTGCGGCGCCCACTCTGATCATGGCTTCCGCTCACCAGGCCGGAAGCGTTCTCAGAGTTCGAGCGTTCAGGGGAGGACCTCCACCCATGCGAAGACTCCATGCCCTCTGGGCCGTGGCAGGCGCGGCCGGACTGGTCGCGGGTGCTATCGCGCCCGCGGCGGCCGGTCCCGTGTCCCCGGTCACCACCACCCCCAGGAGCCCCGGCACCGCTGCTGTTCCGGCGCAGACCGTCACCCTCATCACCGGCGACACCGTCTCCCTCACCACGGGAGCGGACGGCAAGAACGCCGTCGACGTCCGGCGCGGCACCGGCCGCGAGGCCGCCACCTTCCTGTCCAGCGAGAAGAACGGCGAGGTCAGCGTCCTGCCGGCGGACGCGATCCCGCTGATCCAGGCGGGCCGCCTCGACCCGGCCCTGTTCAACGTCACCCAACTGGTCAAGCAGGGCTACTCGGACGCGAAGACCGGCGCCACCCCTGTCATCGCGACCTACAGCAAGGGCAGCGCGACCCCCGAGGGTGCGCGTCGGACGCTCGCGCTGCCCGGGATCGACGGCGCCGCGCTGAGCGCGAGGAAGTCCAGCGCCTTCTGGACGGACATCGCCCCGGCCCTCGGTACCGAGCCCACCGCGAAGGCCGCGAAGCAGCTCGGCGAGGGCATCGACAAGCTCTGGCTGGACGCCCAGGTGAAGGCGTCCCTCGATGTGAGTGTCCCGCAGATCGGCGCGCCCGAGGTGTGGCAGGCGGGCTACGACGGCAAGGGCGTCAAGGTCGCCGTCCTGGACACGGGCGTGGACGCCGGGCACCCGGATCTGGCCGGGAAGATCGCCGAGTCGACCAGCTTCGTGCCCGACCAGGCGGTGCAGGACGGTCATGGCCACGGCACCCATGTGGCGTCCACGATCGTCGGTTCGGGCGCGGCCTCGGACGGCAGGCTCAAGGGCGTTGCCCCGGGCGCGGAACTGCTGGTCGGCAAGGTGCTGGGCAACGACGGCCGGGGCCAGTCCTCCTGGATCATCGCGGGCATGGAGTGGGCGGCGCACTCCGGTGCGAAGATCGTCTCCATGTCGCTGGGCGGTACGGCGTCCGGCGCGTCCGACGTGCTCAGTGAGACCGTCGACGAGCTGTCCGCGTCCACCGGCGCCCTCTTCGTGGTCGCGTCGGGCAACGCGGGCCCCTACGAGCAGTCGGTCGGCACCCCGGGCATCGCCGACTCGGCGCTGACGGTGGGCGCGGTCGACAAGTCCGACAACCTCGCGGCGTTCTCCAGCCGTGGCCCGCGCCTCGGTGACTCCGCGGTCAAGCCGGAGATCACCGCGCCGGGTGTGAGCATCACGGCGGCCCGTGCGGCGGGCACCACCATGGGCACGCCGGTCGACGCCGACTACACGACGGCGAACGGTACGTCGATGGCGACCCCGCATGTCGCGGGTGCGGCGGCGCTGGTCGCGCAGGCCCATCCGGACTGGACGGGCGAGCAGATCAAGCAGTCCCTGGCCAGCACGGCGAAGACGAACGACGTCAACTCCGTGTTCGAGCAGGGCGACGGCCGGGTCGATGCCGTACGGGCGACCGAGCAGGGCGTGTTCGCGACCTCGACGCTGAGCTTCGGCAGGTTCGAGGACGGTGACACCGGGGCCGTCGGCAAGGACATCACGTACACCAACACCACTGACAAGGCGGTGGAGTTGACGATCTCGTCCACCCTCGCCGCAGCCGCCCCGGGCGCCGGTACGGTGACCGTCCCCGCCAAGGGCACCGCCACGGTCCCGGTCACGGTCGACCCGGCGGCACAGGCGCAGGGCCGGTACACGGGCCACATCACGGCGACCGCCGACGGCGTCCAGGTCACCACGGGCGTCGGCTTCGAGAAGGCACCGAAGACGTTCGACCTCAAGGTCTCCCTCCTGGGCCGCGACGGCAAGCCGTCCACCGGGGGGTCGATCTACACCCTCCAGGAGCTGAACGGCGCCTACCCCGACGAGTACGGCTTCCTCGGCACCGGCTGGACCTGGCAGGTGCCGGCCGGCACCTACTCCATGTCGACCTGGATCCCTGACCGGGACGGGGGCGGGGTGGCCGTCGGCACCTCGATCGTCGGCAACCCCGAGATCAAGGTCGACGGGGACACCGAGGTCGTCCTCGACGCCCGCAAGGCGGTGGAGATCAAGCCGAAGACGAAGCAGGACTCCGAGTTCCAGGGCTTCAGCACCAACTGGCACCGCGAGGGGCCGGGCAGCGCCTGGGGGCTCACCTACAGCCAGGGCTGGTGGACGGACCACGTCTATGTCGCGCCGACCCAGCAGGTCACCGAGGGAACCCTGGAGTTCTCCGCCAAGTTCCGGCTGTACGCCAAGGAGTTGACGGCGAGCGTCACCAGCCCGGAGAAGACCGAGCTGTCCTCGCTCTACTACTCCCAGACGTACAACGACTTCCCGTTGAAGATCAGCGGTGACCGCAAGGTCCAGGCGGTGGACGCGGGCGGCGGTACCGAGGCCGACTTCGCGGGGCTCGACGTCAAGGGCAAGGTGGCGGTGGTCGGGGTCGGCGCCACGGAGCGGGCACAGAGCGCTCTGGACAACGCGACCAAGGCCGGCGCCGGTTACCTCATCGTGTACCGCAAGACCCCCGGTTTCTGGATCGAGGCCGTGGACCGCGCGACCACCGTCCCGGTGATGATCGCCACCGGCGAGGAGGGCGCGAAGCTCACCGGCCTGCTGCAGACCGGCAGGAAGGTCACGCTGAAGCTGGGCGGCACGCCGGTCAGTCCGTACGTCTACAACCTGCTCGCCGCGCAGAGCGGTGGCATCTCCGAAGACCAGACATACGACCTGGACAAGTCCAACACGGTGAAGCAGACGGCCCGTTACCACGGAGCCACGGCCGGCGAGATCGGCGCGGACACCGTGTACACCTTCCGCCCCTGGCAGTTCTTCAGCATCGAGAACAGCAAGTACGTGCAACTGGGCACGGAACGCGACGAGTACTACTACGTCGACCCCGACACCCGTACCTGGCACGTCGTCTACCCGAACTGGGAGACGTTCAGGGGCCAGTGGAGCCCGCTGCGGACCTTCGACAAGTCGGGCACGGAGAAGGCGCCGGAGAACTGGCTGCGCCAGGTCGTCCGCCCCGGAACCAGCGAGGAGTACGGGCTCTCCGAGCGCACCGGCGACAAACTCACCATGTCGGTGGCGGAGTTGACCGACTCCACGCCGGGCCACTACGGGTACATCGACGGCACCGACAACACCGCGAAGGGCAGGCTCTACGCGGACGGGCAGCTGGTCGGCGACTCGACGTTCGGCGGGTACGGCATCTTCGACGTCCCGGCGGACAAGGCCTCTTACCGCTTCGAGCTGGATGTGCAGCGCCGGGCGGACTGGGCCAAGTACTCCACCAGCACGCACTCCGAGTGGACCTTCGCCTCGGCGCGCACCGACGCCTCCACGGCGCTGCCGCTGCTCACCGTCGGTATCGCTCCGAAGGGCCTCGACCTTCTCAACCGGGCTGAGCGCAAGCGGGAGTTGGAGGTCGCGCTGCCGGTCTCCGACCAGCTGGGGAGTGTGAAGGCGAGCAGTCTGAAGGCCTGGGTCTCCTACGACGACGGCACCTCCTGGAAGGAAGTGAGGGTCAAGAGCGGCAAGGCTAGGTTCAAGGCCGTGAAGGACGCAGAGTCGGTGTCGCTGCGGGTGCGGGCCACCGACCGGCACGGCAACGGGATCGACCAGACCGTGCTGCGGGCGTTCGGCCTGAAGTAGGTGAAGCAGCTGAAGCAGGGGAACCGGTGTAGTAGGTGAAGCCGGTGAAGTAGGTGACGCACGCAACCTGTGCCTCAGCCTTAACAAGGATCCTCTAGCGTGCCGAGTCATGGTGAACACGGCATATGACACGGCAAGACAGACCCCTGCCGCGAGCCCATGGTCCGCGGTGGGGGTCTCCGCCTTCGACGAGCTGGTCTACCAGGCCGTCCTCCATCAACCGGATGCGGGCGCGGCCGGCTGGGCGCTCTTCACCGGCGCCTCTCCGACCCGGGTCCGCGAGTCCTGCAACCGGCTGCTCGCGCTCGGTCTGCTCCAACCGCCGGACTCCATGGGCGGGTTACGCGCGGTCGACCCCCGGGTGGCGATCCGCGCGCTGATCCGGCAGCGGGAGACGGAGTCCGAACTGCTCGCCGCCACCGCCGAGGAGATGGCGACGTCGTACGAGGCGGGGCTGCTGCGGGAGGAGCCGTCCCGGCTGGTCGAGGTGGTCTCCGGGGAGGGCGCCAACGCGGCCCGCCTCGAGGAGCTGTACGCGCGCGCCGAGCACGAGGTGTGCGTCTTCGACACTCCCCCGTATCTGGCCCCGCGCACCCCGCAGTTGGACCTCCAGTCCGATCTGCTCAGCCGGGGGATCGTGTACCGCACGGTGTACGCGGCGACCGCCCTGGAGGATCCGGACGTCCTCTTCCACGCCTGGAAGATGGTCGAACTCGGCGAGCAGGCCAGGGTGTTGCCCTCGGTGCCGGTCAAGATGCTCGTGGTGGACGGGCGTCAGGCGATGCTTCCGCTGACCGCGTCCGACTCGGGCGGCTACTGCGCGGCGGTCATCCGGCACTCGGCGGTGACCGAGGCCCTGCAGAAGCTCTTCGACCTGGCCTGGCAGCAGGCGACACCACTCGGCCAGGGGGTCGGCGAGGGTGAACTCTCCGAGGGCG
The DNA here is from genome assembly GCF_053599695.1 of Streptomyces sp. NPDC000878. Classification (NCBI taxonomy): domain Bacteria; kingdom Bacillati; phylum Actinomycetota; class Actinomycetes; order Kitasatosporales; family Streptomycetaceae; genus Streptomyces; species Streptomyces sp. NPDC000878. Next base: position 37,221 of record NZ_JBSFMT010000057.1, on the reverse strand, counting down.
AACGGACGTTGACCCGGCTGCTGGCCGCCGGCATGAAGGACGAGGCGGTGGCCCGCCATCTGGGGGTGAGTCTCAGGACCCTGCGGCGCCGGGTGAGCGAGCTGCAGGACCGGCTGGGGGCGGCGAGCCGGTTCCAGCTGGGGGTGCGGGCGGCGCAGCGGGGCTGGGTGTAGCGGCGGGACACGCGGAGGGCCGCACCCCCGTCACCGGGGATGCGGCCCTCGACTGCCGTACCGGACCGTCTACTTGGCGATCAGGCTGCGCAGCACGTACTGCAGGATGCCGCCGTTGCGGTAGTAGTCGGCCTCACCGGGGGTGTCGATGCGGACGACCGCGTCGAACTCCACACCGGTGTCGGTGGTGACCTTGACCGTGGCGGGGGTGGTGCCGTCGTTCAGCTCGGTGATGCCGGCGATGGAGAACGTCTCCTCGCCGGTCAGCCCGAGGGACTCGGCGGACTGGCCCGCCGGGTACTGCAGCGGGATGACGCCCATGCCGATGAGGTTCGAGCGGTGGATGCGCTCGTACGACTCGGCGACGACGGCCTTGACGCCGAGGAGCGCGGTGCCCTTGGCGGCCCAGTCGCGGGACGAGCCGGAGCCGTACTCCTTGCCGGCCAGGATGACCAGCGGGACGCCCTGCTCGATGTAGTTGCGCGAGGCGTCGTAGATGAAGGAGACCGGCCCGCCGTCGACGGTGAAGTCGCGGGTGTAGCCGCCCTCGGTGCCCGGCGCGATCTGGTTGCGCAGGCGGATGTTGGCGAACGTACCGCGGATCATGACTTCGTGGTTGCCGCGGCGCGAGCCGTAGCTGTTGAAGTCACGACGCTCGACACCGTGCTCGGTGAGGTACTTGCCACCGGGGGTGTCAGCCTTGATCGCGCCGGCCGGGGAGATGTGGTCGGTGGTGACCGAGTCGCCGAGCTTGGCGAGGACGCGGGCGCCGGCGATGTCCGAGACCGGGGTGGTCTCCATCGTCATGCCCTCGAAGTACGGGGGCTTGCGGACGTACGTCGACTGCGCGTCCCACTCGAAGGTGTTGCCGCTCGGGATCGGCAGCGCCTGCCACTGGGCGTCGCCCGCGAAGACGTCCTGGTAGGACTTGTTGAACATGTCCTCGCCGATGGCGTTCGCCACGACGTCGTTGACCTCGGCCTCGGTCGGCCAGATGTCTTCCAGGTAGACGGGCTTGCCGTCCTGGTCGACGCCCAGCGCGTCCTTGGTGATGTCCACCTTCATGGAACCCGCGAGGGCGTACGCGACGACCAGCGGCGGGGAGGCCAGGTAGTTCATCTTGACGTCGGGGTTGATCCGGCCCTCGAAGTTACGGTTGCCGGAGAGCACCGACGTCACGGCCAGGTCGTGGTCGTTGACGGCCTTGGAGACCTCCTCCGGCAGCGGGCCGGAGTTGCCGATGCAGGTGGTGCAGCCGTAGCCGACGAGGTTGAAGCCGACCTTGTCGAGGTAGGGGGTGAGCCCCGCCTTGTCGAAGTAGTCGGTGACGACCTTGGAGCCCGGGGCGAGGGTGGTCTTGACCCACGGCTTGCGGGTGAGCCCCTTCTCGACCGCCTTCTTGGCCACCAGCGCGGCGGCGACCATGACGTACGGGTTCGAGGTGTTGGTGCAGGAGGTGATGGCCGCGACCGTCACCGCGCCGTGGTCGATCTCGTAGGTCGAACCGTCGGCGGCCGTGACCGTGACCGGGTTGGTCGGTACGCCGTTGCTGGTGGCCGGGGAGTCGGAGGCCGGGAAGGACTCCTTGCCCGCCTCGTCGTCGTCGGCGACGTAGTTGCGTACGTCCGACTTGAACTGCTCGGCGGCGTTCGCGAGGACGATACGGTCCTGCGGGCGCTTCGGACCGGCGATCGACGGGACGACCGTGGAGAGGTCCAGCTCCAGCTTCTCGGAGAAGTCGGGCTCGGCGGCCGGATCCAGCCAGAGGCCCTGCGCCTTGGCGTACGCCTCGACGAGCGCGAGCTGCTGGGCGTCGCGGCCCGTCAGCTTCAGGTACTTGATGGTCTCGCCGTCGATCGGGAAGATCGCGGCGGTGGAGCCGAACTCCGGCGACATGTTGCCGATGGTGGCGCGGTTCGCGAGGGAGGTGGCGGCCACGCCCTCGCCGTAGAACTCGACGAACTTGCCGACGACACCGTGCTTGCGGAGCATCTCGGTGATGGTCAGCACGAGGTCGGTGGCGGTCGTGCCCGGGGTCAGCTCACCGGTGAGCTTGAAGCCGACGACGCGCGGGATGAGCATCGAGACGGGCTGGCCCAGCATCGCGGCCTCGGCCTCGATACCGCCGACGCCCCAGCCGAGCACACCGAGGCCGTTGACCATGGTGGTGTGGGAGTCGGTGCCGACGAGGGTGTCGGGGTACGCCTGGCCTCCTCGGACCATGACCGTACGGGCCAGGTGCTCGATGTTGACCTGGTGGACGATGCCGGTGCCGGGCGGGACGACCTTGAACTCGTCGAACGCGGTCTGGCCCCAGCGCAGGAACTGGTAGCGCTCGCGGTTGCGGCCGTACTCCAGCTCGACGTTCTGCGCGAAGGCCTCGTGGGTGCCGAACTTGTCGGCGATGACGGAGTGGTCGATGACCAGCTCGGCGGGGGCGAGGGGGTTGATCTTCGCCGGGTCGCCGCCCAGCTCCTTGACGGCCTCACGCATGGTGGCGAGGTCCACGACACAGGGCACGCCGGTGAAGTCCTGCATGATCACGCGGGCGGGCGTGAACTGGATCTCCTGGCTGGGCTGCGCCTGGGAGTCCCAGTTGCCGATGGACCGGATGTGGTCGGCGGTGATGTTCGCGCCGTCCTCGGTGCGGAGGAGGTTCTCCAGCAGCACCTTCAGGCTGTACGGAAGGCGAGCCGAGCCTTCCACCTTGTCCAGCCGGAAGATCTCGTACGACTCGTCGCCCACGCTGAGCGTGCTACGGGCGTCGAAGCTGTTCGCCGACACGACAGTCTCCTTCATTGATGTGCGCGTTCCACCGCATCCTGCCGCCACGCCTGCTTGGCCAATCCGCTAAGGTAAGGCTAAGTTAGGTAAGCCTTACCGCTGGATCGGCAGCGGAGTGGGACCGCGGTACGCCCGGCAGATATCTCGATGTCGAGATAACTCTAGTACATGGGTGCCGGATGGTCATGCCCGGCCGCCGTGTGATGTGGCCGACCGTACGGCGGCCGGGGCGTCGTGCTGTCCTTCTTGGAGCCGGGCCGGTCAGCCCAGTACGTCGCGCAGCAGCCGCGCGTTCTTCACCACCTGGCTCGATCCGGTGCGCGCGGCGGCCGTCGTGACCTCGGGTATCGCGCCCTTCGCCGCGCAGCGGGAGGCGCAGTCGATGCCGAGGGCGAGCAGTGCTCCGGTGCCCCGGACCACTGGGTCGCGCAGCAGGAGGGGCAGGGCGGTCTCGAGCACGGACCAGATCGTGGCGTACGCGCCCGTCTCGGCCGCCGTCCGCAGGGAGGCCGTCACCCGGTTCGCCTCGATCCACCTGGCGCGCAGCATGTCGGCCAGCTGCCGTCCGAGCAGGCCGGTGTCCAGCTGCCCGCGCCCGGCGAGCACGAGGAGCGTGTCCACCGCCGCGTCGCGTTCGCCCTGCTGGTCGTAGGTGAGGGTGTACGCCACGGCCAGGTGCAGCGCGAATCCCGCCGGGCCGCCGGACTCGGCGGCGAACGGCAGGGCGTGGGCCCAGCCGCGCATGGACACGCGGTACCTGAAGTAGTCGCGGGCCAGGACAAGTTCGCGGTGGTGGGGCAGCTGGGCGAGCCAGAAGGGGACCATCGGGTCGTAGAGCCCGTCGTTCCGGTACGGCCCGATCAGGGTCTCGGCGGCCGGGAGCAGCGGGGGGCCAGTGGCCGGCTCGGGGTGGATGTGGCTCACCAGCTCCGTCGGGTGCCTGCCGGTGTCGTCCTTGTGGCCGGTGCCCCAGTGCGGCAGACCGCCCTCGCGCAGCCAGCGGGCCAGCCGCCGCCCGGCGTCGGAACCCAGCTCCCCGGCCGCGTCCAGCACCTTCTCGTCGGCGGTCGGGGTGACACGCAGCAGCGCCTGGGCGAGGTCGACCGGTGCGGGTGTGATGCCGAGCCCGTCGAGCACCGAGATCCGCCGTACGAGTTCGGCGGCGTCCAGCGCGCCCGTGGCGTCGGTCGGGACGGCCAGCAGGAAGGGCTGGGCGTCGGCCTCGATGATGTCGATCGCCTCGACCAGGCGCGCCCTCAGCAGCTCACCGGCCGGGGAGGTGTGGATGAACCTGTGGTGGGCGATGAGGCCGCGCTGCCTCGGCTCGTCGCCGCGCAGCGCCCTGGCCACGTCGTACACGTCGGACTGGGTGAAGTCGACGGCGTCACGGGGTTCCTTGCGCATGACCGGCTTCAACGCCCGGTCCAGCGCGGCCCGGTCGAGGTGGGCGTGCCGGACGAGTCCGTCCAGGACCCGCTCGAACGTCACCACGTCCTTGGGGTTCGCGACGGCCACCGCCAGCTCCTCGGCGACCTCGACGGCCGTCTCGATGGGCCCCGGCACCGGGCGGGGTTCGGTCACGACGGGCAGCATGTCGGCGTACTGCTCGGTGAGTTGGTCCGGTGCGGTGCCGAGGAGTTCGGCGGCGCGGGCCGCGAGGGCGGGGTTGATCCGTGCGGCGGCGGTGCGCAGCCCAGGCAGTACGGAGTCGCCCGCGGCCTTGAGGTGCCGGGCGATCACGTCGAGGGCACGCTCCTGGAGGTCGACCTCCCGGTGGTCGAGGGCCGTCGCCGCGTCGAGCACGGTCCGGGCGGCGCGCGCGGGGTCCTTGCGGGCCGCGCGGTCGAGCCGGGTGAGCTGGGCGCGGACGAGCTTCTTCTCCGGTCGGAGCAGGACCCGTTCGCACACCTCGGTGAGTACGTCGGACTCCAGCAGCCCGGCCTCGTCCAGGCCGAGCAGGACCTCCTGGGCGTAGGCGGCCACCGGCAACGACAGGTCGAGCAGCGCCACATGGTCTCTCAGGGCGGGCGCGTTCTCGGCCGGGGTGAGGGCGAGGGCGCGCAGGTAGGCGAGCGCCGGCGCGGTCTCGTCGCGCGTGCCGTCCTGGAGCAGCCGGGCGACCAACGGCTCGGCGAGCGCGACGCGTTCGCGGGCGACGGAGGTGTGTTCCGCCGGGGTCAGGGCGAGTTGGGCCAAGGCGGTCGCGGCGTTCCACCCCCAGCCCTCGTCGGTGGCCAGGTCGGCGAAGACGCGCCGGATCAGCGCGGCACGGTCCACCAGGCCCTCCCTGGAGAGGCTGATGAACACGCCCAGCCGGGTGTCCTCCATGATGTACGGCAGGCCTCTGCGGGTGAGCATGTGGTGGAACGAGCCCGCGCCGACGTACACGCCCGGTCGCTCCAGCACCAGCGGGAGGATCAGCGGCGACAGCTCGTCCGCGCGCAGCCGCTCCAGGAAGGTGGCACCGGGCCGGGCCCCGCCGCGCAGGTGCGCGGGCTGCTCCCAGGTGCTGTCGCGCCAGCGCAGCCAGCCGTCGATGAACCCGTCGGTGGTCGGGACGGGGCAGCCCGTGTCATGGACGAGGTGCTCGACGAGGTCGGACCTGATGCACTTCCCGGGCGTCCACCGATCGGCGAGCTGTGCGACCAACTCGGCCCGCCAGGCGACCGGGTGGAGGTTCACGACGTCGAGCATCCAGGCGCCGCCGAGAGGCTGGACGACCACATTGCTGCCGTTCTCCGGCTGCAGGATCCAGTCGGCCGCGGCTGCGGGGTCGGTCCGGCAGCCGAGTTCGGCGGCGAGCTGGGCGGCCTTCTCCGCCTCGGGGACGTGATACCAGCCGGCTCGCAACGGCGCGCGCCGGGCTTCCAGCCCCTCGGCCTGCGCCGCCCGCTCGTCCGGAGCCAGGGCCCCGAGTTCCCGGAGCACCGCCTCGACATCGCCTGCTTCCGCGAGGTGAACCAGGTTCATCGTGCGGTCTCCGATCGGGCGGGGGTTTTTGCAGGGGGCGTTGCAGGGGGCGTGGGGGTCGCTGGTGCCGTGGGTGCCGTGGGTGCCGTGGGTGCCGTGGGTGCCGTGGGTGCCGTGGGTGCCGTGGGTGCCGTGGGCGAGGCTGTGGCTGCCGCTGGGCCTGTGGTTTTCTCTGCGGCTGGGGCTGTGGGCGGGGCTGCCGCTGAAGCTGGGGCTGTCGGCGGGGCTCCGGCTGGGACTGGCGCGGCCTCTGCGGCTGGGGTTGCCTCTGCGGCTGTCCCTGCTGGCGGGGCTACGGCCGTCTCGGCGGCTGCAGGCGGGGCTGCGACTGAAGCTGTGGCTGCCGACGGGGCTCCAACTGCGACTGCGGCTGCCTCAGCGGCTGTCCCTGCTGGCGGGCCTACGGCCGTCTCGGCAGCTGCGAGCGGGGCTACGGCTTGAGCTGTGGCTGTCGGCGGCGCTCCAACTGCGGCTGCAGGTGGGGCTGTAGCTGTGGGCGGTACTGCAGCTGCGGCTGCGGGCAGGGCTGCCGCTGAAGCTTGGGCTGGTGCTGGAGCCGTGGCCGGGGCTGCTGCGGTAGCCTCCGGTTCCGCTTGCGGGATCGCCGCCGTCTCGCGTGCCGTCTCGCGTGCGATGCCCGCCGCAAGTACGTGTTTGCAGGGGCCGCGTCCGCCCCGGTACTTGGCCCACCAGAAGCAGGTGCAGCTCAGTCGGCCCGACTCGTCGTCGGTGCGGACCACGTGGGCGTCGTCGCCCTTGCCGACCCGGGCCAGCGGTCCGTCGAGTCGTACCGCGCCCTCCGCGACGAGCGCCCGTGCCCCACGCAGCCGGGGATTGCGGGTCTCGGCGGCGCCCGCGCGGTAGGGCAGGTGGCGGTGGAAGTACGCCTCCTCGGCGAGGTCGTAGCCGATCTGGCCGGACGTGCCCAGCATGGTCAGCGCGGCGCGTACACGGTCGGCGGGCAGACCGGTCTGCGCCGACAGCTCGGTGACGTCGATCCGCGGCTCCCAGGCCAGCAGTTCGGCGACCCGTTCCGCGTCCGCCGCCGAGGGCCCGGTGGCGAGGTCGTGGAGCACTCCGCCCTCGCCGGAGAAACCGCGCGAGCCGCTCTGGGAGAGCATCAACGTCAGCCGCATGCCCGGCAGTTCGACCTCCCAGGCCACGGCGGCGGCCCCGTCCTCGGCGGCCGGGGCGGTCGGCGCGTACAGCCGTACGGTCGTCGCGTGCCGCAGGACCGTCTGGAGGGTCAACAGCCGCTCAGGGCCCGGCAGGCACACGGCACCCGGCGCCGGCCTGGTCGTGGGACGCAGAGAGCGGCCGGTGGGCACCACCCAGCGGCTCGTTCGGGCGTCCGACCGCTGGGTGGGCCGGGGCAGCGCCCGCAGCAGGGAGGCCGCCTCCACGGCGGGCACCTCGGCGCGAAGGGCGAAGCCCTCCGCGAGCACCTGGGCCTCGGCGAAGCCGCGCAGCCAGCGCTCCGGCAGCGGGACCTTCTTCTCCACGAACTCGCCGTCGAAGGTCCTGACCGTCAACTCCTCGGGCCCGACGGCCAGATGGAGCGGGTCGAGCCCACCGAGCCCGGCCAGCGCCCGCCGCAGCGGCGCGTTGATGTCCACGTTCGTCGTGCCGTGACCGACGTCGTCACCGTCAAGCCCGGGGGCGAGGATGTCGAGGCGGGCGTACACACCGCAGCAGCCGGAGAAGGACTCCAGGCGCAGCCGGTCGCCGTCGGCCGTCACCACCGGGTCGAGCGAGGCCCCGCCGCCCGGCCGGTAGTAGCGGGCGGCGGCGACGTCCGCGACCGCGAGCAGCGCCGTCGCCGCGGCGGTCGGCGCGGTCAGGAACCCGCTGAAGAACCGGGGGTTGGCCGCCTCTCCGGCCGGGGTGGCACCGCCGGAGGTCTCCAGCGCGAGGGTGCGTCCGGCCGTGGATTCGTGCACGGCCGAGGGCCGTAAGTAGGAGTAGGTCTGCATGAGTTGGGTCACGCGCACACGCTACGGCCGAGCACTGACATCGGCCGCAGGGAAGCCCCTCCTCCTCTCTCCCCCGCCCGGCTGCGGCGCTATCGCCGGTAGTCACCGGCGTCGGCCCCCAGCACGTTCAGCAGAGCCAGTGCCTCGGCGCCGGGCGATCCCGACGGCGCGCTGTAGAGCACGAGGTGCTGGTCGCGGTCCGTGAGCGTGAGTTTGTCGCAGTCGACGGTGACCTCCCCGACGACCGGGTGGCGGAAGGTCTTCGTGAGCATCGGCGCGGCCTGTACGTCGTGCCGCTCCCAGAGCCGGGCGAAGTCGGCGCTGGCGTCGCGGAGTTCGTCGACGAGGCCGGTGACCGTGGGATCCGTCGGATAGCGGGCGAGGGCGGTACGGAGTTCCATCACGACCTGGTGCCGAAACTCGGCGGCGTCGGAGATCCCGTACAGCGTCGTGTCGGGTCGCTTCGGCCCGAGGAATGCCCGGCGGGCGAGATTGCGGTCCTCGGGGGCGAGTGGGGCGAAGTCCTCCATGAGCGCGGCGGCGAGGTCGTTCCACGCGAGCACCTCGAACGCCGCGGAGATGACGAAACCGGCCGTCTGCGGCAGCCGTTCGAGGAGCGCGAGGACGCTCGGGCGGACGTCGCGCCGGTGCAGCCGGGAACGGATCGGCGCGGTGCCCGCGAGGACGTGGAGGTGGTCGGACTCGGTGTCGGTGAGCCGCAGCGCGCCCGCGATCCCGGCGAGGACCTCGCCCGACGGCCGCGGCGCCCGGCCCTGTTCGAGGCGGACGTAGTACTCCGTGGAGATGTGCGCGAGGACCGCCGCCTCCTCGCGGCGCAGCCCCGGTGTCCGGCGTCGCGGTCCGGAGGGGAGGCCGACGTCCTCCGGCCGCAGCCGCTCGCGACGGCTACGGAGGAACGCCCCGAGTTCCTGCTTGTCCATACCCCATCCATACCCCAGGTCCGCACGCCGATCGGCGCCGGATCCTGGTACAGCCTGTGCCTGCCTCCGGCCCGGCGCCCGACCCGACACTGCCGTCATGACGAACGACAACGAGAACGAAATCAACAACGACATCAACGACACGAACACCTCCGCGCCCATCGGCCTGCTCACCGGCAAGGTCGTCCTCGTCACCGGCGCCAGCCGTGGCATCGGGGCAGCCGCGGCCCGGCTCTTCGCCGCCGAGGGCGCCGTCGTCGTCCTCGCCGCCCGCAGCACCAAGGCCCTCGACGACCTCGTCACCGAGATCCGCGCCGACGGGGGCACCGCCGACGCCGTCACCCTGGACCTCGCCGACCGTACGAGCATCCGCGCGGCGGTCGACCGCGTGGAGGAGCTGCACGGACGGCTCGACGGCGCCTTCAACAACGGCGCGACGATCCAGCATCCCGGCCCGCTCGACACCACGAGCGACGAGGACATCGACGAGCAGTTCGCCGTGAACTTCCGCTCGCACTGGACGGCCATGACCGCCGAGGCGGCACTGATGCGACGCGGCGGTGGCGGGGCGATCGTCAACACGTCGAGCATCGGCAGCCGCCGCGCGAACCCCGCCCTCCCCGCGTACGGCGCCATGAAGCGCGCGCTCAACAGCATCACCGAGACCGCGGCCGTGTCCTGGGGCAGCCAGGGCATCAGGGTGAACGGCATCACCCCCGGCGGCACCACCACGGAGATGATCGACGAGTGGGAGGCGGCGTCCCCGGGCATCGTCGAGCACATCATCACGTCGATCCCGCTCGGTCGCATGGCCGAGCCCCGCGAGGTGGCCGAGGTCGCAGCGTGGCTGCTCAGCGACCGCGCCTCGATGGTGACGGGCGCGCTCGTGCCGGTCGACGGCGGCGCGGGCGCCTGAAAGGGAGGGCGTTGTGGCCATTACCGCGCCGATCCGGGGTAACCGACCCCTATGCCTCTTACTTTCCGCAAGAGCTTCCGCATCCTCCCGGGCCTCCGGCTGAACATCAACAGGCGCTCCTGGTCGTTCACGTCCGGCGGCGAACACGGGCCGCGGCGCACCCACAGCAGCACGGGACGCCGTACGACATCGATGGACCTGCCCGGACCGTTCGGCTGGCGCCGCACGCGCACCAAGAAGCGCCACTGACGGCCATCCGACAACAGCGGTAACTGACGGTACGTCACCCGCACGGAGTCCCCAGGAGGCGCCATCTCATATCTGAGATAGCCTCAACCTCATGGCAGACGACTACCTCGTACGTATCGGCAAGCTCATCCGTGACGCCAGGCAGCATCGGGGCTGGACACAGGCGCAGCTCGCCGACGCACTCGGCACCAGCCAGAGCGCGGTCAATCGCATCGAGCGCGGCAATCAAAACATCAGCCTTGAGATGATCGCCCGAATCGGTGAAGCGCTCGACAGCGAGATCGTCTCCCTGGGGTACGCGGGTCCGATGCACCTGCGGGTGGTCGGCGGTCGCCGCCTCTCCGGCTCGATCGACGTCAAGACCAGCAAGAACGCGTGTGTCGCGCTGCTGTGCGCCTCGCTGCTCAACAAGGGGCGCACAGTACTGCGCCGGGTCGCCCGCATCGAGGAGGTGTACCGCCTCCTGGAGGTACTCGGCTCGATCGGCGTACGCACCCGCTGGATCAACGACGGCGTCGACCTGGAGATCGTGCCGCCGGCCCAGCTGGACATGGAGGCCATCGACGCCGAGGCGGCCCGCCGTACGCGCTCGATCATCATGTTCCTCGGCCCGCTGCTGCACCGCATGGACAGCTTCAGGCTGCCGTACGCGGGCGGCTGCGACCTCGGTACGAGGACCATCGAGCCGCACATGATCGCGCTGCGCCGGTTCGGGCTGGACATCGCGGCGACCGAAGGGCTCTACCACGCCCGCGTCGACCGTTCCGTCTCCCCCGGCCGCCCGATCGTGCTGACCGAGCGCGGGGACACCGTCACCGAGAACGCGCTGCTCGCCGCCGCCCGGCACGAGGGCGCGACCGTCATCCGCAACGCGTCCTCCAACTACATGGTCCAGGACCTGTGCTTCTTCCTGGAGGCGCTGGGCGTACGGGTCGAGGGCATCGGCACGACGACGCTCACCGTGCACGGCGTACCGACCATCGACGTCGACGTGGACTACTCGCCCTCCGAGGACCCGGTAGAGGCGATGAGCCTGCTGGCGGCGGCGGTCGTCACCGAGTCCGAGCTGACCGTGTGCCGGGTGCCGATCGAGTTCCTGGAGATCGAGCTGGCGGTCCTGGAGGAGATGGGGCTCGACCACGACCGTACGGACGAGTACGTCGCCGACAACGGCCGCACCCGCCTGGTCGACCTGACGGTCCGGCCCTCCAAGCTGGAGGCGCCGATCGACAAGATCCACCCGATGCCGTTCCCCGGCCTGAACATCGACAACGTGCCGTTCTTCGCGGCCATCGCGGCGTCGGCCCAGGGCAAGACCCTCATCCACGACTGGGTCTACGACAACCGCGCGATCTACCTCACCGACCTGAACCGCCTCGGCGGACGCCTCCAACTCCTCGACCCGCACCGGGTCCTGGTGGAGGGCCCGACCCGCTGGCGAGCCGCCGAGATGATGTGCCCGCCCGCACTGCGACCGGCGGTGGTGGTCCTGCTGGCGATGATGGCGGCCGACGGCACGTCCGTACTGCGGAACGTGTACGTCATCAACCGCGGCTACGAGGATCTGGCGGAGCGGCTCAACTCGGTGGGGGCGCAGATCGAGATCTTCCGGGACATCTGAGGGGCGAGGGCCGGCTCCCACACACGGGCGCCGGAGAAGTGCGCATAGCGGCATAACGGAGAGGGGGCGCGGCCGGCCGTCCCGTACGGGGGTGGCGCTCGTTCCATGCACGGGCGGCGGCTGTCGTTCCAGGGCGCTCCCCGGCCGACGTGTCGGGGCGGGGTTCGGGACGCAAGCTTCGTCGGTGCTGTGGCGCATCATCGCCGGCGCCAGTCGACGCTGCGATCTCTGCGCGCGCTGGTCGGCTCAGTGAAGCTTTCCGATCACATCTGCTCCGTGATGCGGTCAAGGATGCGGCCCTGGCCGTGCTGCTCGACAGCGCTTGTGCCAGCCGGTGCCGGTGCCGCTGCCGTGGGGATGGCGTTGTCGACGAGGACGGCTGCGATGGCGGCGGCGGTGAACGCTTCGGTGTTGAGGACTCGACCGCGGGCCGAGGCGCCGTCCAGGAGCAGCGCCAGTTGCTCGCCGAGCTGTTCGGGGTCGGTGGCGCCGGCCTCGCGGGCGGTATCGGTGAGCCGGGCGGCAAAGGCTCTTTTGTAGTCGCGGGCCTGTACGCGTGCCGGGTGGTCCGGGTCGGGGATCTCGACGGCCGCCGCGATGAATGGGCACAGGGGCGAGTGCACGTCGAACGCGGCGAGGAGTCGTTCGCGAGGTGTGAGGTCGGTGCGGTCGAACACCTCGGGCAGGATGTCGGGATCGAATCGGCGTAGGCATGCGCGGCGTGCCGCTGGTGCCCGGCGACAAGATCCCGGTCGATCCGGTGGGGTCCACGTCGAGCATCCTGCTGCTGCGGGTCGGCGAGGAGAACCGCGGAGTCGTGGCCCTGCGCCCGGACCGGCTGCCCCACGAACACGCCCCGGGCATCGCGGTGGAGCCGATGGGCCTCGACCGGCGGGCGGTCGCCTCGCACCTGGTCAGCTCGTACTTCTCCGCGGCCGTGCTCGTCGACGACGCGATCGGCATGCTGGAGCAGGTCCAGGTCGCCCACTACCACCAGTACGCATGAGCACCGCCGCCTCCAGCGCCGCCAGGTACTGGCTGGACCAGGCCGCCGGAGCAGTCGCGTCCCGCCCGTCGGTCTTCCCCGTGAACGCCGTACGCGCCGACTTCCCCGCCCTCTGCCGAACTGTCAACGGCCGCCCGCCGCTCAGGTCATCCGCCGTACCAGGTCCGCCCAGGTGGCCCGCAGCCGCGCGCCGGTGACCTGGCGCTCGCCGCGCAGGTGGCGCACGCTCTCGAAGCTCACGAAAGCGAGCAGGGCATGGGCGAGCAGGGCGTGGTCGCCCTCGGCCCCCGCTTCGCGCAGGAGGGACTCGACGTGGTGCTGGAAGGCACGGGAGGTGTCCGAGGCGATGCGCCGTTCGCAGAGGATCTGGCGGCCCAGCGCGGCACCCAGGTCCCCGTCGTCGGCGATGCGCTCGATCAGGGCGGAGCCGAACGCCGTCAGCCGTTCTCTCGGCGGTGCTCCCGGTCCCAGCGGAGGGGGGCCGGAGGTGTACGCCTCCTGGAACTCCGCCTCGGCTTCGTCCAGCAGGGCCAGCAGGAGCCCGTCGCGGTCGCCGAACCGGCGGAAGAGCGTGCCCTTTCCGACCCCGGCCGCCCGCGCGACCTCGTGCATCGTCACATGCTCCGCGCCCCGGTCGGCCACGAGCAGGGCTGCCGCCTCCAGCAGCCGGGCGCGGTTACGGGTGGCATCGGCGCGCTCCACCGTGGCGTCGTCCGGGGTCCGCGTCACCGTTCGGTCCGCGGTACGACGTGTGCGTACACGCCTCCGTCCTCGACCTCCACCGGGTACACGGGGACGGGACGTGTCGCGGGCCGGTCGAGGGGCTGTCCGGTGCGCAGGTCGAAGCGGGAGGCGTGCAGCCAGCACTCGACCGTGAATCCGGCCACCTCGCCCTCGGAGAGGGAGACGGCACTGTGCGAGCACACGTCGTGGATGGCGAACAGCTGCTGCCCGGTCAGGACGAGGGCGACGGGAACGCCCTCCACCTCGAACCGCCGGGGAACGCCCTCCTTCAACACGTCGAACTCGCAGACGTACGTGTAGCCGCTGCCGGGCATCGCTCTCCTCACCGTGGCCGATCGCCCACGCTAACGACGCGGCCCCGGCCCGACACCCGCCCCCGGTCCCGATCCGGCTCGGCCCATGGACCTAGGCCTCCGCCGCCACCCCGTACCGGACCTTCCTTGCCCTTCCTTGGCCGGTGGGCGCCTACCAGCGGCGATCGTGCGCCTGTAGCGTGACCGGGTGCCGGAGAAGAACAGTTCAAGCAGCTCAAGCGACTCGTACGACAGCTACCGGGAACTGGGCGAGGCCGCCTGGTCGTGGGTGCTGGACCAGATCCGCGACGACGACGGACCCTGGCTGCCGGAGACGGTGACCGTGTCCGAGGGCACGGCGCCGGACGGCCAGGACGGTCCGGACTTCTCCCCCGCGAAAGACCGGGACTCCCTGTACGCGGGCATCGCGGGCCTCGCCCCCGTCCTGGCGGAGATCGCACGGCACCGCGAACCGACCGAGCGGGAGCGGTCGTTGGCGGCCGGGATCGTCAACCGACTGTCGGCAGAAGCCCGGGACCGGACAGAACCGTCGCTGTACGAGGGGCTGGCCGGTGACGTCACCGCGCTGAGGTTGCTCGAACCGGGCTCGGAGTCGGTCGCGCTGCGGCGGCTGGCCGAGCTGGCGGCCCCCGACGGCTGGAAGACCACCGTCGATTTCGAGAAGGGCTCCGACGCGCCCCTCAACGACATCATCATGGGCACCGCGGGCGTGGTCCTGACCGCCGTCTGGGCGGGCGGCGAGCACGCGGAGTCGATCGCGACGACGGGCTGCGAGGCCCTGCTGCGGGTGGCGGACCGTACGGAGTCGGGCCTGGACTGGGGCATCGGGGCGACCACGGAGTGGCGGGCGCCGAACTACTCCCACGGCACCGCCGGAGTGGCCTCGGCGCTGGCCGTGGCGGGGGCGGCGCTCGGCCGCAAGGACTTCGTCGACGCCGCCGTACAAGGAGCCCAACACGTCCTGTCCGTGGGCCTGTTGGACGACGGAGGCTTTGTCGTCCCGCACACGATCCCGCCGTCGAAGCGGGAGGTCGAGCCGGTGACGTACACCTGGTGCCACGGTCCGGCGGGCACCTCGCACCTGTTCACCGCGCTGGCCCACGCGGGCGTGGCGGAGGTGTCGGGCCTCGGCGTCGGCGAGCTGCGGCAGCGCTGTCTGACCTCGATCCTCACCTCGGGCGTCCCGCAGCGGCTGCGCCCCGGCTTCTGGGACAACGACGGCCGCTGCTGCGGCACGGCGGGCGTGGGCGACGTACTCCTGGACGCGGCACAGGACACCCCGGAAACCGACACCGCTCAGACGCTCGTCCGGGCGGCCCGTGTGATGGGCGACGCCTTGGTGGAGCGGGCGATCCGGGACGGGGCGGGCGCCCGCTGGCGCTTCGTCGAACACCGTCAGGAGGATCCGCTGCTGCCCCCGGGCAGCGCCTGGATGCAGGGCGCGGCGGGCATCGCGGCGTATCTCTTCCGGCTCGCCCGGTTCGTCGAGACGGGACCGGAGGCCGCGGTCGTGGACCGTCCGGACCAGTGGTGGGCGGTCCCGGAGCGGCTGCGTACGACCACGGGCGGCACGGCCGTCTCCTGAGCCTCGGCTGGAACGGTCAGGTCAGCGCCTGCTCCGCCCAGATCGTCTTGCCGTTCCTGGTGTGCCGGGTGCCCCAGCTGGTGGTGAGCTGGGCGACGAGGAGGAGGCCCCGGCCGCCCTCGTCGGAGATCCTGGCCCGGCGCAGATGCGGCGAGGTGGAACTGCCGTCGGAGACCTCGCAGATGAGCGTGCGGTCGTGGATGAGCCGGAGCTGGATCGGGTCGGTGCCGTAGCGGATCGCGTTGGTGACCAGTTCGCTGACGACCAGCTCGGTGACGAACGCGGCCTCGTCCAGCCCCCACTCCGTCAGCTGTGCGACGGCACGTCTGCGGGCCTCGGCGACCACCTCGAAGTCGGCGGGCAGGTCCCAGACCCGGACGTGGTCCGCGTCCAGGGCGCGGGTGCGGGCCAGCACCAGGGCCACGTCGTCGCTCGGGTGTGTCGGCAGCAGGGCGGACAGGACCTGGTCGCAGCGGTCCTCCAGCGGGCGGGTGTCGTCCCCGTCGGCCAGGGTCCGGGCGAGCAGGGCGATCCCGAGGTCCGCGTCACGCTCGGTGGCCTCCACCAGCCCGTCCGTGAACAGGGCGACGAGGGTGCCCTCCGGCAGTCGGATCTCGGTGGTCTCGAAGGGCAGGCCGCCCACCCCGAGCACCGGCCCCACGCCGACGTCCACGACCCGGGCGTCACCGTCCGGCAGGACCAGCACGGGCGGCGGGTGGCCGGCGCTGGCGACGGTCAGCTCGCGGGAGACCGGGTCGTAGACGGCGTACAGACAGGTCGCCCCGGTGGCACCGGCGCCGATCCGCGCGTCGCTTGCGTCACTGTCGTCGTCGGCGGCGAGGCGCAGGACCAGGTCGTCGAGGTGGGCCAGGAGTTCGTCGGGCGGCAGGTCGACGTCGGCCAGTGTCTGGACGGCCGTACGCAGTCTGCCCATGGTCGCCGAGGCCTGGATGCCGTGGCCGACCACGTCGCCGACGACCAGGCCGACGCGCGCCCCCGAGAGGGGGATGACGTCGAACCAGTCGCCGCCGACGCCGGCGCGGGAGTCGGTGGGGAGATAGCGGGAGGCGACGTCCACCGCCGACTGCCGGGAGGGGCCGCGCGGCAGCAGGCTCTCCTGGAGGGCGAGGGCGGTGGAGCGCTCGCGGGTGTAGCGGCGGGCGTTGTCGACGCAGAGGGCGGCGCGGCTCGCCAGCTCCTTCGCCAGCACGAAGTCGTCCTCGTTGAAGACGTCGTCCCGGGTGCGCAGCAGGACGGCGACCCCGAGCGTCGTACCGCGTGCGATGAGCGGCACCGCGACCAGCGAGGTGACGACGGTTCCGCCCAGGCTCTCGGCCCGTTCGGGCGCGCTCGCCATCCAGTCGTCGAAGTCGGGGGCGCCGCTGTGGCTGAGTACCGTCTGTCCGGTGCGCAGCGCCCGTGCGGGCGGGGAGTACGGCGGATACGTGTCCGTGGCGCCCAGCCCCAGCACCGCGCCGGGCACCCACTCCGTGCCGGAGGCGTGGGCGAGGCGGCGCAGCACGACCTCGGCGTCCGGGCCGGCCTCGGCGGGTTCGTCGCCGCGCATGACCGCCTCCAGCAGGTCGACGCTGGCGAAGTCGGCGAACCGTGGGACGACCAGGTCGGCGAGTTCCTGGGCGGTGCGGTCGAGGTCGAGGCTGGTGCCGATCGACACGGCCGCCTCGTCGAGCACCGCCAGCCGCTGCCGCGCCCAGTGCTGCTCGCTGCTGTCGAACCCGGCCATCCCGACCGCGCACACCTCGCCGGAGGCGTCCCGGACGGGCCACAGCTCCAGGTTCCAGGCGTGTTCGCGGATGCCGGAGGGGGCCCGGGTGAAGCTCTCGTAGTGCGCGGGCTTGCCCGTCGCGGCCACGTCCTTCAGGGCTTGCAATGTGCCCTTCCAGTCCACGTCGTCCGGCACTCCGTGCGGGAAGACGTGACCGAGCAGCGCGTCCTCCTCGACACCCATCACCTGGCAGGCCACGTCGTTGAGCCGCCGGTACCGCTGCTCGATGTCGAAGACGGACATCGAGTACGACGCCTGCCGGAACACCTGTTCCACCAGGTCGGGTCCGTCCTGATGTTCGTCGTCCGCGTGCTCGGAGGCCATGGTTTCAGTGTCCTCCCGCCGCCCGGAGGGCAACAACCGAACACGTCCGAACGCGCACGGTGAGTTCGGGTACGCCATTCGTGCAAGAGGCGCGGAGATGCGCGGGGATGTTCAGAGGGCTCAGAGGGCTCAGTGGGCCCAGTCGTCCCGGACATGGCCGAGATGCCGGGTCATCACGGTCCGTACGCGTTCCGCGTCGCGGGCGAGGAGCGCGTCGAGGATCTCCAGGTGCTCCTCGGCGGTGGACTTCAGCAGACCGCGCTCGGCCAGTGCGGTCAGCCCGTACAGCCGGGACCGTTTGCGCAGGTCACCGACAACCTCGACGAGATGCTCGTTGCCGGCCAGGGCGAGCAGACCGAGGTGGAAGCGGCGGTCGGCCTCGACATGGGCGATGAGATCGCCGCTGTCGGCCGCGGCCACGCTCTCCTCCGCGTACGTGCGCAGCGCCTCCAGGGCGTCCGGGTCGGCGGTCGCGGCGAGGCCGACAGTGGTCGGGATCTCGATCAGCGACCGGATGTGGGTGTACTCGTCGAGCTGCCGCTCGGAGACCGTGGTGACCCGGAACCCCTTGTTGGGCACGGGATCGACCATGCCCTCCTTCACCAGGTCGAGCATGGCCTCGCGCACCGGGGTCGCCGAGACGCCGAAGCGTGCGGCGAGCGAGGGCGCCGAGTAGACCTCGCCGGGCCGCAGCTCACCGGCGACGAGCGCGGCCCGCAGCGCGTCAGCGACGCTCGCCCGGTAGCTGGGCCGCGGCCCGCCGAGACTGGGCAGGGCGGGGCCGGTGGGCTGAGCGGCCATGGGTGTCTCCTGGATGGATCTCGGAACTCGCTGGTTCGTGTGTCGCTGCTTGCTGTTTCGCTGATTCGTGGGGATGTGGGGATGTGGGGATGTCAGAGTACGAAGCCGGCCGGGAACGGATCGTCCGGGTCCAGCAGGTACTGGGCGGTGCCCGTGACCCAGGCACGGCCGGTGATCGTGGGCACCACGGCGGGGCGCCCGGCGACCTCGGTGCTCTCGACGAGCCGCCCGGTGAACGACGTACCGATGAAGGACTCGTTCAAGAAGTCCTGGTGCAACGGGAGTTCACCGCGCGCGTGCAGCTGGGCCATGCGCGCGGAGGTACCGGTGCCGCACGGCGAGCGGTCGAACCAGCCGGGGTGGATGGCCATCGCGTGCCGGGAACGGGTCGCGTTCGAGCCGGGGGCCGCCAGATAGACGTGGTGGACGCCGTTGATGGTCGGGTTCTCGGGGTGTACGGGGGGACTGTCGGCGTTGATCGCGTCCATCAGGGCGAGTCCGGCGGCGAGGATGTCGTCCTTGCGCTCGCGCTCGAAGGGCAGGCCGAACTCGTCGAGGGGCAGGATGGCGTAGAAGTTCCCGCCGAAGGCGAGGTCGTACGTGACCGTACGGCCGTCGGCGAGGGTCGCCTTCCGCTCCAACTCCACAGCGAAGGAAGGCACGTTGCGGATGGTGACCGCCTTCGCCGCTCCGCCCTCCACGGCGACCTCGGCGACGACCAGCCCGGCCGGGGTGTCGAGGCGGATGGTGGTGACCGGCTCGACGACCGGGACCATGCCGGTCTCGACGAGCACGGTCGCGACACCGATCGTGCCGTGGCCGCACATCGGCAGATAGCCGGAGACCTCGATGTAGACGACGCCGTAGTCGCAGTCGGGCCGGGTCGGCGGCTGGAGGATCGCCCCGCTCATGGCGGCGTGCCCGCGTGGCTCGTTCATGAGGAAGTTCCGTACGTCGTCCCGGTGTTCGCGGAACCACAGCCGGCGTTCGTTCATCGTGTCGCCGGGGATGGTGCCGATACCGCCGGTGACGACCCGGGTCGGCATGCCCTCGGTGTGCGAGTCGACGGCGTGCAGGACGAGCTTGCTGCGCATGGGGCGATCCTCTCAGGTCGACAAGTCTGCGAATCAGGCGAGGCCGAGGGCGACGGCCTTCTCGGTGGCCTCGCGGACCGCCTTCTCCTGCTCCGGCAGCAACGGCATGCGCGGCGGCCGGACGGGACCGCCATGCCGCCCCACGATGTCCATCGACAGCTTGATCGCCTGCACGAACTCGACCTTGGAGTCCCAGCGGTGGAGTGCGTGCAGCTGCTGGTAGAGCGGCAGGGCGGTGGCCAGGTCGCCCGCCACGGCGGCGCGGTACAGCTCGACCGTCGCCCGGGGCAGGGCGTTGGGGTAACCGGCGACCCAGCCCACCGCCCCGGCCGTGGCCAGCTCCAGCAGGACGTCGTCGGCGCCGATCAACACATCGAGTTCCGGGGCGAGTTCCTGGATCTGGTAGATGCGCCGGGTGTCCCCGGAGAACTCCTTGACGCCCTTGATCAGTCCGGCCGCGTGCAGCTTGGCCAGCAGTTCGGGAGTGAGGTCGACCTTGGTGTCGATGGGGTTGTTGTACGCCACGATGTCGATACCGACCTCGGCGACGGCCGCGTAGTGCGCGAGCACCGAACGCTCGTCGGCCCGGTAGGCGTTGGGCGGCAGCAGCATGACGGCGGCGCAGCCGGCGTGCTTGGCCTGCACGGCCCAGCGAGCGGACTCGGCGGAGCCGTATGCGGCCACGCCCGGCATGACCCGGTCCCCACCGATCGCGGCGACAGCGGTCTCGACGACCCTCACCCGCTCCTCGGAGGTGAGCACCTGATACTCACCGAGCGAACCGTTGGGCACAACACCGTCACACCCGTTCGCGACAAGCCAACGGCAATGGTCAGCGTAGGCGGCGTAGTTGACACTCAGATCGTCGTTCAACGGCAGCGCGGTGGCAACGAGAACGCCGCGCCAGACGGGGGTGTGGGTACTCATAGAAACCTCCAGTTTTCGAGATACAGGGGAGAAGCGCCCCTTCTTTTAGGGGCGCGGGGAACTGCGCGACAAGCCACGACGGACCCGCGTCCAAGGCACAACCATCAGCACCGGGGCTCCTCGGCCAACACCCCCAACGGCACAGGCCGAGCAAACGGCCGCTTGGCCAACCCGACAGAACACCCAGCAACTCCGGCAACCCCGACTGCACAGACCCGCCCCTGACACCACCCCATACCCGCCCGAGTGAGCAGCTTGACGGTACGCAAATCCGTCGCCCCCAACTCCTCGACCGCCTCCCGGACTTCCGCCGCCGTCACCTCCTCACAGCGGCAGACGACGGTGTCATCGGTGACCTGTTCCACCCAGTGCGCAGGCGGGGCATAGGCAGAGTCGACGGCAGCGAAGAACCTCCGCAGCCGAGCACGGGTACGGGCAGCCGGAGCCCAGTCGGCAGGACGAGGCTCAACTCCCCCCAGCCGCGCGGCGATCGAGTACCCGGCGATCTCCCCCTCGGCGAGCGCCAGCACCGCTCCCCCGATGCCGGTGGCCTCGCCCGCAGCCCAGACACCGTCGACGTCGGTGCGCTGCTCGGCATCGGTGACGACGAAGGGGTCGCCGGTGGCGTCGATCGCGCACCCGAGGGTCTCGGCGAGGTCGGTGTGCGCGAGCATGCCGTGGCCGACGGCCAGGGTGTCGCAGGCGATCCGCCGCTCGGTGCCCGGCCGTACCCGGCCCTCAGGGTCCAGGGCGGCGACGGTGACGGCCTCGACGCGGTCGGTGCCGTGGGCCGCGACAACAGCGTGACGTACCGTCACCGGAACCTTGTGGCGCAGCAGTTGGGCCGCGTACTGAGCGGCCTCGGCGATCTTCGCCGGGTTGGCGGCGAGTGTCGCGGTGTGCCGTACGAAGTCGGCGGGGTGCGTGGACTCGACGTACGCGGCGACTTCGGCACCCGCGGCGGCGAGCCCGGCCGCGACCGGCATCAGCAGCGGCCCGGTCCCGGCGACGACCGCCGTACGGCCCGGCAGGACGAGCCCGCCCTTGAGCATCGCCTGGGCACCACCGGCGGTGACCACACCGGGGAGGGTCCAGCCCGGGAAGGGCAGCACCTTCTCGTAGCCGCCGGTGGCGAGGAGGACGGCGTCGGCGGTGACGGTCTCCGACTCGGTCTGCGCGGGACCGAGCAGGGCATGCACGCCGAAGCGACCGACTCCGTCGAACTCCCCCTCGACGAACCACACATGACGGTCCGCCAGGTGGGTGATCCGACCGGCTTCGACATGTGCCGCCAGCCGGTCCCGCAGCTTCGTCCAGGTACGCCAGGCATGGTGCAGGGCCTGCGGCCGACGTGCCTTGAACTCTGCCGCGGGCTGCCGGTAGAACTGCCCGCCCGCCTGCGCGCCCGAGTCGAGCAGCACGACCCGTACGCCCAGGTCGGCCGCGGTCAGCGCGGCGGCGAGCCCGGCCGGACCGGCGCCGACAATTGCGAGCGAGGCGCTGGTCGATCGGCTGCGGCTACGTCGTGGCTGGTCGCGCCCCGCGGCGGAGCCGCAGATCGATACAGCCCCGCGCCCCTGCAGGAGCGGGCTTCGCCCGTCCTGCTCAGGATCCGAGTCGGTCATGGCCCGTGCCCTCCTGGGTGCTGATCGCATCACCCGGTTGTGCCGGGACGAGGCAAGCCCGCTGGTTGGGCCGGTCGTTGACGGTGACGAGGCAGTCGAAGCAGACCCCGATGCCGCAGAAGATCCCGCGCAGCGCCCCGCTGCCCCGGGTGCTCCGCCAGGAGGTGATGCCCGCCGACCAGAGCACTGCGGCGACGGTCTGACCGGGCAGCGCGGCGGTCTCGTCCCCGTCGACAGTGACGGTGAACGGGGGCCCGGGCCGGGCCTGGGCCAGCTCAAGAGGGGTCCGCTTCCTCACTCCCCCGCCTCCTTCTCGCTGAAGTCCTCAAAGTCCTCGAACCTGTCCGGACGGAACGGACTCAGATCGAGGTCGGGCCGCTTGCCCGACAACGACTGCGCGATCAGATGCCCCGTACCGACCGCCAACCCGATCCCCGCCCCCTCATGCCCGCACGCGTGATAGAGCCCCGGCGCCCGGGGATCGGCCCCGATGGCCGGTAGATGGTCCGGCATGTACGGCCGGAAACCCAGATAGCCGCGCATCGCGTGCACACTCCCCAGCACCGGGAAGAGCGCCGTGGCCTGCGCGGCCAGTCGCCGCACGACCGGGAGTGAGAACGTCCGGTCGAAGCCGACCCGTTCGCGGCTCGCCCCGATCAGCACCGGCCCCGCAGCCGTGCTCTCGACGACCGCCGAGGACTGGAGCCCGGCGTCGCCGCTGGCCACGTCGGCGACATAGTCGGCGGCGTACACCTTGTGCCGGACGGTGCCGGGCGGCAGCGGTTCGGTGACCAGGACGAAGCCGCGCCGGGGCAGCACGGGCAGGCGCACCCCGGCCAGCGCGGCGACCTCGCCGCCCCAGGTGCCGGCCGCGTTGACGACGGCCGGGGCGTGGATGTCGCCGTGCTCCGCCGTCCGGACGCCGCGCACGGAGCCGTCCGGTGCGCGCAGGATGTCCGTGACGGCCGTGCCGGTGCGCAGCTCGGCTCCGGCCCGCCGGGCCGCCCTGACGACCTGGGCGGCGGCGAGGGAGGGCATCACCTGGCAGTCCTGCGGGTACCGCACACCCCCCGCGAGGCCGGGGGCCAAGTGCGGTTCCAGGTCGGCGAGTTGCCCGGCGTCGACGACCTCGGCCTCGACGCCCGCCGCCCGTTGTCCGGCGGCGAACCCGGTCAGCGCGGCCATGCCTTCGGCGTCGGAGGCGACGACGATCCCGCCCTTCGCCTCGAACTCGACGGCGCCGCCGAGACCGGGTTCGGCGGCGAGGTCGTGCCAGAGGCGGGCGGAGAGCAGCGCGAGGTCCAGCTCGGGCCCCGGTTCCTTGTCGGAGACGAGCAGGTTGCCCTCACCGGCGCCGGTGGTGCCGCCGGCCACCGGACCCCGGTCGAGGACGAGGGTCCCGAGGCCCGCACGGGCGAGGTAAAGGGCACATGCAGCGCCCACCATTCCGGCGCCGATGACCACAACATCGCAGGTCAGTCGCTTACTCACATCAGTACAATGTCACATGTTCCTATTCTCGCCAAGGACGCCTAGGCTCGACTGGCTGCTGCTACCGCCTGCGCTGCTGCCACTGCTGCTGATGCCGACCCCACCTCAAGACGAAGAAGGTGCCCACAGGTGTCCACGGATTCGACCGAAATCGCCGAGACCGCCGAAACCGCCGAGACGGCTGAGACCAAGGACCGCAAGAACCGCCTCTACCCGTCCGTCTCCCCGCAGCTGGCCGAGCTGATGACGACGGGGTGGGCCGACACCGAGCTGCGGGACCTGCGCCCGATCGAGCAGGCCCCGTACGCCGCCGAGCGCCGCGCCGCCCTCTCCGCCCGCTTCCCCGGCGAGCGTCTGATCGTCCCGGCCGGCAACCTCAAGGTCCGCGCCAACGACACGCACTACCCGTTCCGCCCGTCCACCGAGTACGTCCACCTCACGGGCGACCAGACCGTGGACGCCCTCCTCGTCCTCGAACCCCGGCGGGACCACCCGGACGGTGGCCACGACGCCACCGCGTACCTCCTCCCCCGTTCCGACCGGGAGAGCGGCGAGTTCTGGCAGGGCGCGGCCAAGGGCGAGCTGTGGGTGGGCCGCCGCCACTCCCTCGCCGAGGCCGAACAGGTCCTCGGCCTGCCCTGCCGTGACGTCCGCGAGGCCGCCGCCGAACTGCGCGCGGCCCCCGCCGTCCCCACCCGGATCGTGCGCGGCTACGACGCCGAACTCGAAGCCGCCGTGGAGACGGACGAGGACCGTGACACCGAGCTGAGGACGGTGCTGTCCGAGCTGCGGCTGGTGAAGGACGACTGGGAGATCGGCGAGATGCGCAAGGCGGTCGACTCGACCGTACGCGGATTCGTGGACGTCGTACGGGAGTTGGCGACGGCGATCGCCACCTCGGAGCGCTGGATCGAGGGAACCTTCTTCCGCCGGGCCCGACTCGAGGGCAACGACATCGGCTACGGCTCGATCTGCGCCGCCGGCGAGCACGCCACGATCATGCACTGGCAGCGCAACGACGGCGAAGTCCGCCCGGGCGAACTGCTGTTGCTCGACGCGGGCGTGGAGACGAACTCCCTCTACACCGCCGACGTCACCCGCACCCTCCCCATCAGCGGCACCTTCACCCCGCTCCAGCGCAAGATCTACGACGCGGTGTACGAGGCCCAGGAAGCCGGCATCCGGACGGTCAAGCCCGGTGCCGCCTACCGGGACTTCCATGTCGCCGCCCAGCGCTACCTGGCCGAGAAGCTCGTCGAGTGGGGCCTGTTGGAGGGCGACCCGGACGACGTGTACGAGCTGGCCCTCCAGCGCCGCTTCACCATGGCCGGCACCGGTCACATGCTCGGTCTGGACGTGCACGACTGCGCCAAGGCGCGGACCGAGCTGTATGTCGACGGCATCCTCGAACCGGGCATGGTCCTCACGGTCGAGCCGGGCCTGTACTTCCAGCCGGACGACCTGACCGTGCCCGCGGAGTACCGGGGCATCGGGGTCCGGATCGAGGACGACATCCTGGTGACGGCGGACGGCCACGAGAACCTGTCGGCCGGGCTGCCCCGTACGTCCGACGAGGTCGAGGAATGGATGCGGGGGCTGACCGGCGCGTAGCACCGGCTGGCCCCCGTCAGCACTACTGCGGCAGGTGGCTCAGGCCTGGGTGAGGACGACTTCCTGGATCTGCTCAGAGTGGACGGTCGGCAGCGGGATGAAGCCCGAGCGGCGGAACTCCACCAGGCTGGTCTTCACCCGCGCCGGGCCGGGCTCGTACGCGCCCGGCTCGGTGGCCTTGGTGTTCGTCCACTGGTGCCAGGAGCCGTCACAGCTCGCGGGGATGCTGTCCAGGCCGTGCCAGACGTTCTCGCCGCGCTCGATCGCGGCGGCGACACGGACGGAGCCGCCGGTGCTGAGGCAGCGGTAGCTGCCGGCGAGCGTGAGTTCGCCGTCCGGCGTGATGCTGCCGGACTCGACCGTGACCTGGTCGAAGCCCTCGTCGGCGGCTGCGGGGGTAGCGGCCTGGGACACGGTCAGCAGCACGGCGCCGGCTGCGACGGCAGCGGCATGGGAGAGGGACCGGAAGGAAACAGTCATGGGGAAACCTCCTTGGGGGACTCCACAGGTACTGGCCCCACGCGCCCGCGCGCGTGATCATCACCCCATCGTCGGCGAGTCGTGCACGCCGACTGCCCCGCTTTTCGGATCTTCTCGGAACGGCGGAATTGTCAGCGTGGTGTCACAGCACGTCCGCGTGCTGTCACGCTTCCTCGTCACGACTTGGCGTCCGACCCCCGGCACGGGCATCGTCAGAACTGGCAAGAAGCAAGGCCGCAAGGAGTCAGAGTCAAGGAAGCACCGCAACCGAGCACCAGCATCCGATCCGGAGGCACACCATGTGTTCACACCAGCCCGCGTGCCCCTCGGCCGACCGGCCCGACCGCGACGCCGCGCACATCGTCGCCTTCCACCCCGAGCAGGGCTGGAACCTCCTGTGCAACGGCGCGATCGTCTTCGACGACACCGGCGAGCTGCTGCCCGACGGCAGCGTGGTCTCCCCGCACCGCCTGACGACCGCGGCCTGACCGACCCCGGCCGTCCCGGCCACTCCGGCCCTGGCTTCCTACGGCAGCACCGCGAAGCCGTCCAGCTCCACCAGGGCCTCTTCGTCCCACAGCCGTACGATCCCGACGACCGCCATCGCCGGATAGTCGCGCCCCGCCAACCTCCTCCAGACACGGCCGAGTTGAGGGGCCCGGGCGCGATAGTCGGCGACGTCCGTGGCGTACACCGTGACCCTGGCCAGGTCGGCGGGCGTACCGCCGGCCGCGTGCAGTGCGGCGAGCAGATTCCCGAGGGCCCGCTCGAACTGCTCGGCCAGTGTGTCCCCCACGACCTTCCCGTCGGCGTCGAGCGCGGTCTGCCCCGCAAGGAACACCAGCCGGGAACCGGTGGCGACGACGGCGTGCGAGAAGCCGGCGGGCGGGGAGAGCCCGGCCGGATTGACGCGCTCGACACCACTCATCCGGCGCCCACCTCCGCACCAAGGCCCTTGTACAACTCCTTGGCGATGACGGTCCGTTGGACCTCGCTGGCACCCTCGTAGATACGCGGCGCCCGCACCTCCCGGTAGAGGTGTTCGAGGAGATGGCCGCGCCGCAGCGCCCGCGCGCCGTGCAGCTGGACGGCCGCGTCGACGACGTACTGCGCGGTCTCGGTGGCCAGCAGCTTCGCCATCGCGGCGCGCCCGGGGACACCTTGGGCACCTTCGTCGTACGCCGCCGCTGCCGCGTAGACCATCAGCCGGGCCGCCTCCGTGCGCAGGGCCATCTCGGCGACCTGGTGGGCCACGGCCTGGAGGTCCTTCAACTTGCCGCCGAACGCGTCCCGTTGGGCGGTGTGGGCGAGGGTCGCGTCCAGCGCCGCCTGGGCCATGCCGACCGCGAAGGCGCCGACGCTCGGCCGGAACAGATTGAGCGTGCCCATGGCGACCCGGAAGCCGCGGTCGGGTGCGCCGATGACGTCGTCCACAGTGACCGGTACGGCGTCGAGGGCGAGGGCGCCGATGGGGTGCGGGGAGAGCATGTCGAGGGCGGTGCCGGTGAGGCCGGGCCGGTCGGCGGGGAGCAGGAAGGCCGTCACTCCACGGGCCCCGGCGTCCGCTGTCGTACGGGCGAAGACGGTGTAGAAGTCGGCCTCGGGGGCGTTGGAGATCCAGCACTTCTCGCCGGTGAGGCGCCAGCCGGAGGAGCCGTCGGGAGTGGCCGTGAGGGACAGAGCCGCCGCGTCGGAGCCCGCGCCGGGCTCGCTCAGCGCGAACGCGGCCACCGCGCTGCCCTCGCTCACCCGGGGCAGCCAGCGGGCGCGCTGGGCCGGGGTGCCATGGGCGTGGACCGGATGGGCGCCGAGGCCCTGGAGAGCGAGGGCGGTCTCCGCCTCCGTGCAGGCGTGGGCGAGGGACTCCCGCATCAGGCACAGGTCGAGCGCGCCGGAGGTGAACAGCCGGGAGAGCAGCCCGAGTTGACCGAGTTCGGCGACGAGGGGACGGTTGACGCGGCCCGGTTCGCCCTTCTCCGCGAGCGGGCGCAGCCGGTCGGCGGCCAGTGCACGCAGCTCGGCACACCAGGCGGCCTGTGCCGGTTCGAGCGAGAATGCGGGCATCGCCGGTCCTCCCTCCGAGGCCGTCGTCTACGGCCCCTCCCCGACGATATCGCGCACCGTTGACTGTCGTCACCAACACGATACGCTCCTTGTGCTGGACAGGCCCAGACCCCGGCCCACCACTACGCCGACCACGGCAAGGGGGCGCCCCGCCATGGATCCCACGCACCCCACGCCTCCCCGGCCGCCCGGGTACGGCAGGGTTCCCGAGGACCGCGCCGATCCCGCGCGGCGGGTCCCCTCGGCCCACGTCGACACCTTCGCGCGCGACCACCTCCCGCCCCCGGACCAGTGGCCGCACCTCCGCTTCGATCTGCCCGAGCTGCGCTACCCCGACCGGCTGAACTGCGCGGCCGAGCTGCTGGACGGCGACGGCTCCGCCCCCGGGCGCCCGGTGTTCCGTACCGCCGCCGGTGAGGTGTGGACGTACGGCGAGCTGCGCACCCGGGTCGACCGGGTCGCGCACGTCCTCACCCGGGACCTCGGGGTCGTACCCGGCAACCGGGTCCTCCTGCGCGGCCCCACCACACCGTGGCTCGCGGCCTGCTGGCTGGCGGTGCTGAAGGCGGGGGCGGTCGCGGTCACCGTGCTGGCCCAGCAGCGTCCGCAGGAGCTGAGCACGATGTGCGAGATGGCCCGGATAGGGCACGCCCTGTGCGACATCCGGGCCGTCGACGACCTCGTCAAGGCCGGGATACCGGGGCTGCGAATCGTGCCGTACGGCGGTGACGGCCTCGACGACCTGCTGAACCGTCCGGTGCCCGGCACCCCGTACCCCGCCGTGGACACCGCGGCCGACGACGTGGCGCTGATCGCGTTCACGTCCGGCACCACCGGTCGCCCGAAAGGGTGCATGCACTTCCACCGGGATGTCCTCGCCATCGCCGACACCTTTTCGCGGCATGTGCTGAAGCCGGCCGCGGACGACGTGTTCGCGGGCAGTCCGCCGCTCGGCTTCACCTTCGGGCTCGGCGGTCTGGTGGTCTTCCCGATGCGGGCCGGGGCGAGTGCCCTCCTGCTCGAACAGGCGGGCCCCAAACAGCTGTTGCCCGCCATCGCCAAGCACCGTGTGTCGGTGCTGTTCACCGCGCCGACGGCGTACCGCGCGATGCTCGACGGGCTGGACACCTACGACACCGGCTCGCTGCGCCGGTGTGTGTCGGCGGGCGAGAACCTGCCGGCGGCCACCTGGCGGGCCTGGTACGAGCGCACCGGGCTGCGGCTGATCAACGGCATCGGCGCGACCGAGCTGCTGCACATCTTCATCTCGGCGGCCGACCAGGACATCAGGCCCGGCACGACCGGGATTCCGGTACCGGGATGGCACGCGCGCGTGCAGGACGAGAACGGCGAGCCGGTGCCCGACGGCACGCCGGGACTGCTCGCGGTGCGCGGTCCGGTCGGCTGCCGCTATCTCGCCGATTCACGCCAGGGCACATATGTGCGGGACGGGTGGAACATCACCGGGGACACGTATGTCCGGGAGGGCGACGGGTACTTCCGGTACGTGGCACGGGCGGACGACATGATCATCTCGGCCGGGTACAACATCGCGGGCCCGGAGGTCGAGGAGGCGCTGCTGCGCCATCCGGACGTCGTGGAGACGGCCGTGGTGGGGCGGGCCGACGACACACGCGGGCAGGTCGTGGTGGCGTACGCGGTGCTCAAGGAGGGCGCGCGGCGGGACGCGGAGGCGCTGCGCGCGTTCGTCAGGGAGGAGCTGACACCGTACAAGTGTCCGCGCGAGATCGTCTTCCTGGACGCCCTGCCCCGGACGGCGACCGGCAAGCTCCAGCGCTTCCGGCTGCGCACCGACCCCACACAGCCCCTCACATGAAGTGATCTTGACCAGAAATCAACCACCAGGGGTAGTTGACCAGCGGAAATGGCGACAAGCAGTGATCCCGGCGGCCTAAAATGATCAACGTGTCCGAACAGCACGCCCCTCGGTCTCTCATCGTCACGCTCTACGGCGCGTACGGCCGTTTCATGCCCGGCCCGGTACCCGTCGCCGAGCTGATCCGGCTCCTCGCCGCGGTCGGCGTCGACGCGCCCTCCGTACGGTCCTCCGTGTCCCGGCTCAAGCGACGCGGCCTGCTCCTGCCTGCCCGTACGGCACAGGGCGCGGCCGGGTACGAACTCTCGCCTGACGCCCGCCAGTTGCTCGACGACGGCGACCGGCGCGTGTACGCCGCCGCCCCTCCCCCGCACGACGAGGGCTGGGTGCTCGCGGTGTTCTCCGTCCCCGAGTCGGAGCGCCAGAAGCGCCATGTCCTCCGCTCCCGCCTGGCCGGACTCGGCTTCGGCACGGCGACCCCGGGCGTGTGGATCGCCCCGGCCCGCCTCTACGAGGAGACCCGGCACACCCTGGAGCGGCTGCGCCTCGACCCGTACGTCGACTTCTTCCGCGGTGAGCATCTGGGCTTCGCGGCGACAGTCGAGGCGGTGTCCCGCTGGTGGGACCTGGCCGCGATCGCCAAGGAGCACGAGGCGTTCCTCGACCGCCACGCGCCCGTGCTGCACGGCTGGGACAAGCGCGAGGACACCCCGCCCGAGGAGGCGTACCGCGACTATCTGCTGGCCCTGGACTCCTGGCGCCATCTGCCGTACGCCGACCCCGGCCTGCCCGCCCACCTCCTCCCGGCGGACTGGCCGGGAGTCCGCTCGGCGGCCGTCTTCCAGGCACTGCACGCCCGGCTGCGGGACGCGGGGGCGGGGTTCGTGGGGCTGTGAGGCGAGGGGCGCGTTCAGTCGCGTGTGACCTCAGCCACATCAGGCGTCACTAACGGAACCCTCAGCTTCCTCTTCGACTCTTCTCAAGTTTCTTACCTACCGTCCGTGGGGCCGCACGCCGGGAGAGAGACGAGGACTGTTGCGTATGACCACCACGGCCAGGCCCACGGGACCCACCAGGGCTCAGGGAGCCACTGTCTGGCTCACCGGGCTGCCGAGCGCGGGTAAGACGACGATCGCCCAGTTGCTCGGCGACCGGCTGCGCAGCGAGGGACACCGGGTGGAGGTCCTCGACGGCGACGAGATCCGCCGCTTCCTCTCCGCCGGCCTCGGCTTCTCCCGCGAGGACCGCAACACCAACGTCCAGCGCATCGGCCTCGTCTCCGAGGTGCTCGCCCGCAACGGCGTCCTGTCCGTCGTCCCGGTGATCGCCCCGTACGCCGACAGCCGCGAGGCCGTGCACAAGCGGCACGACGCGAGCGGGACGCCGTACATCGAGGTGCATGTCGCGACCCCGGTCGAGGTGTGCAGCGAGCGGGACGTGAAGGGCCTGTACGCCCGGCAGGCGGCGGGCCGGCTGACCGGTCTGACCGGCGTCGACGACCCGTACGAGCCCCCGGAGGACCCGGCGCTGACCCTGCGGACGCAGGACCAGACCCCGGCGGAGTCGGCGGACGCGGTGTACGCGGTGCTGGCGGAGCGGGGGCTCGTGTGAGCGGGACTCGTGCGGGTGGCTTCGCGCTGTCGCATCTGGACGCGTTGGAGTCCGAGGCCGTGCACATCTTCCGTGAGGTGGCGGGGGAGTTCGAGCGGCCGGTGATCCTGTTCTCCGGCGGCAAGGACTCGATCGTCATGCTGCATCTGGCGCTCAAGGCGTTCACTCCGGCCCCGGTCCCGTTCCCGCTGCTGCATGTGGACACCGGGCACAACTTCGCCGAGGTGTTGGAGTATCGGGACCGGGTGGTGGCGGCCCACGGTCTGCGGCTGCACGTGGCCTCGGTGCAGGACTACATCGACCGGGGCGTGCTGCGGGAGCGGCCGGACGGGACGCGGAATCCGCTCCAGACCGTGCCGTTGACGGAGAGGATCCAGAGCGAACGGTTCGACGCGGTCTTCGGTGGCGGTCGGCGCGATGAGGAGAAGGCGCGGGCGAAGGAGCGGGTGTTCAGCCTGCGGGACGAGTTCTCGCAGTGGGACCCGCGCAGGCAGCGCCCGGAGTTGTGGAACCTGTACAACGGGCGGCACGCGCCAGGCGAGCACGTACGCGTCTTCCCGCTCAGCAACTGGACCGAGCTGGACGTCTGGCAGTACATCGCCCGTGAGGGCATCGAGCTGCCCGAGATCTACTTCGCCCACTATCGCGAGGTGTTCCGGCGGGGCGGTATGTGGCTGACCGCAGGTGAGTGGGGCGGTCCGAGGGCCGACGAGACCGTCGAGAAGCGCCGGGTGCGGTACCGGACCGTCGGGGACATGTCCTGCACCGGTGCCGTCGACTCCGACGCGGGCACACTCGATGCCGTGATCGCGGAGATCGCCGCGTCCCGGCTCACCGAGCGGGGTGCCACCCGCGCCGACGACAAGGTGTCCGAGGCCGCGATGGAAGACCGCAAGCGCGAGGGGTACTTCTAGTCATGAGTACGACGATCAGCGCAACCTCCGTCTCCGGTACGGCTGTTGACACGCTGCGGTTCGCGACCGCCGGTTCAGTGGACGACGGCAAGTCGACCCTCGTGGGGCGGCTGCTGCACGACTCCAAGTCGGTGCTCGCCGACCAGTTGGAGGCCGTGGAGCGGGTCTCGGCGAGCCGTGGGCAGGACGCTCCCGACCTGGCGCTGCTCACGGACGGGCTGCGGGCCGAACGCGAGCAGGGCATCACCATCGACGTGGCCTACCGCTACTTCGCCACGCCCAAGCGCCGGTTCATCCTCGCCGACACCCCCGGGCATGTGCAGTACACCCGCAACATGGTCACCGGCGCGTCCACGGCCGACCTGGCGATCGTCCTCGTCGACGCCCGCAACGGCGTGGTCGAGCAGACCCGGCGGCACGCGGCCGTGGCGGCCCTGCTGCGGGTCCCGCACATCGTGCTGGCCGTCAACAAGATGGACCTGGTCGGGTACGAGGAGGCACGGTTCGACCGGATCGTCGCCGAATTCGCCTCGTACGCGGATGAGTTGGGAGGTGAGTCGGGAGGCGAGTCTGGGGTGAGCGGCTTCACCCCGATCCCTGTCTCGGCGCTCGCCGGCGACAACGTCGTGGACCCCTCCACCCACATGGACTGGTACGGCGGCCCGGCGCTTCTCGACCACCTGGAGAACGTCCCGGTGGGCGGCGACCCCGCCGACGCCCCGGCCCGCTTTCCCGTCCAATACGTGATCCGGCACGACGAAGTCCGCCACTACGCCGGGCAGTTGGTGTCCGGCTCGCTGCGGGTCGGCGACCGGGTGACCGTTCACCCGTCCGGGGAGACCTCCGAGATCACCGGCATCGATGTGCTGGGTACGGCGGCCCGGGCGGCGCACGCACCCCAGTCGATCAGCATCCGTCTGGCCGACCAACGGGACGTCTCTCGCGGGGACATGCTCACCGCCGGGGTGGACGCGCCCGCGCTCACGCAGGACGTCCGCGCGTCCGTCTGCCATCTCACCGACCGGCCGCTGCGCGTCGGCGACCGGGTCCTGGTGAAACACACGACCCGTACGGTCAAGGCCGTGGTCAAGGACCTTGGCGGGGTTGCCGAGTTGGCGGCGAACGACCTGGGCCGCGTCACCCTGCGCACCGCCGAGCCGCTCGCCCTCGACGACTACGCGGTGTCCCGCCGCACGGGCGCCTTCCTGCTGGTCGACCCGGCGGACGGCTCGACCCTGACGGCAGGCATGGCCGAGGTCAACTGTTCAGTGTGAGCCGGGGTTTGGGGGCATCCGTACGTCCAGCGCGGGGGCGTCGGCTGCCCGCCCGGTACGGCGCCGGCCAGACGACGCCCGGACCCTCGTACTTCTGCTCGGCCGCCGCGTGCAGGGTCCAGTTCGGGTCGTAGAGATGGGGGCGGGCGAGGGCGCAGAGGTCCGTACGGCCCGCCAGGATCAGGGAGTTGACGTCGTCCCAGGAGGAGATCGCGCCGACGGCGATCACCGGGGCGCCGGTCTCGTGACGGATCCGGTCGGCGAACGGGGTCTGGTACGAACGGCCGTACTCCGGACGCTCGTCGGCCACCACCTGCCCGGTAGACACATCGATCGCGTCGGCGCCGTGGGCGACGAAGGCGCGCGCGATCTCGACCGCGTCCTCGGCCGTCGTACCGCCGTCGGCCCAGTCCGTGGCCGAGATGCGCACGGTCATGGGACGGTCCTCCGGCCACACCTCCCGTACGGCGTCGAAGACTTCGAGGGGGAAGCGGAGCCGGGCGGCGAGCGGGCCGCCGTACGCGTCCGTGCGGTGGTTGGTGAGCGGGGAGAGGAAACCGGAGAGCAAGTAGCCGTGGGCGCAGTGGAGTTCGAGGAGATCGAAGGACGCGTCGACTGCTCGGCGGGCAGCTGCGGTGAACTGCTCGCGGATGGTGGCGAGTTGGGTGCGGGTGAGTTGGTGCGGGGTCTGACTGTCGGGCCGGTACGGGATCGGGGAGGCGGCGACGAGCGGCCAGTTGGCGTCGCCGGCCAGCGGCTCGTCCATGCCCTCCCACATCAGCTTCGTCGAGCCCTTGCGGCCGGAGTGGCCGAGCTGGATGCCGAGTGCGGTGCCCGGGGCCTGGGAGTGCACGAAGCCGGCGATGCGCTGCCAGGCCTCGGCCTGTGCGTCGCTGTAGAGGCCGGCGCAGCCCGGGGTGATGCGTCCCTCGGGGCTCACGCACACCATCTCGGTCATCACCAGCCCGGCGCCGCCCAGCGCCCTGGCGCCCAGGTGGACGAGGTGGAAGTCGCCGGGGACGCCGTCGGTGGCCGAGTACATGTCCATGGGGGACACGACGACACGGTTGCGGAGGGTCAGTCCGCGCAGCCGGAAGGGCGTGAACATCGGCGGGGTGGCGGGCGGGCAGCCGAACTCCCGCTCCACGGCGGCCGTGAAGTGCGGGTCGCGCAGCCGCAGGTTGTCGTGGGTGACGCGGCGGCTGCGGGTGAGCAGGTTGAACGCGAACTGCCGGGGCGGCTGGTCCAGATAGAGGGGCAGGTTCTCGAACCACTCCAGACTGGCGCGGGCCGCCCGCTGGGTGGACTCGACGACAGGCCGCCGCTCCTCCTCGTACGCCGCCAGCGCCTCGGCGAGCGTCGAGTGCTCCTCCAGACAGGCGGCGAGCGCGAGGGCGTCCTCGACGGCGAGCTTGGTGCCGGAGCCGATGGAGAAGTGGGCGGTGTGGGCGGCGTCCCCGAGGAGGACGACGTTGCCGTGGGACCAGCGGTCGTTGACGACCGTACGGAAGGTGGTCCAGGTGGACTTGTTCGCGCGTAGGGGGCGTCCGCCGAGGGCGTCGGCGAAGATTTTCGCGCAGCGGTCGGCGGAGGAGGTTGTGTCCGGCTCGTTTTCGTTGAAGCCTGCTGCCCGCCAGACCTCCTCCCGCATCTCGACGATCACGGTCGAGGCGTCGGGGGCGTACGGGTATCCGTGGAGCTGCATCACGCCGTGCTCCGTCTCCGCGATCTCGAAGCGGAAGGCGTCGAAGGCGAAGTCGGCGGCGAGCCAGAGGTAGCGGCAGCGGTGGGTGGTCAGCCGGGGCCGGAACTCCTGGGCGTAGGCCTCGCGGGTGGTGCTGTGGACTCCGTCGGCGGCGATGACCAGGTCGTATGTCTCCGCCAGCCATGCCGGGTACGGCGCCTCTGTACGGAAGCGCAGCTCGACGCCGAGTTCGCGGCAGCGGGCGTGCAGGATTTCCAGGAGCTGTTGTCTGCCTAGAGCGGCGAAGCCGTGTCCTCCGGAGGTGTGGCGGGTGTTGCGGTGGACGATGTCTATGTCGTCCCAGCGGGTGAAGTGTTGTTGCAGGGCTTCGTAGACGGCTGGGTCGGCGTGTTCTATGCCGCCGAGGGTTTCGTCGGAGAGGACTACTCCGAAGCCGAAGGTGTCGTCGGGGGCGTTGCGTTCCCAGAGGGTGATGTTGCGGTCGGGGCGGAGGCGTTTCAGTAGGGCTGCGGCGTAGAGGCCTGCGGGGCCTCCGCCGATGATCGCGATGCGTTGGGGGTGGCTGATCGTCGTTGGCGGGTGCGGCGGCGCTGTGGCAGGTCGCGCAGTTCCCCGCGCCCCTGGGTTGGCTGCCCCTGAAGTCGGCTTCATTTGCCGCGCCACTTCGGGGGGCGTTTTTGTGTGAACGCCTCGTGGAATTCCTTGTAGTCCTCGCCGGTCATCAGGAGTGCCTGGGTGGTGGCGTCGAGTTCCACTGCTGCGGCCAGGGGCATGTCCAGTTCGGCCGTGAGGAGGGCCTTGGTCTGGGCGTATGCCAGGGCCGGGCCCTCGGCGAGGCGGTTTGCGAGCAGTTGGGCGGCCTCGTCGGCGCGGCCCTCGTCCGTGAGTTCGCTGATCAGGCCGATGCGCTCGGCCTCGGGGGCGCGTACCGGTTCGCCGAGCATGAGGAGGCGGGTCGCGTGGCCGAGGCCGACGACGCGGGGCAGCAGATAGGCGGCGCCCATGTCGCCGCCGGAGAGGCCGACCCGGGTGAAGAGGAACGCGAAGCGCGCGGAGGGGTCGGCGACGCGGAAGTCGGCGGCCAGCGCGAGGACCGCTCCGGCGCCCGCCGCCACCCCGTGCACCGCCGCGATCACCGGGAACGGGCACTCCCGTACGGCCCGCACGACCTGCCCTGTCATCCGGTTGAAGTCGAGCAGCTGGGCGGTGTCCATGGACAGGGTCGCGCCGATGATCTCGTCGACGTCGCCGCCGGAGCAGAAGCCGCGGCCCTCTCCGGCCAGCACCAGCGCCCGTACGGACCGCTCCCGGGACAGCTCGGCGAGCAGGTCGCGGAGGTCGGCGTAGGCGCCGAAGGTGAGGGCGTTGAGTTTCTCGGGGCGGGCGAGGGTGACCGTGGCCACGCCGGTCGGGGCGAGGTCGAGGCGGAGGTGGTGCCAGGTGGAGGTGCGGGGGGTCGAGCCTGTGAAGGGACTCATCGTTCGAAGTTATCACTCATCTGTGACTGTCGTCATGAGTACGCGATAGAGGTGGTTGGTCACGCGGCCTGTTTCGGTGACCCGGTCCCGTCACGAGGTGTCAATAGCGCGGTAACAGTGGGAGTGGTTGTGGGAGACGGGCCGTTGGTCTGGGTAAGCCGAACGGTGAGCGGGGCCGAAGGTCCCGTGCGGCGCCCGGCACCTGCCTCTGCCGGACCTCGCCGTACCATTCCTCTTGTTGAAAGCAGGACAGCCTGCTCCATGAACGGAACCGCCGTGCAAGAACCCTCCGCCCCCGCCTCCTGGCGTATCGCCCTGCCGCACACCGCCGCGGCGGTGCCCGTCGCCCGTGCGCTGGTCCGTACGGCCCTGGCCGAGCTGGAACACGCGGCGGCGGACTGTGACACGGCGGAGCTGCTCACCGCGGAGCTGGTGGCGAACGCCGTGGAGCACACGGCCGGGGACGCGCCGATAGAGCTGGTGGTGGAGCTGATGCCGACCAGCTGCCAGGTCGAGGTGCACGATCCCGACCCGGCGCCGCCGGGGAATCTGACGCGGCCGGTGTCGGAGGAGCCGGATCCCTGGCAGGAGCATGGCCGGGGGCTGCTGCTGATCCGCACGCTCAGCTCGTCGTGCGGCCACCGGACGACGGCGTCGGGCAAGGCGGTGTGGTTCAGGGTGCCGGTGGTGCCGGCGCAGTGGCGTCGGCGACCGTAGGATTTTCTTCGCCCCCGCCGCCCCTACCCGTCCCATCCCGTTCCTGGGGGCTCTGCCCCCAGACCCCCCTTCGGCCTGAACGGCCTCGTCCTCAATCGCCGGACGGGCTGAAAATGCGGGCCTGGGCTGAAAGATCAAGCCCCGGCCGGCACCACCCAGCCCGTCCGGCGTTTGACTCCCCGGGGAGGCCGCCCACCAGGTCCACG
>NZ_JBSFMT010000056.1:0-73784 GCF_053599695.1 Streptomyces sp. NPDC000878 | reverse complement strand
CCCAGGCACCCCAGCCCGTCCGGCGTTTGAGGACGAGGCCGTTCAGGCCGACAGCGGGGGTCTGGGGGCGGCAGCCCCCAGGGATGGGACGGGTAGGGGCGGCGGGGGCGAAAAGCAGCATGTGCCCGCCGCACGGACAGACCTCAGGGACAGCCGGTCAGCCGAAGGTCAGGACCGGCTTGATCGTCTTGCCGGCGCTCATGTCCCGTACCGCCTGGTCGATGTCCGCGAACGGGTACGTGCTGATCAGGCGGTCCAGCGGAAGCCTGCCCGCCTTCACCAGCTCCACCAGGGCAGGGATGAAGGTCTGGGTCTCGACGTCGCCCAGGGTGAGGCCCACGACGCGCTTGCCGCCGAGCATCCCGTTGACGTCCAGGGCGACCTCCGTACCGAACGGCGGGGCCCCGACCACGACGAGCGTGCCCCGCTGGGCGAGCGCGTCGACGCCCTGGCGGAGGACCGCGACACTGCCGGTCGTCTCGACGACACCGTCGACACCCTGGCCGTCGGTGATTCGCGCCACCGCCTCTGCGAGGTCCGACTCTCCCGCGTTGATCGTGTGCGTCGCGCCCAACTCCCGCGCCAGCGACAGCCGTTCACCGACCCTGTCCACGGCGATGATCCTCGTCGCGGGGGTGAGCGCCGCCGCCATGACCGCCGACAGGCCCACCGCACCGGCGCCGAGGACCAGGACCGTGCTGCCCAGACCCGGCTTCAGGACGTTCCAGACGGCGCCGACGCCCGTCTGGACGCCGCAGCCCAGCGGGGCGATCGACTCCAGCGGTACGTCCGGGTCGACCTTGACCAGGCTGCGCTGGTCGACCAACGCCCGCTCGGCGAACGAGGACTGGCCGAAGAAGTGGCCGCCCAGCTCCGTGCCGTCGCGGCTGATCGTGGCGGTGCCGTCGGCCCGCCGGCCCCCGAGGAGGTTCAGCGGCAGCCAGGCCACGCAGTACGCGGGGTGCCCGTCACGGCAGTTGCGACAGCCGCCGCAGGAGGTGAAAGAGAGGACGACATGGTCGCCGGGCTCGATGCCGGTGACGGCGGAGCCGACCGCCTCGACGACGCCCGCGCCCTCGTGCCCCAGAACTCCGGGGAGGGGGAAGGGCAGTCCGCCGCTCGCCACACCGAGGTCCGTGTGACACAGGCCTGTTGCGACCAGACGTACGAGCGCCTCGGTGGGCGCGGGCTCGGCCAGTTCGACGTCGGAGAGGGTGAAGGGCGCACCGCCGGACTCGACGACCGCGGCACGGGTGGTGATGGACATACTGAACTCCCTTACGGGCTGAACGAGTTGGCGTGAATGCGAGACAGCTGGCGCTCAGTCCAGCGAGACGACCACGGACTTGACCTTCGTGTAGGACGCGAGCGCCTCGGGGCCGTACTCGCGGCCGAAGCCGGAG
Source organism: Streptomyces sp. NPDC000878 (assembly GCF_053599695.1). Lineage (NCBI taxonomy): Bacteria > Bacillati > Actinomycetota > Actinomycetes > Kitasatosporales > Streptomycetaceae > Streptomyces > Streptomyces sp. NPDC000878. The sequence continues at coordinate 72,381 of NZ_JBSFMT010000056.1, read as the reverse complement.
TCCTTGACGCCGCCGAAGGGGATCGCGGGGTCGAGCATCGCCCAGTCGTTGATCCAGACGATGCCCGCCTGGAGCCGGTTCGCGACCCGGTGGGCGCGGGCGAGGTTGGTGGTCTGGACGCCCGAAGCCAGGCCGTACGGCGTGGAGTTGGCGAGCTGGACCGCCTCGTCCTCGGAGTCGAAGGGCTGGACGGTGAGGACCGGGCCGAAGATCTCCTCCTGCACGACCCGGGAGTCGTTGGCCAGGTCGGCGATCACCGTCGGCTTGTAGTAGTAGCCGCCGTCCAGGTCGAGCCGCTCGCCGCCGCAGACGATCCGGGCGCCCTCCTTGCGGGCCAGCGCCACGTACTCCTCGACCTTGCGCAGGTGCTTCTCCCCCGCCATCGGGCCGACCACCGTCTCGGGCTGCCTCGGGTCGCCGACGGGGACGCCGGGCACCGCGTCGGCGAGGATGCCGATCAGGGTCTCGTACACCGGGCGCGCGACCAGCAGTCGCGGGCCGCCCATGCAGAACTGTCCGGTGTTGAAGACGAAGCCCTTGATGACCGCGCCGACCGCTTTCTCGACGTCGGCGTCCTCGAAGACGATGTGTGCCGCGTTGCCGCCCAGCTCCATGGTGACCGGCTTGAGCGCCTCGCCAGCCGCGCTCGCCACATGGCGGCCGATGGCGGTGGAGCCGGTGAAGGCGATCTTGTCGACGCCTGCGTGGCGGAGGAGCGCCTCGCCGGCCACCGGGCCGGTGCCCGTGACGACGTTGACCACGCCGTCGGGGACGCCCGCCTCCTGGAACAGTTTGGCCATGTACAGGGCGCTGAGCGGGGTCTCGTCGGCGGGCTTGTGCACCACCGTGTTGCCGGCGGCCAGCGCCGGGCCGATCTTCGAACCGGCCAGGATCAGCGGGAAGTTGAAGGGTGTGATCGCGGCGACGACGCCGATCGGGTCACGCTTGGTGTAGGCGAGGGCGTTGTGGACCGTCTCGCGGGTCGCGCCGTCGAGGGAGAAGGCGAGGGCGGCGAAGTACTCGTAGTCGTTGGCCACGTTCGTCACGTCGACCGCGTGGCACAGGCTGATCGGCTTGCCCACGTCGAGGCTCTCGAGCCGCGCGATGTCGTCCGCGTTCTCCCGGATCAGCTGGGCGACCCGGTTCAGGATCCGGCCGCGCTCGCGTCCGCTCGTCCTGGCCCACGGGCCGTTGTCGAAGGCCTCGCGCGCCGCCCGCACGGCCGCGTCCACGTCGGCCGCCGACGCCTCCGCGACGGTCGTGAGGACCGTACCCCGGGACGGGTCGACCACCTCGGTCCGTGCGCCGTCCGCCGCCTCGCGCCACTGCCCTCCGACGAACAGTCGCCCGGGTTCGATCTCGAAGGTGGTCATCACCGCTCCTCAGCATCGTCGCCAAGATTTCAATCAACAGGATTCCTGTTGGTCCGCAGTCTGATTACAGACAGGTTTCCTGTCAATGCTCTAGTCTCGATCCATGGTCAGCACCAAGGCACCCCCCTCACTGCTCTACATGGTCAAGCAGGTGGAGCTAGTAGTCCGCTCCCATCTGGACGAGCTGGTCAGACCGGCTGGAATCACCGCACTCCAGTACACCTCGCTCACCGTCCTGGAGCGACACGACGGCCTCTCCGCGGCCCAGCTGGCCCGTGACTCCTTCGTCACCGCGCAGTCCATCGCCGATCTCGTCCGGTCCCTGGAGAACCGCGGGCTCGTGCGCCGGGAGCGCAATCCGCGCAATCGCAGAGAGCTGCTGATCCTGCTGACCGACGCCGGCCGCGAGCTGCTCGACCGCTTCACCGAGCCCGTGCGGGAGCTGGAGGAGCGGATGATCCGCGACCTCACCTCGCACCAGGCGGACCAGTTCCGTCAGGCACTGTCCAAGGCCTGGCACTCGCTGTCGTAGTCCCGCCCCGCAGATCGCGGGAGAACGCGTGCGAGACTCGCATCGATTTCACAGACATATGTCAATCGAACATGCTCAAATTCACTCCATCGAGGGTAACTTGCAGGGCGGGGAAGTCACTTGTGCCCTCATCTGCGGGTCCCGCCACCTCAGCAGGCGGTTGGAGGCGATGTCGTAGTGCAGCAGGATCCTGCACCGCCCACCCGGCATCTGCGTGTCCACGAAGACCGTGGTCACACCGTGCTGGAGTTCCACGGCGAGATCGACATCGCCGCGGCCGTCGAGATCATCCCGCACCTGGACGCGGCGACCGGGCATCCGGACGCCCGGGTCGTGATCGACCTGTCGGATGTCGAGTTCTTCGACTGCTCGGGACTGCGCCTGCTGTACCGGGCCCGCCACCGTGTGCTCAGCCACGACGGCCGTCTCCATCTGGTCTGCACGCATCCGCTCACCCTGCGCGTCCTCAAGGTGACCGGCCTGGCCACGGTGCTGCCGCCCGCGGCCTCGCTGGACGCGGCCCTGGGCCAGCCCGAGGCCACGTCCGGCACGTTATGACCCCCGCCGGGCACCGACCCGACCACGGCGCGCCTACTTCAGGATCTTCGTGACCTGACCCGCGTCCGCTGCCGAGATGGTGATGCCCGCATCAGGTTCCCGGGGCGTCGAACAGGGCGCTGACGGACTCACCGTTGTGAATGCGACGCACGGCCTCGGCGAGCGCCGGGGCGATGGAGAGCACCTTCAGCTTCTCGGTGCGCTCCTCCTCCAGGATCGGCACGGTGTTGGTGCACACGATCTCCAGCACGTCGGGCTGCTCGCTCAGCCGCTTCAGCGCACCCGCCGCGAACAGCCCGTGGGTACAGGCGACCCGGATGGATCGCGGCTCCAACTCCCGCAGCCGTTCCAGGAGTTCGAGGACCGTGCTGCCCTTGGCGATCTCGTCGTCCAGCACGATGACGTCCCGTCCGGTGACCTTGCCGATCACGGAGCTGATGCTCACCCGGTCGTCCGCGAACCGCTGCTTGGCCCCGGCGGCCACCTCGGCGCCGATCAGCCGGGCGAAGTGCGCGGCCTCCTTGGCGTTGCCGAGGTCGGGCGAGACGACCGTCGTCCGGGACAGGTCGTACTGGCGGAAGTGTGCGGCGAGTTCGCGCAGCGCGTGCAGATGGTCGACCGGCACCGAGAAGAAGCCGTGGACCTGCGGGGAGTGCAGGGTCATCGCGAGGACGCGGCTCGCGCCGGCCGCGACCAGCAGATCCGCGACCAGGCGCCCGCCGAGCGAGATCCGGGGCATGTCCTTCTTGTCGGAGCGGGCGTAGGCGTAGTGCGGCATGACGACCGAAATCCGCCCGGCGGACGCCCCGCGCGCCGCGTCGCACATCATCAGCAGCTCGACGAGGTGTTCCTGGACGGGAACGACCAGTGGCTGGACGAGGAAGACGTCCCGCTCCCGGCAGTTCGCCTGGAGCTGCACCTCCAGGCAGTCGTTGGCGAACCGGCTGACCTGGGTCGGCCGCAGCGGCACGCCCAGGTGCTCGCAGACCTCGGCCGCCAGCTCGGGATGGGCACTACCGCTGAACACGGCGATGTCTCGCACGAACCGCTCCTCGCATGATCATTCCGGTCGGCCACGGCCCATCGTACTGGCCGCCCCTGGCACTCCGTGCCGCGAAAATCGGTTGCGACCGCCCGCCGGGGCCACGCCATGATGGCGGCGGCCGAATCTCCCCGGCTCTCCCCGACCTCAGGAGCACGGAATGCGCCGTTTCCTCGGAACTCTCCGCCGCCCATGCCGGACCACAGTTCTTGAGGACTCGACCGCCCATGCACTCCGTGCCCATCTCGCACACCCTGAACATCGGGATCCTGGCCCACGTCGACGCCGGTAAGACCAGCCTCACCGAGCGGCTGCTGTTCGACGCGGGCGCGATCGACCGGCTCGGCAGCGTCGACGCCGGCGACACCCGTACGGACGACGGCGCGATCGAGCGCGAGCGCGGAATCACCATCCGTTCGGCAGTCGCCGCGTTCACTGCCGCCGACACCCAGATCAACCTCATCGACACCCCGGGGCACTCCGACTTCGTCGCCGAGGTCGAGCGCGCCCTGGAGGTCCTGGACGGCGCGGTGCTGCTGCTGTCGGCAGTGGAGGGCGTCCAGGCCCAGACGCGCGTGCTGATGAGGACGCTGCGGCGGCTGCGGCTGCCCACGCTGGTCTTCGTCAACAAGATCGACCGCGCGGGCGCCCGTTCCGAAGCCCTGCTCACGGACATCCGCCGCCGTCTCACCCCGCACATCGTCCCGCTCACCGACGTCGACGCCGTCGGCACCCCGGCCGCCCGCACCCGGCCCCTGACGAACATCGCGGAGGCGATCGCCGAGGTCGACCCTGACATCCTCGCGGCGGTCGTGGACGGCCCGGCACCCACCCCGGACGAGCTGGCCAAGGCCCTAGGCCGTGTCCGCAAAGTCCCGCCTGCCCGGCGACGCCTGGCACGCACTCTCGCCGCACCGTGCGAAGCCCCACGTACAACCAGTACGAGGGTCTCCGCCCGGCACGCCGAGAGCACGCACCAGACGCCGCCGGGCCCGCCCTCCGGGCGGACGACGGGACTTTGCGGACACGACCTAGCCGCCCGCACCGCCGACGGCTCGCTCCACCCGCTCCTCTTCGGCTCCGCGCTGGGCGGCCAGGGCGTACCCGAACTCGTCGAGGCCCTGACCAGGCTGCTCCCCCGCCCCACGCCGACCGCCACCGACGCGCCCCCGCGCGGCACGGTGTTCGCCGTCCGCCCCGCACCGGACGGCGGGCGAACGGCGTATCTGCGGCTGTACGAGGGTGAGGTGACGGAGCGTCAGCGGCTGACGTTCCTGCGGCGCGCGGCCGACGGCCGGACCACCGAGGTCCCCGGCCGGGTCACCGGCCTCGACGTGATCGGCCGCCGGGGCCCGCTCACCGCCGGGAACATCGCCACCCTGTCCGGTATCGGCGCCGTCCGCGTCGGCGACCGGCTCGGCGAACTCACCGACCGCGCCCCGCAGTTCGCGCCCCCGACCCTGGAGACCCTGGTCCGGGCCCGACACCCGGAGCAATCGGCGCGGCTGCGTGCGGCGCTGCTGACCCTGGCCGACCAGGACCCGCTGATCCACGCCCGTCCGGCGCCCGACGGCAGCACGGCGCTGCTGCTGTACGGGGAGGTCCAGAAGGAGGTCCTCGCCGCCATCCTGGCCCAGGACTTCGGCATCGACGCCGAGTTCGAGGCGAGCCGAGTCCGGTTCCTGGAGCGGCCCGCGGGCACCGGTGAGGCGTACGAGGAGTTGCCGTGGCTCGACCGCACCCGCTGCTTCGCGACGGTCGGGCTGCGTGTCGAGCCGGGACCGCTCGGCTCGGGCGCGGTGTTCACGTACGAGACCGAACTCGGCGCGCTCCCCCGGGCGTTCCACCAGGCGATCGAGGACACGGTCCACGCGAGTCTGCTGGCCGGACCGCACGAGTGGCCGGTCACGGACTGCCGGGTCGTCCTCGTCCGCTCCGGGTTCGTCGGGCCGCTCAGCACCGCCGCGGACTTCCGGGCGCTCACGCCGGTGGTGCTGCGCCGTGCGCTGGAGCGGGCGGGGACTCGGGTGTACGAGCCGTACCACGCCTTCGAGCTGGAGATCCCGTCCAGCGCGCTGGCCCCGGTGACCGGTCTGCTGGCGTCCCTCGGCGCGGCGTTCGGCCCCACCACGGCAGGCGGGACCACGGAAGGCGGGGCCATCTGGCACCTCACCGGTGCGCTGGCGGCCCGCCGGGTGCGCGAGGCGGAGCTGCGGCTGCCGGGGCTGACGCACGGGGAGGGCGTGTGGTGGTCGCGCCCGTCGGGCGACCGCGCACTCCGGTAGGCCCCCTCTCAATTGTCCCGATCCATCAACAGAGCGGTCTGGCGAGGCATTTGGCGGGCATCCGGTTCAGTACGCAGGAAGAAAGGGGTCCGTCGCCATGACGACGTCCATCAAGGCCGTGCGACGCATGCCTGTTTGGGCCAAGGTGCTGAGTGCCGTGGTGCTGGTGTTCGTGCTGTTGCTGGCCGGGCTACGGCTGGCGGTGCTTCCGGGGCTGGGGGACATCTTCGGCGAGGAGACGAACGACCGTTCAGGGCCCGCGCTCCTCGAATCCATCCAGGACATGAGCCGTTACGAGGCGGCATCCGGCAACTTCCAGGTCGTCGTGGACCTGGAGAAGGACACCAAGTATCTGCCCGACGCGATCAAGGGCACCCGGGTGCTCTACGTGGGTGCGGGCACGGTCGACGCCTATGTCGATCTCGGCAAGATCGCGAAGGACGACGTGACGGTCAACAAGGACCGTACGACCGCGACGCTCCGGCTGCCGCACTCGGCACTCGGAAAGCCCGCGCTGAACCCGGACCGCTCCTACGCCGTCTCCAAGCAGCGCGGAATCTTCGACCGGATAACCGATCTCTTCTCCGACAACCCGAACGACGAACAGGCCGTCCAGAAGCTGGCGGCCCGGCACATCGGCGACGCGGCGAAGGAGAGCGGTCTGACCGCGCGCGCCGAGGAGAACACCACGGCCATGCTCAAGGGCCTGCTCGGCTCGCTCGGCTTCACCACGGTGACCGTGACCTACGACACCTGAGGGAAACCGGCCTGCCCGGGTTCTCGGATCCGGGCAGGCCGGAGCGGAGTCCCCGGCCTGATCGGGGGTAACCGCCGTTGCACGGGGGTCAGTTGAAGACCGGAGGACGTTGATGGCCCGATCAGCTCCGCGCTCCCTCGCCGCGCTGCGCCTGCGCCCCGCGAAGGCCGCGAGCAAGCCGCCCGAGACCTCACAGGAGCCGACAACCAAATCACCGCCGAAGTCGCCGTCGAAGTCCGCGTCCAAGTTCCCCTGGAGGACCCGGAGGGCCTCGACGACCCCGCCGAAGGCCTCCCCCAAACCTCCCGAGAAGGCTCCGCCGAAGCGCCGTCCGTTCGTCTTCCTGGCCCGGCTGCTGACGGTTCTGTGTGCCTTCGTGTTCATGGTGGCGTTCGCCGTGATCCTGGCCCGGCTGACCCTGGAGCCGTCCCCGGCGTCCGAGGCGCTGACCCACACGAACCTTCATCCGGGCCGCTCGCTGCGCGCGTATCTGGACCAGCCCGAGATGCGGGACGCCATCCGGCAGATCGGCGGGAACGTGCTGCTGGGCGTGCCCTTCGGCCTCCTGGTGCCCATCATTCTGCCCAAGGCACGGGGCGTCCTGCGGGTGCTGTTCCTGACCGCGACCGTCATGCTCATGGTCGAGCTGGCCCAGGGCTTGCTGATCACCGGGCGCGCCTTCGACATCGACGACGTCATCCTCAACACCACGGGCGCCCTGATCGGTTACCTGCTTCTCGGCCGCCGGCTCAGCCGCGCGGTGCACGCGCCGAAGACGAATAAACGGACGTAGCTATCTCTGCCTTCTGGTCCAGGTGAGTTTGTCGCCGCCGACCCAGCGGATCAAGTCCGGATCGTCGAGATCATGGACCGTGATGCCGGCCGCGGCGGCGACCACCAGCACATCGGTGAGCGCCCGCGCCGCACCGACCACCTCCCCGTCGATCTCGATGATGCGGAACGGCGGCATGCCCGGCTGCACCCCGAGCACCATGATCCGCGGGTGAGCGATGTACGGGCTCCCGATTTCGGTCATGCATAGAGCGTAGAGCGAATCCGGCCATCATGTACCGGCCACCGGGCGCGCCCGTGACAGCCTCCTCCGCCCCCTCCGTGATGCGGGCCCGCCGAGCCCGCGCCACGCTGGAGGCGGAGGTGACGATGGCGATGTCACTGGATCCCGTCGAGGCGCTGGACCGGATCGCCTTCCTGCTGGAGCGCTCCCTGGCCCCCACGTATCGCGTACGTGCGTTCCGTACCGCGATCGACGTGCTGGCGGAGCTGTCCCCGGAGGAGATACGGCAGCGGGCCGACACCGGCACGCTGGAGTCCCTCAAGGGAATCGGCCCGAAGACCGCGCAGGTGGTGCGCGAGGCGCTGGCCGGGCAGGTGCCCGCCTACCTGGAGAAACTGGAGCGCGAGCAGGGGGTGACCCCGCCTCTCGGGGACGGGGAACGCCTGCGGGCACTGCTGCGCGGGGACTGTCATCTGCACTCCGACTGGTCGGACGGCGGCAGCCCGATCGAGGAGATGGGCCGCACGGCGGCGCGGCTCGGGCACGAGTGGGCCGTGCTCACCGATCACTCACCGCGCCTCACGGTGGCCCGGGGCCTGTCCGCCGACCGCCTGCGCGAGCAACTGGCGCTGATCGAGGAACTGAACGCGACCTGGGCGCCGTTCCGGCTGCTCACCGGTATCGAGTGCGACATCCTCGACGACGGCTCCCTGGACCAGGACCCCGACCTCCTGGATCTGCTGGACGTCGTGGTGGTGTCCGTCCACTCCAAGCTGCGCATGGACGCCCGCTCGATGACCCGCCGGATGGTGGCCGCCGTACGCAATCCACTGTCGGACGTGCTCGGGCACTGCACCGGGCGGCTGCTGGTGGGGCGGGAGCCCCGGGGTGGCGGTGGCGGGCGGGGCGAGCGGGGCGGGGGCCGGGCGCGTCCGGAGTCGGAGTTCGACGCGGAAGCGGTGTTCGCCGCCTGCGCCGAGACGGGCACGGCAGTGGAGATCAACAGCCGCCCGGAGCGACTGGACCCACCGCGCCGACTGCTCCGGCAGGCCGTGGCGGCAGGCACACTGTTCTCGATCGACACCGACGCACACGCCCCCGGCCAGCTGGACTGGCAGATCCACGGCTGCGCCCGCGCGGAGGAGTGCGGGGTACCCGCGGAGCGGGTGGTCACGACGTGGTCGGCGGACGACTTGCTGGAGTGGTCGCGGGAGCGCAGGCTGCCGCCGGGCTGAGGGTGGGTCGGGGGATCGTTGCGGTGACGGGGGGGGGGTAGTGGGCATGTGCCGCTCGGCGGCGGGTGCACTCTCCCAGCCGGGGCCCCAGCAACGCTGTCGCCGATTGCCGCCTTCGCCCGGCTCACGTCCGCCGATCAGGCACCCGGGAGCGCGAGCCACCACCGGGCTCAAGGCCCGACCGGCGGGTCGTCCCGATGACGCCCGGCGGTGGGGGTTGCACAGCCCCACGACGGGCGCACGCCCCGGCGAGCCCCAGCGGCATTGCCACCGGCTGCCGGCACCGGACTGAAGACCCGACCAGCGGGTCGTCCCGATGACGCGGGGCGGCGGAGTGCCCCAGCGGCCGTTCCCGCCGGACTGGCGACTCCAGCAGGCTCACGCACACCCACGAGGCGCTCGCCCGAGAGCTGGCTGCCGCCGGGCCGACGGGCCCTCCGCCGACGGGAGCACTCCCCCGCAGGGGCCCCAGCGGCGTTGCCGCCGGCCAGGGCCCACATCCGCCGATGAGGGGCCCGACATTCCCCCGGCCTCGTCCGCCGGGACGGCCCCGGCGGGGTCTCTTGACTTCAAGCGCACTCCAATTCGTAGCGTGCTGTCCATGACCACCGCACAGCACAAGATCGGCTCGGGCTTCGATGCCCGGAGCACCGCCGACGACGTCCTCGCGGGCATCGACCTGTCCGGGAAGCTCGCGCTCGTCACGGGCGGCTACTCGGGCCTCGGCCTGGAGACCACCCGCGCGCTCACCAAGGCGGGCGCGCGGGTCGTCGTACCCGCCCGCCGCCCGGAGCACGCACGGGAGGAGCTGGCCGGCGTCGAGGGCGTCGAGGTGGACGCGCTCGACCTCGGCGACCTGGAGAGCGTGCGCGCCTTCGCCGACCGCTTCCTCGCCTCCGGGCGCACCCTCGACCTCGTGATCGACAACGCCGGGATCATGGCCTGCCCCGAGACCCGGGTCGGCCCCGGCTGGGAAGCCCAGTTCGCGACTAACCACCTCGGCCACTTCGCGCTCGTCAACCGGCTGTGGCCGGCCATCGAGCCCGGCGGCGCCCGCGTCGTCTCCGTCTCCTCGCGCGGCCACCACTTCTCCGGCATCCGCTGGGACGACCTCCACTGGCAGCGCGGCTACGACAAGTGGGAGGCGTACGGCCAGGCGAAGACGGCCAACGTCCTGTTCGCCGTCCACCTGGACAGGCTCGGCCGCGACGTCGGCGTACGGACCTTCTCCCTCCACCCCGGCGCCATCTTCACCCCGCTCCAGCGCCACATCCCGATCGCCGAGCAGATCGAGCGCGGCTGGCGGGACGCCGAGGGCAACATGCTCGATCTGGCGGGCTTCAAGACGCCCGAGCAGGGTGCGGCCACTCAGGTGTGGGCCGCGACATCCCCGCAGCTGGTGGGGATGGGCGGGGTTTATTGCGAGGACTGTGACGTCGCTGAGCCCGCCACGCCGGGGGATCAGACCAGTGGGGTACGGGACTATGCGGTCGATGCGGGGGCGGCTGCGCGGCTGTGGGAGGTTTCGGCTGAGTTGACGGGGGTGAACGCGTTCTCGGGGTGAGCGCTTCGGTGCGTGGGTGGTTCGTTTGGCTGCGGGTCGGGGGGGCTGGTCGCGCAGTTCCCCGCGCCCCTATCGGGGCGCGGTGCGCACCCGAGTCCCCCAGCCACCTCTTCGCTCCAGCCGTCAGGCGTGCCTGCGGGGCAGTTCCTTGGGGCCGTACAGCGCTGCCGGGGCGCCTGTCGTCAGGGCCCAGTAGCGGTCGCCGTAGGACCAGTGCCACCACTCCGTGGGGTAGTTGACCAGGCCGGCCTCGGTGAGGGCCTTGCCGAGGATCTCCCGGTGGGTGCGGGCCTTGGTGTCGATGTTGGTGGCGTGGGTGTAGCAGGCGCCCGCGCTGTCCTCGGGGTTGGCGTTCATGGCGGTGCCCAGGTCGAGTTCGTGGCCGTCGGCGTCGGCGAGGGTCAGGTCGACGGCGGCACCCGCGCTGTGCGGGGCGATCTCGGGCGGGGAGACATAGCGGCTGGCGGCGGCGCGCAGCCGGTCGTCGGACCAGCCGGGGTGCTGGGCGCGCAGTTCGGCGGAGTACCCGTCGAAGTAGCGGCGTTGCAGGGCGGGCGGCCGATAGCCCTCGACGAACAGCAGCCGGATGCCCTCGGGAAGCAGCGCCTGCGCGTCGAGCAGCCGGTCGAGGACGCCCTGCCTCAGGTGGAACTGGGCGCCGCCGGACGCGTGTTGCTGCCGGTCGTCGGTGAGCAGGGCGCCTCGCACCTCCACCAGACGCTCGCCGCACTCCACGACGGGTACGGCGGCCACCTTCTCGTCGGACATCAGGATGATCTCGTTCATGGCACGATCATCTCGCGCCGGCCCGGCCCCGAGTTCGCCGCCGAGTTCATCGTCGACTTCGGGGCCGGGACAGGGTTCAGGCGGCGAAACCGACGTTCGTGACGTACTCGTACTGGCCCCACTGGGAGCCGAGGTCGACGATCTGGTCGGTCCAGGCGTCGTCGAAGGCCTGGGTGTCGCCGGTGGACCAGGCCTCGACGAGCAGGTCCCAGTGCCGGATGTTGAGGGTGCGGAACTCGACGACGCGCTGGCGCGGCCGGTCCACCTGGGACTGGTTGAGGGGGTGCAGTTCGACGCGGGTGCCACGGCCCCGGGCGTTGAGCCGCCCGACGAGATACCGGGCGACGTTCTGACGGCGGACCGTCCAGTACGCCGTCTCGATCTTCTCCAGGTTCCGCTTCGACGGGCTGCGCCTGCCCTCCAACCACGCCTTGAGCGTGCGGTCGGTGACCGTCAGCCCCGCCTCCCGCGCCGCCGACCTGGCATGGTCGGTGCGCGTGAGGTAGTGCAGCCGGGCCAGCAGACCGCGCCGCGCCGTGATCGGCGTGACGATTCCGCCCGCCAGCATGTCGAGCCGCCGGGCCACGGCCGCGCTGCCCTTGATGCCCCGGGCACCGTACTTCCCGAACTCATGGGTGTTTTCAGGCATGCACCGCCTCCCTCACTGTCACTCAGCTCTCGTGCTCGCCCGCGGCGGCGGGATCAGTATCCTCGCCGACGGTGTAGGTGTCCTTGATCTTGACCTCGGAAACGCCACGCCCTTCCGGGAAGACACTCCTCCAGTCGCCGATCACATGCAGCTCGTCGGTACCCATCGCGCGCACGACGGTCAGCCCCTCGCCGTACGCCTTGTAGGCCTTGGTCCAGAGGTTGGCGAAGGCCTGCGAGCGGATCAGATGCATCCAGTCGGGGCGGTACAGCTCCCGGTTGTAGTTCGACTCCCCCATCGTGGAGACGAACTTGGAGTACATCGCCTTCACGTATTCGAGGGTGACCTCGTCGTCCTGCTCGATGGCCCGGTCGCGCGCGTCCTTCAGGGCGATCCGGAACTTCTCCAGCAGGTTCTCGGTGGCGCCGGACGTGAACGACTCGTGGATCTCCGGCGGTTCGCACAGCCCGTACTTCGGCCCGGACAGCCGTAGGAGGAGCCTCAGCGTGGGCTCGGTGACCCACAGCGGGCCCGGTTCGTCGCGGTTGCCGATCGGGTTGGGCAGCTCGGCCTCGTGGTCCCAGACCGATGGCGTGATCAGGTGGACGCCGGCCCGGCGGCGGTCGTGGCCGAACCCGGTGGAGTGCTCCAACTGGCCGATGGGCAGATGGGTCTTGAGCGCGGAGAGGTAGGCGCCGTTGATGTCGAGCGCGGTCACCTCGTGGGCGCCGGGCGGGAGTTCACGGCGGGCCCACTTGGGGCGGGCCTCCCAGATCTGGTCGGCACCGCGTGCGGTCTGCTTGCGCAGGATGTCCGGGATCCAGGGATGCGCCACGACGTCGTACCGCCCGCCCTTGCGGGTCGAGTCGAGCAGCGCCATCGCATCCGGGATGGCCCGCTTGACGAGCGCGGCGGTCGCCGCGTCGACGTCCCCCGCGTGCTCGGCGAGCGCACCGGCGACAGCGGCGGCGATCGGATCGGGCTCGTCGGAGACGGTCTGGACGCGACGACCGACGGGGACGACTTTGACGGGCGTCGCGGCGACTGTGGCGGCAGCGGGTTTCGCAGGGGGCTCACTGACGGTGGCCGTCCCTCCGCCGCACTCACCGGGATCGAGGTGCTGCGGGAATCCGGCGACCTGGTGACGGGCGGGGTGTCCGCACAGCACGCAGGGCTGGGCGACGGAGAGGATCTCCGACTCGCTCTCGGCCTCTGCTTCCCCTGTTTCCCCTGCCTCCGCTACCTCAGTTACCTCCTCGGAGGCCGCGGATGCCTCCTCTTCCTCTTCAGCGTCCTGCTCGGCCTGCGCCTCCAGCCGCGTCCGCGCCCCGTCGAGGAAGTAGGCGTACTTCTCGCGCACTTCGCCGCTGGGGTCCCGCCCCGACTCCCACCCCCCGACCGTGGAGGGACTCACCCCGAGGGCCTGGGCCACCTGGGCGCGCGAGAGGTTCAGCCCTTCCCGCAGCCCGCGCCGCACCTCGACCGAGGGCAGCGGCACCTCCTGGCGGGCGCCGGCCAGCAGGGCGTCGATCGCGCCGAAGTCCGTCATCGGGCCACCGACCACCGCACACGTTCTCCCAAAGACAGTTGCACCGCACCAGACTACGCACTGGGACACACTGGACTAGCGTCGGCGGCGCGCGGGCGGGAGATCTCCCAAGGCACTCATCAGCGCAGGCCCGACCACCTCCCGCGCCCACTTCTTCCGCTCCTCCCCCATCTCCCGGGGCACCACCTCGGTCAGCATGATCAGGTCCAGGTAGGCGCGGTAGAGAGCAAGCCGCCGCCAGACCCCCTCCTCGAACTCGACCGACCCGCCCGCATCCCGGTACCCCCGCAGAAACGCCTCGTCGCCCCGGATGTCCCCCAGCAGCGCCAGCGACACGAAGTCGGCCACCGGATCGCCCCAGAACATGCGCTCACCGTCGATGAGGCCACCAATACGCGGCGCCCCGGCCGAGCGGTCGACCAGGATGTTCCCCTGCCAGAGGTCGAAGTGGACCAGGCGAGGAACGGTGACCTCGTCGAGGGCCTCGTACGCGGCCCGGGCGGTACGGGCCACCTCGTCCACTGGAATCGGCAGCCACGCGTCATAGCGGACGGCGTCGTCGAGCACCGCGTCGAACATTTCCGCGAATGCCGTACGCCAGTCGGGGGCGAGGGGGCCCAGGGCACCGGAGGGGTAGCCGAAGGCCGGTCCGGTGACCGCGTGCAGACGGGCCACCAGCCCGCCCAGTTCGCCTCTCAGGAGCGTCTGCTCGGCAGAGGTCAGGGGGTCGTCCCACGGGTCGCCCGGGCAGGCGGTCATCAGCAGGTGGCTGTCACCGAAAGCCACGACACTCGGCGCCTGTACGCCGACCGTGCCGGCGGCCCGGTAGAACTCCGCTTCGGAGACGAGCAGTCGGACCTCGTGACTGAGCCCCGGTACCGTCTCCGGCGGCGGGATCTTCAGGACGTACCGGCTGCCGTCGGCCAGTCGAAGCTCCTCGACGGCGTTGTACGTCCCACCGGTGAGCAGACGGCAGTCCGCGAGGCTGTCGGGTGGCAGCCCCGCCGATGTCAGGATCTGTCCGGCCCGCTCCCACGAATCGGTCACCGTCTCCGCGCCTCCCCCGCCTCGACGAGCCGCGTCCGCGCCCTGCGTACGGCCCCGGAACAGCGTACGGAACGGAGTGCGGATCGGGTCGGGAACCGGACCGGTCCGCCGCAGGACAGACGCGACATGCGGGGATATTCTGGACCTGGTAACGATCATTTCCGGGCCGGGTCCTGGGGTGGGGCGGGCCGCCCGGTGTCGGAGGGCGGCGTCTTATGGGCGTGAAAGCGAAGTCCGCGGTGGCGGGCGCCTCGGCCATTCTGGTCGCCCTGGGCGGGACGGCCGCGGTGGCCGTCCCGGCGGACGATCCGTCGCCGCAGGAGGTCTTCGAAGAAGCCGCGCCGGCGACGGTGCATGTGATCGGCAACTCGGCGCTCGGCAGCGGTTTTGTCTACGACGCCGATGACGGGCTCATCCTGACGAACGCTCATGTGGTCGAAGGGCAGGGCGCGTTGAAGGTGGTCATCGACGGCAAGGAGCCGGTGCCCGTCCGGGTGCTCGGCAGCGACCCCTGCGAGGATCTGGCCGTCGTCAAGCTGACTACCCCTCAGGAAGACCTCAAGGAACTGGAGTTCGGCGACAGCGGTGACGTCAAGGCCGCCGACACCGTCACCGCCCTCGGCTATCCGACGTCCCTCACCGACTACGCCACGCAAAAGCCCGTGTACACGTCCGGCAGCGTGCAGTCGCCGGACGTGCCCGCCGATCTGAGCGTGTCCTATCCCCATCTCCCGGCCACGATCCAGCACTCCGCGACGCTGAACCACGGCAACTCCGGCGGGCCCCTGCTCAACGCCGACGGCAAGGTGGTCGGGATCAACACCCTGGGCAACTCGGAGGCGCAGGGGCAGTACTACTCGATCGCCGGCGACCACGCGAAGCCTCTGCTCGACGGGCTGGTGGCGGGCGACAGGAAGAACGACCCCGGGTGGGAACTCGTCTCCCTGGAGGACCCCGGCCTGAGTTCCGCGTACTACTTCCCGGACCTCCAGGACCAGCGGTACGTCCTCGACATGCAGAACCAACTCCTCGACGAGGGCGTCACCGGTCTGTTCGTGATGAGCACGGCGACCAACTCCGCCGCGCACAAGGCACAGTTGGAGGAGGGTGACGTGATCACGAGCGTCAAGGACGTGCCGCTGCGTACCGTCGGCGATCTGTGCGACGTCCTGCAGTCCGCCGCTCCGGGCGAGAAACTGCCGCTCGCGGGCATCTACACCTACAACGCCGCCACGCCCAAGTACGAGTTCGGCGAGACGTGGTCCACCGACCTGACGCTGCCGGGCAAGGGAAACTAGGTGGAACGGGCGGTCCCCGCACCCTCGGGGGCGCCGAAGCGGGCAAGGCAGTGCCACACCATCTTCAGGTGCTGGAGTTCATGGCGGCCGGTGCGGGCCGCGTCGCCGATGATCCGCGGGTCGAGCCGGCCGTCCTCGGCGATCCGGGCGCCGAGTTCGACGTACTCGGGCCCCCGGAAGTCGACGTGACGGCGCAACTCCCCTACGGAGAGCCGGTATCCGGGGTGCCATTCGAGCGGTACGGGCAGGGTGCGGGCAGCCTTCTCCACCGGGGTGCCGCGATAGCTCGCGTCGAGGACCAGCGCCTCGACGTCCCGGGCGAGCACGACGGGGCCGTGTATCTGGGCCTCGATGTAGTCGTCGAGCGCGTCCCGCTCGTCGGCCTCGGCGAGCGCGAGGAGGGACATACCGGCGGCGACCCCGAAGTGGGCGGGTTCCGCCGCGCTGTCCGGGTAGCAGAAGGTGGCCCGCGCGAGAGCGGCGCCGGTCAGCCGGAAGTACGAGGAGCCGAACCTCGGGGCGGCGCCGACGACCTGGCGGCGGAAGTTCAACGCGCCGTACACCGGGCGCTGGTGGGCGGGCGCGCTGTCGTACGTCCCCGCGAACATCCGGCTCTCCCACCGCCAGCGGTCGCCGCCGGGATGAGCGGTGAGCCCGCCGTTGCTGGTGCCGGTGACGAACTGCGAGCGGTAGACACCGTCCTGGGCCAGCGCCCGCAGCAGGGGCAGTTCGCGGGCCGCCCGGTCGGGGTGGAAGTTCAGGGTCACCCGGAGGTCCGGGGGCACGGCCGGGCCGGCGGAGAGGGCCGCGACATGGCGGAGAGCCCTCGTGTGCGGGAAATCGGGGTCGTTGGCCATACGGACCAGAACACCACCCGGCGGCACCGAAGATCCACAACTTATTGGTCAACAAAACCTATGGTCAACAAGGGGAAACATCCCTGATCACGTGAGGAATACCTCCGTCCGTACCGCACACGCCCGCGGCCTTCCGTGAGTACGCTCGGTCCGTTTGCGGGAAGGCGGGAAGAACCGGAAGGAGGCGTGCGCGCGCATGCGAGTGGTACCTGGTGAATGGACGGAGTCCGCCGTCCGGTTCGTGGGCAAGCACCGCGAACCCGTGGTCGTCCAGACCCTGCGGTCGGCGGCAGCCGCGACGATCGCGTACGTCGTCGCCCTCCGCGTCAGTCCCGAGTCCGCGCCGCTCACCGCTCCGCTGACCGCGCTGCTGGTCGTCCAGGTCACCCTCTACGCCACGATCACCACCGGCATCCGCCGGGTGAACTCCGTGGTCGCCGGAGTCGTCATCGCGATCGGCTTCAGCGTGCTGGTGGGCCTGACCTGGTGGAGCCTGGGACTGATCATCCTGGCCTCGCTGGCGGTCGGGCATCTGGTGCGGGTCAGCGAGTTCGTGCCCGAGGTGGCGATCAGCGCGATGCTGGTGCTGGGGGTCACCCGGGTCGGGGACACGGCCTGGGCGCGGGTCCTGGAGACCGTGATCGGCGCGGTCGTCGGGCTCGCCTTCAACCTGCTGCTGGCTCCCCCGGTGTGGGTGGACAAGGCCGGCGAGTCCATCGGGGATCTGGCGCGCCGGGTACGGCAGTTGATGCTGCGGATGGGTGAGGAGGCCGCGGGCCGCACTCCCGTGGACCACGCGACGGCCCGGCTGCACGAGGCCCGTCGGCTCGACCACGACATCGTCGAGGTGGACGCGGCCCTGCAACAGGCCGAGGACAGCCTGCGGCTCAACCCGCGGGTCCGGGAAGGCCTGTTGCACCGGGTCGTGCTGCGCACCGGCCTGGACACGCTGGAGATCTGCACGGTCGTCCTGCGCGTCCTCGCCCGGACCCTGACCGACCTGGCCAAGGAACGGGACCCCGAGCCGCTGTTCGCCCCGGAGACGGGCGCCGCGCTGGAGCGGCTGCTGTCCGAGATCGCCGACGCCCTGGTCAGTTTCGCGGTCCTCGTCACCACCGACGTCACCGTCAGCGCCGAGTCGGCGGAGACCCGGCTCGCCACCGAACTCCGGGCCGCGACCGCCACCCGCGACAAGCTGGCCCAGCTGCTCCTGGCGGAGATCCAGCAGGACGCGTCCCAGTGGCAGCTGCACGGTGCCGTCCTGACCGAGGTCAACCGCATCCTCGACGAGCTGGACACCGAGCACCGCTCCCGGCGGCTCCTCGAGGAACTGGACCGCTGCACCCGGGAGGAGTGGGAGCGGATGCCCCGGCTGGCCCGGCTGCGGAAGTTCGTGAAGCGGGTGCGCGTGCCGGGCAGGAACCGCGAGGGCGTGTCACGTCGTTCTATGTGACGAAGTCACATAGAACACAGAACAGCTGACGACCAAGGGGGCGGCGCATGGGTGACTCCGGCGTGCGGATCGACGGGAACACACTGCGGCTGCCGGGCGGTGTGGCCGTACGTTTCGTCCGCACCCTCCGGCTGCCGGAGACGGGCACGCATCCGCTGCCGCCGGGGCTCGGCGAGTTCCCGGTCCGCCGGGTCGCCGACTACCCCGACACCGTGCCGGAGGCCTGGCGGGCGCGCGGCGGTGTGCTGCTGCCGGTGTATCTGCGCGAGGCGATGTGGCTGAGTTTCGCGGGCACCGCGGAGCCCGCCGCGTTGCAGGTGGGCGTGGGCAAGGTGTGCGCGGTGTCGGGCGAGCCGTGGAGGGACCGGCTGTCCCGGAAGCCGCAGAACTACGTGGTGCTGCCGCGTCAGCCCTGGCTGGACGGCATCAACTCCGGCAAGGGCACGGTCCGCCAGTTCGTGGCGGTGCCGCTCGGGCTGGGCGCGACCGTCGAGGGCCAGGTCACGGGCGAGGAGGTGTGGGGCGGCGTACAGCTCCAGTCGTTCCCGCTGTCCGAGGAGGAACTGGTGAAGTGGCGCGAGGAGGAGCGCCGCCGGGCGGAACGGGCGGCGACCGCCCGGAACCGGGGTTACGGCGGGACCGTACCCATGGCACCCATGGCGATGGCGGCCCCGCCGGCGCCGAGCGGTGCGGCGGGCCCGCAGCGGTCGGGGGCGGCGATGGGGCTGGGCGTCGGCGGCTCGATGCGCCAGGAGGTCTACCGGGACGACCGGCCGCTCACGGCATGGGCCGAGCGCCCCGCCGGACGCGTGTTCGTGCACCTCGTGACGCCGCCCGAGTGGCGCCGCATCACGGGCGAGGCCCCGCCCCCGTCACCCGTGGACCGCGCGGCCTACACCCGGGCCGGTCTGCCCTGGTTCGACTACTACGACGAGGACGCGGAGGACCTAACCGCCACAGCCCCCCTGACGGCCGTACAGCCGGTCGGCGACTGGCTCGGCGACGACCACGAGCCCTGGCAGGAGCCGTCGCCTGGGCAGGTGAAGCCGCTGACGGGGAAGCCGGTGGAGGACGGGGACTGGTAGTTGGTTTCGCCCCCGCCGCCCCTACCCGTCCCATCCCTGGGGGCTGCGCCCCAGACCCCCCTTTGTCGCGCTGAACGCGCTCGTCCCCAATCGCCGGACGGGCTGAAAGACCAGCCCCGGCCGGAGCTGAAGAGGCACCGCCTGTACTGCGGAAGCGGCGGGGGCGGGTGGGCGGGAAAGGGGGTGGGCTGAGCCCGGTTGTTCTCGAACGCCGACCGGGGCTTGATTTTTCAGCACCGGCCGGCACCCCCAGCCCGTCCGGCGTTTGAGGACAAGCGCGTTCAGCGCGAGCTTTTCCCCACCCACCCCGCCGCACCTCACCACCGGCCCGCACCCCAACTCAGCCTGTCCGGCGTTTGAGGACAAGGCCCGTTCAGGGCCGTAGCGGGGGT
This sequence comes from Streptomyces sp. NPDC000878, assembly GCF_053599695.1. Lineage (NCBI taxonomy): Bacteria > Bacillati > Actinomycetota > Actinomycetes > Kitasatosporales > Streptomycetaceae > Streptomyces > Streptomyces sp. NPDC000878. The sequence goes on along the minus strand of NZ_JBSFMT010000056.1, from coordinate 52,904 downwards.
CTGGGGGCGGCAGCCCCTCAGGGATGGGACGGGTAGGGGCGGCGGGGGCGAAAGAAAGACCGCGTCACCCATTGCAGCCCTTGCAACGCACGTTGCTCCTCTTGCCCTCACCAGGTGATCCACGTCAGAGTTGCTGTCACGACCGATGGATGACGGCTGAGGCGACCGAGACCCGGGGTGCAGGCAATGAGCGGTGGTACGGAACCGGCGCAAGGTACGCGAGGCGGCTGGAGCAGGCGCCGGTTCGTGGGTGCGGCGGCGGGTACCGCCGCTGCCGCGTCCGTCCCGGCGAGAGCGATGGCCGCCGTCCCGGTGGAACCCGCCACCACGCAGGAATCACCCGCGCCGGAGCCATCCGCACCGGCCACCCCTCGGCCAGCCACCCCCCGCCCCCTCTTCCTCGGCACCTACACCTCCGCCGAGGACGGCGGCACCGGCATCGGCCTGGCCACCTACGACCCGGAATCGGGGCGGATCACCGGCACCGGAACCCTCACGGGCGTGGGCGACCCGTCGTACCTCGCCGTACACCCCGACGGCCGCACCCTGTACGCGGTGAACGAGCGCGAGGACGGCGGCGTGACCGCGATCCGGCTCGGCGGCGAGGGCAAGCCGCATCAGGTGCTGGGCACGCGGAGCACCGGCGGGGCGGCGCCGTGCCATCTGTCCGTGCATCCGAGCGGACGGTGGCTGCTCAGCGCCAACTACGGCTCCGGCAGCGTGGCGGTGCACCCCATCGACGCCTCGGGCGCGCTGGGCGAGCGCACCGACCTGGTCACGCACTCCAGCCCGGCGCCGGGGCCCGGCCAACAGGGCCCGCACGCGCACCAGTTCGTCACCAGTCCCGACGGCGGCCATGTCCTGGCGGTCGATCTGGGCACGGACACCGTCTACACATACCGTCTGGACCTCGCGCGCGGCACGCTCACCGGGGTCTCGCGGGCACAGACCCGCCCGGGTGCGGGTCCGCGCGCTCTCACGTTCCACCCCGGCGGCCGGTACGCGTATCTCGCCAACGAGGTCGACAACACGGTCGCGGTCTGTGCCTACTCCCCCGCCGACGGGCGCCTGACCATCGGGGAGGCGCAGTCCACGGGGACGGGTTCGGGCACGAGTTACCCGGCCCAGTTCGTGGTGACCGCGGACGGGCGGTTCGCGTATCTGGCGAATCGCGGCCACAACAGTCTGACGCGGTACGCCGTGGAGGCGGACGGTGCCCGGCTCCGGCTCCTCGACACGGTGCCGGTCGCCGGAGACTTCCCGCGCCAGATCGCCCTCTCGCCGAACGGGAACCTGCTGTTCGCGGCGAACCAGCGGTCGGGCACGGTCAGCGTCTTCCGCGTCGACCGTGCGAGCGGTGAACTGCGGCTCGCGGGCGAGCCGTTCGCGTCACCCGTCGTCGTCTGTGCGCTGCCGCTGTAGCGCGCGGGGGCACGAAGCGGCGCTGGCCTGGGTGAGCAGGATATGCATGCGCTCGGCGAGCTGCGCCACGGTGTCGGCGGGCCGGTGGAACGCCAGCCGTACGTCGCCGTGGGCGCGGGCCCGCTCGATGCGCAGGGTGAGTCCGTGCCGGTCGACGGCGAGCGGCTGGACCTTGACGGCGCCGTGCAGGCTCTCCGCCTCGACCAGGCGGGTGAGGCGCTCGACGGCGTCCCCGTGGCAGTCGGCGAGGTGGGTCAGCAGACTGGCCTCGGCCGTGGCCAGCGGGTCGGGCTCGGCGGCGGCGAAGTCGTCGAGGTCGATCACGGTGGCACCGGACGTCTGGCGCAGCACCACCCGCGTCGGACGGAACGCCAGCTGCTCGCCCTCGACGGAGAACCAGCCGGCCATCCACAGCCGGGCGCGGATCCGGTTGCGCACGGGGACGGGCGAGACGTCGGCGAACTCCAGCACGGCCGAGGGCTCGCCGCGCGGGGCGCAGACGGCGATGGCGAGCAGCGTGCTGTCCGCCGGCACGTCCAGGATCACCCGGCCGTCCTCGCCGACGGTGTGCGCGCCGACGAACTCCTCGCGCCCGCCGTCCGCTGTCACCGCGCAGGACCACGCGGCGGCGAGCACCGAGCGCGCGCGTTCCGCCGCCGCGGGCGCGGCCGTCCAGGTCGGACTGTCACCCATCCCAAACCTCCTTAGGTAAGCCTTGCCTAACCTATCGAAGATCTGGGTGTACGCCAACCACCTCCCGCGATCCTGTGCGATTCCTGTAACGCGGCCCGGCCGCAACCCGGCCCCGAATCGGCCGGGTTCAGGGGGTGTTCAGAGCCCGAGGGTGCCGAGCAGCGCCCGTGCACACAGCTCCCGCACCTGCTCCCGGGACAGCTCCGAGCCGCGCAGCCACTCCAGGCAGACGGCAGTGGTGAACGCCAGCCAGCCCCGGACGGCGAGGCGCAGTTCGGGCCGTTCCTCGGCCAGCCGGCCGAACTCCGGGTCGGCCGCGAGCGCTTCGAGGATCTGCCGCTCCTGCGTGGCCAGCGCCCGCTGATAGACCTTCCGTACGGCCTGGTCGCCGGACGCGTCGGCACGATGGAAGGCGCGATAGCCGTGCGCGTGCTCCTCGACGTACGCGAGGAACGCGTCGAGGTTGGCGTCCAGTTGCTCGCGGGCGGGAACGCCCGGGACGGCGGCCGTCATCCGCATCATGCGTTCGCTCTCGCGCTCCACGACCGCCGCGAAGAAGTCCCGTTTGGTCGGGAAGTAGTGGTAGAGCAGCCCGCGTGAGACACCGGCGATCTCGGCGACCTGCTCGATCCACACCTCGTCGTACGGGCTCTCCGAGAACAGACGCGCACCGACCGACAGGAGCTGCTCCCGACGCTCGCCGGTGCTCAACCGCCGACGCCGCGTGCGCTCCCCCTCTTTCGCGGTCATGTCCGCACTTTACTCGACGCTACTTGACGTCGATTCAACAGCGGGACCAGACTGAAACCGTTATTGAACCCACGTACAACAGGCTCAACACGCCACAGGATCAAGGGAGATGGCGTCATGACCGAGACAGCGTCCCGGACCGCTTCGCCCAGGGGATTCCGCAGCGCCGAGCTGGGCTGGCCGGAGCTGCACCGCATTCCGCGTCCGCCGCGCCGGATTCCGCTGCTTGGCGATCTGATAGGCGTCAATCCCCGCACGCCCCTCCAGGACTCGATGCGCGTCGGGCAGCGGCTGGGGCCGGTCTTCCGGCGCAAGGCGTTCGGCAAGGAGATCGTGTTCGTGTGGGGCGCGGAACTCACCGCCGACCTCGCGGACGAGTCGCGCTTCGCCAAGCATGTGGGCCTCGGGGTGGCCAACCTGCGCCCGATCGCCGGAGACGGGCTGTTCACGGCGTACAACCACGAGTCCAACTGGCAGCTGGCGCACGATGTCCTCGCCCCCGGTTTCAGCCGTGAGGCGATGTCCGGCTATCACCCGATGATGCTGGCCGTGGCCGAGCGGCTCACCGACCACTGGGACCGGGAGCTGACGGCGGGCCATGCCGTGGACGTGCCCGGTGACATGACGAAGCTGACCCTGGAGACGATCGCGCGCACCGGCTTCGGACACGACTTCGGCTCCTTCGAGCGCGACCGCCCGCACCCCTTCGTGACGGCGATGGTCGGCACCCTCAACCATGCCCAGTATCTGAACGTCGTCCCCGCGCCGCTCGCCCCGCTGCTGCTGCGCCGGGCCACGCGCCGCAACGAGGCGGCCATGGCGTATCTGAACCGCACGGTCGACGAGCTGGTACGGGCCCGCCGAGCGTCGGACGGCAAGGACAGCGGCAGCGGCGATCTGCTTGACCGTATGCTCGACACCGCCCATCCGGAGACCGGGGAACGCCTCGCGCCGGAGAACGTGCGCCGGCAGGTGCTCACCTTCCTCATCGCGGGCCACGAGACGACGTCCGGCGCGCTCTCCTTCGCCCTGCACTACCTCTCCCAGCACCCGGAGATCGCCGCCCGCGCCCGCGCCGAGGTGGACCGTGTCTGGGACGGGGCGGCCGTCCCCGGCTACGACCAGGTCGCCAAGCTGCGGTACGTGCGCCGGGTGCTGGACGAGGCGCTGCGGCTGTGGCCGACGGCGCCCGGCTTCTCCCGCGAGGCCCGGCACGACACGGTGCTCGGCGGCGAACACCCGATGCGGAAGGGCGCCTGGACGCTGGTCCTCGCTCCGCTGCTGCACCGCGACCCGGCCGTCTGGGGCGCCGACGCCGACCGGTTCGACCCGGACCGCTTCGACGCGGCGGCCGTACGCGCCCGCCCCGCCCACGCGTTCAAGCCCTGGGGCACCGGGGCCCGGGCGTGCATCGGCCGCCAGTTCGCCCTGCACGAGGCGACACTCGTCCTCGGCCTACTGCTGCGCCGCTACGACCTCAAGCCCGACCCGGACTACCGGCTGCGGGTGACGGAACGGCTGACGGTGATGCCTGAGGGACTGCGGCTGCACCTCGAACGCCGGTCCCCGGGCGTGGAGTTGGCGGCTGCCTGAGCAGGAATCTCACAGATGAATTTCTCGGCGTGTAGGGGTCTCCACATACAGAGGAAAACAACCTCCGCTCTACTGCAGAGGCAGACCCTTGGAACGCGGGAGAGACCATGTGCACCCACCAGCCTCCGTGCCCGGCCGTCGACAGCTCCGACCACGACGCGGCACTCATCGTCGTGGCCCACCCGGAGCAGGGCTGGAACCTGCTCTGCAACGGCACGATCGTCTTCGACGACACGGGTGAGCTGTTGCCGGACGGCCGGGCGGTGGGCCCGCTGCGCGGCGTCGGCACGCTGGCCGTCGCCGCCTGACTCACCGGTTGCCCGTCCTCACACCTCGTCGCGGGTGAGGGCCAGCAACCGGTCGAGCACCCTGGGCCCGCCTGCCCGTACCCCGTCGTGCTCGAACTCGTCGGTCACCCAGGTCCGCAGCCCCCGGATCGCCCGCGCGGTCTCCAGGGCGTGGCCCGTGTCGACGTACATGTCGTCGTGGTAGACGGCCGCGGCGACCGGGACCTCGTTGACGGCGAGGCGCGAACGGTCGTACAGGGGCGGCCAGTTCGTGTGAGCGGCGAGGAGTTCGGCGGTTTCGCGCAGGGGGCGCAGGGCCGGGTCGACGTCGAACATCCAGGGGTGGACAGACTCGCCGGTGAACAGCAACGGGCTGTCGCCCGCGAGGGACTTGCCCGCGTCGAACTGCGGGAACTCGGCGCGCACCCGCTCGGCGGACCAGTCGGTGGGGCGGGAGTCCTGGCCGTAGCAGGCCTCGTGGACGAGGGCGTAGAGCGGGTGGCCGGCGTACGACAGGAGGCCCTGGGCCTCTTCCAGGAACGCGTCGGAGAGGGCCGTGCCGTCGGGGGTGCGGACGAAGGCGTCCTCCAGGAAGTAGTGCAGGCGGTGACTGCCCTCGCTACCGCCGAGGAGGATGCCGAAGGACTGGAAGGCCTCGACGGTCAGGCGGTAGCCGTTCGGGAGGAGCGGCTCGTGGCCGCTCACGTACTCGGCGATGCGTCTCGCCCGTTCCAGGTCCTGGGGGTAACGCGCATAGTGCGCGGCGACCTTGCGTTCGATACGGGGGTAGGCGGCCCGGTAGACGTCGTCCGCGTGTCCGTCGAGGGACGGGAGGCCGCCGGTGATCAGGGCGGCGGTCAGGCCCTCGGGGGCCGTCGACAGATAGTGCACCGTGCAGAAGCCGCCGAAGCTCTGGCCGAGGACGGTCCAGGGGGCGCCGCCGGTGACCGCGGGGCGGATCGCCTCGCAGTCCCGGACGATCGAGTCCGCGCGGAAGCGGGTCAGGTAGGCGGCCTGTTCGGCGGGGCCGCCGCGCAGCGGGAGCGTCTGGCGGTTGGCGGGTGTCGAGGCGCCGGTGCCGCGCTGGTCGAGGAGGAGGACACGGAACTCCTCCAGGGCCCGGCCGAGCCAGGCCGCCTGGCCGACGAAACGATTCGCCCCGAAGCCCGGACCGCCCTGGAGGTAGAGCAGCCACGGCAGGTCGTCCCGGTTCGCCTCACCGCTCGCGACGACCTCACGGGCGTACAGCTCGATGGTCTCGCCCCCGGGGTCGTCGTGATCCAGGGGCACGGTGAAGCGGCGGTCGGTGAGGACGACGCCGGGCTGGCGGTAGCTGACGGTCAACGGTGCTCCCGAGACGGTTGGATTCCAGGCCGCCCCAGTTCAGCACATGTTCGCGGCCCTGCCGAGCCCCTGGATCATGACAACGTACTGAACGCGGGATCAGTTCAGGACATCAGCGGGCCGACAGGCTGGAGCGGCGGACCACCAGTTCCGGCTGGAGGACGACCCTGCGGTGCTCGTGCCGCCTCGGCCCGGTCTCCGTCTCCGCCTCGGTCTCCTCCAGGAGGAGTTCGGCGGCCAGGGCGCCCATGGTGACGGCGGGCTGGCGTACGGAGGTCAGCGGAACGGCTGCCGCGGCGGCGAACTCGATGTCGTCATAGCCGACGATCGCGAGGTCGTCGGGGACGCCGACGCCGGCCGCGTACATGGCCTGGAGGACGCCGAGGGCGAGCAGGTCGTTGGCGCAGAAGACCGCGGTGGGGCGCTCGGCGAGGCCCAGGAGGCGGGCGCCCGCGTCCCGCCCGGCGGCCACGTCGAGGCGTTCGGTGGGCAGCTCGCGCAGGGCCGAGGGGCTGAGGCCGGCCTCGGCGAGCGCGTTCAGGGCGCCCGTACGGCGGTCGCGGACCTGGTTGAAGCCGGGCGGGCCGCTCACGTACGCGATGGAGCGATGGCCAGCGTCGATGAGGTGGCGGACGGCCAGGGCGCCGCCGGCGACGTCGTCCACGGAGACCGAGCACTCGGTGGTGCCCTCGGCGACCCGGTCGACCAGCACGAACGGGATGCCGTGCCGACGGAAGGAGGCGATGTTGCGGCCGGTCGCGTCGGCCGGGGTGAGCAGCACTCCGCGCACCCGCTGCTCGGCGAAGAGCGACAGGTAGTCGGCCTCCTCGCCGGCGCTCTGCGCGCTGTTGCAGACCATCACCCCGAGCCCGGCATCGCGCGCGGCCCGCTCGGCGCCGCGTGCCACGTCCACGAAGAAGGGGTTGCCCATGTCGAGGACGAGCAGGCCCATGATGCGGCTGCGTCCGGCGCGCAGCTGACGCGCGGACTCGCTGCGGACATAGCCGAGGCGGTCGATCGCGGACAGCACCCGCGCGCGGGTCTCGGTCGCGACCGAGTCCGGACGGTTGATGACGTTCGAGACCGTGCCGACGGAGACTCCGGCGGCACGGGCGACGTCCTTGATACCCACCGGCTGGGCCATCGGGCGGGGACCTCCAGGGAAACGAACGGTGGCGGGCAGGCCCTTACACTAACCGCGGCCTGCCCGGCCCTTGCTAATCCGGCCTAATCCGGTCACGCGGGAAGGCTGAAGTCGACGACGTGGAGCGCCGAGGGGGTCGTACCGCTCGACTTCTCCTGGTAGAGGACGGACAGGACGTTGTCCTGGGCGATCCGTGTCTCGTCGATGACGACCTCACCGAAGGCGTTGAGCGTGCTGCCGTCGTAGAGGATCGCCCAGTCGGTGTACCCGGAGGACTTCGAGGCGCCGGCGATCCGGCCGAAGGGGAAGATCGCGTAGGCGTTGTCGTACTTGTCGAGGACCAGCTTGGTGCGCTGGCTGGAGTTGAGCGGGACCGGGATCTCGGTCTTCTGCCAGGTGCCGCCGGAGTTCTTGCGGACGTGGAAGGCGCGGCCGTTGGCGGTGCGGTTGGTGACGTAGTTCGTCGTGCACTGGCCGAAACGGCCGGGTACGTAGCTGATGATCGCGTGCGGCAGCCCGGCCGAGTCGGTGAACTGGCTCTCCTGGTTCATCAGGGAGTGGTCCGGGTTGAGGGAGTCGACGACGAGTCCGCTGTCCGTCACGGCGACCTTGTCGGTGCCGCCGGTCGTGCCGACGGCGGTGCCCGCGTTGTTGCGCCAGGTGCGGCCCCGGTCGTCGGAGTAGACGTAACCGGTATCGTGGTTGGTGATGCCGCCGCTGTTGCACATGACGGCGCCGTTCTGCTCGCGCCAGGTGAAGAACGAGTGCAGCCGGCCGTTCTTGTCGTAGTCGATGCCGTGCAGGTACATGTTGCGGACCGTCGACGAGCCGTGCTCGCTGGTGTACGTGCCGGTCGAGCTGGTCCACTCGCCGAGCGCCGTCCAGGTCGAACCGTCGTACTCGGCAAGGGCGTTGCGGCCGTTGCCGGAGATGCCGACGCGGTAGCTGAGCTGGAGTTTACCCTCGGGCGTCGAGACGAACTGGGGGTACGTGAACTGGGTGGTGAGCGCGAGTCCGTCGAGCGTCGACTGGGGTGAGCCGAAGCGGGCCGCGGTCCAACTGAGGCCGGACGGGTTGTCCATGAGCCCGGCCACCGACTTGACGTAGGTGAAGCCGTCGCTGTGCGAGTCCATGTTGAGGTGGAGCCGGCCGTCGGTCTTGGAGACGCCCATCGAGATGACGTTGTGGGAGTCGCTGGCCTTGAGGGTGTGCCCGACCTGGACCGTCGACCAGGTGCTGGCGCCGAGGACGCGGCGGGCGACGACGGCGTTCTTGTCGGCGGTGTACCAGACGGCGTACTGGTAGCCCTTGTAGGTCAACAGGGCGTTCTTCTGGAACGAGTTGTTGTTGACCAGGCCGTCGTAGGAGACGAAGAAGACCGCCTGGGAGTCGAGGGTGGTGTTGCCGGTCTGGGTGACCGAGGGGCCGGGGTCGGCGGCGCGGGCACTGCCGACGGCGAAGGCGGGGGTCACCACGGCACCGGCGAGGGCGGCGCCCAGCAACGTACGTCTGTTCATCTCGAGGGGACTCCATTGTCTGGCGAGGTGAGCGGAGCGGGGAGTGTTCAGGCGAGGTGGAACACCTCGGTGAGGGGCTTCATGGCCTCGTCGGGGCGGGCGCCGTCCAGCGACTCGAAGAACGGCGCCATCTCCGCCTGCCAACGGGCGTTGACCTCTGCGGCTTCCATGCCGGCCTGGGCGGCGGCGAAGTCCTCGGTCTCCAAGTAGCCGACCAGCAGGCCGTCTTCGCGCAGGAAGAGCGAGTAGTTGTGCCAGCCGGTGGCCGAGAGCGCGTCGAGCATCTCGGGCCACACGGCGGCGTGCCGCTCGCGGTACTCGTCGAGGCGGTCCGCCCGGACCTTCAACAGAAAGCACACGCGCTGCATCAACAGCCCCCAGGGGATCAGAAGTTGAACTGGTCGATGTTGTCCTTGGTGAACACGGTCGGCTTGCCGAGGCTGATCACACCGTCCGCGCCGATGGTGTACTCGCCCATGTCGCCGGCCTTGAAGGTCTCGCCCTCCTTGCCGGTGATCTGCCCCGACACCAGCGCGACAGCGGTGTAGGCGGCCAGCTCGCCGAGCTTCGCCGGGTCCCACAGCTCGAAGCCCTCGACGGTGCCGTTCTTGACGTACTTGCGCATGTCGTTGGGGGTGCCGAGGCCGGTCAGCTTGACCTTGCCCTTGTACTTCGAGCCGGACAGGTACTGGGCGGCGGCCTTGATGCCGACGGTGGTCGGGGAGATGATCCCCTTCAGGTTCGGGTACTCCTGGAGGAGGCCCTGGGTCTGCTGGAAGGACTGCTGGGCGTCGTCGTTGCCGTACGCGACCTTGACCAGCTTGATGTCCTTGTACTTCGGGTCGGCCAGCTCCTTCTTCATGAAGTCGATCCAGACGTTCTGGTTCGTCGCGGTCTGCGCGGCGGACAGGATCGCGATCTCGCCCTTGTAGCCGATCTGTTCGGCGAGCAGCTGCACCTCGGTACGGCCCAGGTCCTCGGCGCTGGCCTGCGAGACGAAGGCATTGCGACAGTCGGCCTTGGTGTCGGAGTCGTACGTGACGACCTTGATGTCGTTCTTCATGGCCTGCTTGAGGGCGGTGCACAGGGCACCCGGGTCCTGCGCGGACACGGCCATCGCGTCGACCTGCTGCTGGGTGAGGGTGTTGACGTACGACACCTGCCCGGAGGTGTCGGTGGCGCTGGACGGCCCGACCTCCTTGTAGCTGGAGCCCAGCGTCTTCAGCGCGGCCTCGCCGCCCTTGTCGGCGGAGGTGAAGTACGGGTTGTTGACCTGCTTCGGCAGGAAGCCGACGGTCAGCCCCTTCTTGGTGGCCGCGTTCGGGTCGGCCTTACCGGTGGCGGCGGCCGAGGCGCCCTCGTCCTTCACGTCCTCCTTGGTGGTACCACCACAGGCGGTGAGAGCCAGAGCGAGCGAGGTGGCCGCGGCAAGAGCCGCGGAGGCACGACGGATGGATGACTTACGCATGACAGGGTTCCTTTTTGACAGAGGATGAGGAGGAGCGCCCTTTAGGGGCGCGGGGAACTGCGCGACCAGCCACAACGGACCCGCAGCAAACGACAACCTTCTACGTCAGCCTTTGCGAGGCCCTAGCCAGCGAGACCTGCCGGGCAACCCGAGGCCCGAGGACGGAGAGAACCAACAACACACCGGTGACGACAATCTGCGACTGAGCCGAAACATCCTGAAGGCTCATCACGTTCTGCAACGCACCCAGCAGGAAAACCCCCGCAATCGCACCACCGAGCGTCCCCTTGCCCCCGTCGAAGTCGATCCCACCCAGCAACACGGCGGCGATGACGGACAGTTCGAGCCCGGTGGCGTTGTCATAGCGAGCGCTGGCGTAGTGCAGCGCCCAGAAGATCCCGGTGAGCGAGGCCGTAAGCCCGGTCACCGCGAAGAGGATCAACTTCTGCCGCTTCACCCGGATACCGGCGAAGCGCGCAGCCTCCTCGCTCGCCCCGATCGCGAACAGCGACCGGCCGAACGGCGTGGCGTGCAGCACGACCACGGCGATGGCGAGCAGCACGAGGAAGGGCAGGAGTGCGTACGGGACGAACGTGTCGCCGATGCGTCCGGCCGCGAAGTCCAGGTACTGGGTGGGGAAGTCGGTCACCGCGTCGGAGCCGAGCACGATCTGTGCGATGCCCCGGTAGGCGGCCATGGTGCCGATGGTGACGGCGAGAGAGGGCAGCCCCAACCGGGTGACGAGCAGCCCGTTGATCAGCCCGCAGACCACCCCGAGGAGCAGGCAGATCGGGATGATCGTCTCGATCGTCATGCCCTGGTTCCACAGGGCGCCCATCACCGCGCCGGACAGGCCGGCGGTGGAGGCGACGGACAGATCGATCTCGCCGGAGACGACGAGGAGGGTCATGGGCAGCGCGATGAGCGCGATCGGGAGGGTGTTGCCGATCAGGAAGGACAGGTTGAGCCCGTTGCCGAACCCGTCCACGAACCCGAAGGACAGCAGCAGCACGACGACGAGGAGGACGCCGACGGCGGAGTCCCACCTTTTCAAGGAGGACCCACGGATCGCGCGCGCGAGTGACGAGGACGAGTCAGCCATGGCGGGCGTTCCTCTTCTTCAGTGCGGACGCCACGCGCAGGGCGACGATCCGGTCGACGGCGATGGCGAGGATGAGCAGGATGCCGTTGATGGCCATGACCCACACCGAGCTGACGCCGAGGGCGGGCAGCACACTGTTGATGGAGGTCAGCAGCAGTGCGCCGAGCGCGGCCCCGTAGACGCTGCCGGAGCCGCCGGTGAAGACCACACCGCCGACCACGACCGCGCTGACGACGGTGAGTTCGTAGCCGTTGCCGGTGCTGGAGTCGACGTTGCCGAACCGGGCGAGGTAGAGCGCCCCGGCGAGTCCGGCGAGGGCACCGCAGAAGGTGTACGCGGCGAGGATCCGCTTGCGCACGGGGATGCCGGCGAGCCGGGCGGCCTCGGGGTTGGAGCCGAGCGCGTACAGCTCACGGCCGCTGCCGAAGTGCTTGAGGTAGTAGGCGGTGGCGATGAGTACGGCGAGCGCGATCAGCGCGAGGTAGGGCACCGCAGTGATGCCGCCGGAGCCGAAGTCGACGAATCCGTCCGGGAGATCGGCCGCCGTGATCTGCCGGGAGCCGACCCAGATGGAGTCGATGCCCCGGATGATGTAGAGCGTGCCGAGGGTGACGACGAGGGCGGGCACCTGGCCGAAGCTGACGAGCAGTCCGTTGAGGAGGCCGAAGCCGATGCCGAGGAGGACGGCCAGGGCGACGGCCACGACGGGGTTTCCGCCGTCCTGGAGGTAGAGGCCGGCGGCGAAGGCGCTGATGCCGAGGGTGGAGCCGACCGACAGGTCGACGTTGCGGGTGATGACGACCAGCGACTGTCCGGTGGCGACCAGGACCAGGATCGTCGCGTTGAGCAGCAGGTCCTTGATGCCCTGTTCGGACAGGAACTCGCTGTTGCCGGCCTGGGTGACGGCGATCATCACCAGGAAGACGACCAGGATGGCGAGTTCGCGCATCTTGAAGACGCGGTCCACCAGCCGGGTGCCGCTGGACTTGGGCACCTCGGCGGCGGGGGCGGGGTTGGGAGCGGTCACCGTCATGCGGCGGCCCTCCCGGTGGCTGCGGCCATCACCGTTTCCTCGGTTGCTTCGGAGCGCGGGATCTCGGCGGCGAGGCGACCCTCGTGCATCACGAGCACGCGGTCGGCCATACCGAGGATCTCGGGCAGGTCGGAGGAGATCATCAGGACGGCCACACCGTCGGCGGCCAGCTGGCTGAGCAGGCGGTGCACCTCGGCCTTCGTACCGACGTCGATGCCCCTGGTGGGCTCGTCGACGATCAGCACCCTGGGGCCGGTGGCGAGCCACTTCGCCAGGACGACCTTCTGCTGGTTGCCGCCGGACAGCGTGTTGACGGTGTCGGCGATACGGGCGTACTTGACCTGGAGCTTGACGGCCCAGTCGAGGGAGCGGCTGCGCTCGGCGCCCCGGTCCATCAACCCGGCCTTGACGGTCGTACGCAGTCCGGTGAGGCCGATGTTCCGCTCGATGGACATGTCCATCACCAGGCCCTGGGCGCGGCGGTCCTCGGGGACGAGGGCGAGCCCGGCCGCCATGGCCGTGGAGGGGGCGCCGCTGGTGAGGACCGTGCCGTCCACCTCGACCTCGCCGGCGTCCCAGCGGTCGATGCCGAAGACGGCCCGGGCGACCTCGGTACGGCCGGCGCCGACGAGCCCGGCGAGGCCGACGATCTCGCCGTGCCGGACCTCGAAGGAGACGTCGGTGAAGACGCCCTCGCGGGTCAGCCGGCGCACGCTGAGCGCGACCTCTCCGGCCTGCACGTCCTGCTTCGGGTAGAGCTCGTCGAGGTCGCGGCCGACCATCCGGCGTACGAGGTCGTCCTCGGTCATGCCGTCGATCGGCTCGCTGGCGATCCAGGCTCCGTCGCGGAGGGTCGTCACCCGCTGGCAGATCTGGAAGATCTCCTCCAGCCGGTGCGAGATGAACAGCACGGCGGCGCCCTGTTCGCGCAGGGTGCGTACGACGCCGAAGAGGCGGGCGACCTCGCTGCCGGTGAGGGCGGCGGTCGGCTCGTCCATGATCAGGACGCGGGCGTCGAAGGAGAGGGCCTTGGCGATCTCGACGATCTGCTGGTCGGCGATGGACAGGCCGCGTGCGGGGCGGTCGGGGTCGAGTTCGACGCCGAGGCGCCGCATCAGGGCGGCGGTCGCCGAGTGGGTGGCCTTGTGGTCGATCCGGCCGAGGGCGCGGCGGGGCTGGCGGCCCATGAAGATGTTCTCGGCGATCGACAGGTCCGGGAAGAGCGTGGGCTCCTGGTAGATCACGGCGATACCGGCGTCGCGGGCGTCGCCGGGGCCGTGGAAGACGACGGGCACGCCGTCGAGCAGCACCTGGCCGGCGTCCGGTCGGTGCACGCCGGCGAGCGTCTTGATGAGGGTCGACTTGCCGGCGCCGTTCTCACCGGCGAGTGCGTGCACTTCGCCGGGGAACAGCTCCAGGGAGACGTCCCGCAGGGCACGCACCGCACCGAAGGACTTCGAGATGTCCTTGAGCGCCAGCACTGGGGCCGGCCCCGGGTCGGACGGGTGGGTCATGAGGGCTCCTCGACGACGCCGGTGGGACTGGCCTCACGACGTCGTGAAAGGTTTCAACTGGGTTGCCGGGACGTTAGACACGGGAGCCATGTCACGTCAATGGGTCCGTGTCGAAATTCTTTCGATAGTTGAAGGTCACGGCCAAGTCACGGCACTCCGAGTTGGCCGGAGGGGTTGACACCCCTTCGGGGGACTCATAGCTTCCCGTTCTGAATCGTTTCATCAGATCGTCGTTCCGCAGGCTGTTTCCCAGTCGTCGTTCCGACCCGATGTCACAGGAGTCCCGCAGTGACCGAGCGCAGCGCGGTGAAGGCCGCTCTCAAGACCCAGGCCATCGAAACGCCGTCATGGGCGTACGGGAACTCGGGGACCCGTTTCAAGGTGTTCGCGCAGCCCGGCGTACCCCGCAACCCCTTCGAGAAGCTGGACGACGCGGCTCAGGTGCACGCCTTCACGGGGGTCGCGCCGACCGTCGCGATGCACATTCCGTGGGACAAGGTGGAGGACTACGCGGCTCTGGCGAAGTACGCGGAGGAGCGCGGCCTGAAGCTGGGGGCGATCAACTCGAACACCTTCCAGGACGACGACTACAAGCTCGGCAGCATCTGTCACCCGGACGCGGTGGTGCGGCGCAAGGCGCTCGGTCATTTGTTGGAGTGCGTCGACATCATGGACGCGACGGGGTCCGCCGATCTCAAGCTGTGGTTCGCCGACGGGACCAACTATCCCGGTCAGGACGACATCCGTGAGCGGCAGGACCGGCTCTCGGAGGCGCTGGCCGCGGTGTACGAGCGGCTCGGTGACAACCAGCGGATGCTCCTTGAGTACAAGTTCTTCGAGCCCGCCTTCTACGCGACCGACGTGCCGGACTGGGGGACGGCGTACGCCCACTGTCTGAAGCTGGGGTCGAAGGCGCAGGTTGTCGTCGACACCGGGCATCACGCCCCCGGGACCAACATCGAGTTCATCGTCGCGACGCTGCTGCGGGAGGGGAAGCTCGGGGCCTTCGACTTCAACTCGCGGTTCTATGCGGACGATGACCTGATGGTGGGGGCTGCTGATCCGTTCCAGTTGTTCCGGATCATGTACGAGGTGATTCGGGGTGGGGGGTTCGTGCCTGAGGTGGCGTTCATGCTGGATCAGTGCCACAACATCGAGGCGAAGATTCCGGCGATCATTCGGTCGGTCATGAATGTGCAGGAGGCTACGGCCAAGGCGCTGCTTGTTGACGCGTCGGCGTTGGGGGCTGCTCAGCGGGGCGGGGATGTGCTGGCTGCCAACGCGGTGTTGATGGATGCGTACAACACGGATGTGCGGCCGTTGCTGGTGGAGGTTCGGGAGGAGTTGGGGTTGGACGGGGATCCGATCGCTGCGTATGCCCGGTCGGGGTGGGGGGCGAAGATCGTTGCGGAGCGGGTTGGTGGGGAGCAGGCGGGGTGGGGGGCCTAGGTTCTGGGACTCGTCTGCCTGGATCGGTTCGTTGCAGGCTCTCGGTTGTCTGTGGTTGATCGCGCAGTTCCCCGCGCCCCTTAAGGGGCGCTCCTCGTCCCCCTCGTTTGAGACATCACGTAAGGACTCTTCACGTCATGGCTATCCATCCTGAAGCCGCCGCCCTCATCGCTCGGTCTCGTCGGCTTGGTGCTGACGCCCGGAACACGAACTACGCGGGGGGCAATACGTCCGCCAAGGGGACCGACGTCGATCCCGTCACCGGGGGTGATGTGGAGCTGATGTGGGTCAAGGGGTCCGGGGGTGATCTGGGGACCCTGACCGAGGGTGGGCTCGCCGTGTTGCGGCTGGACCGGTTGCACGCGCTCAAGGGTGTGTATCCGGGCGTGGAGCGCGAGGACGAGATGGTCGCCGCGTTCGACTACTGCCTGCACGGCAAGGGTGGGGCGGCGCCGTCCATCGACACGGCCATGCACGGGCTCGTGGACGCCGCCCACGTGGATCACCTCCACCCCGACTCCGGAATCGCGCTGGCCTGCGCGGCCGACGGGGAGAAGCTGACCGCCGAGTGCTTCGGGGACCGTGTGGTGTGGGTGCCGTGGCGGCGGCCCGGGTTCCAGCTCGGGCTGGACATCGCCACCGTGAAGGCCGACAACCCGCAGGCCATCGGATGTGTCCTCGGTGGGCACGGCATCACCGCCTGGGGCGACACCGCCGAGGAGTGCGAGAAGAACTCGCTGCACATCATCCGTACCGCCGAGGCGTTCCTCGCCGAGCGCGGGAAGGCCGAGCCGTTCGGCTCGGTTGTCGAGGGGTACGGTCCCCTCGCGCCGGACGAGCGGCGTGAGCGTGCCGCTGCTCTTGCCCCTTACATCCGGGCCATCGCCTCGCAGGACAAGCCGCAGGTCGGACACTTCACCGACGCGGACGTCGTGCTGGACTTCGTCTCGCGTGCCGAGCACTCTCGGCTGGCGGCGCTCGGTACCTCCTGCCCTGACCACTTCCTGCGTACCAAGGTCCGGCCGCTCGTCCTCGATCTGCCGGCCTCCGCTCCCCTCGACGAGGCGATCACGCGGCTCAAGGAGCTGCACGCCGAGTACCGCGAGGAGTACGCGGCCTACTACCGGCGCAACGCCCTGCCCGACTCGCCCGCGATGCGCGGCGCCGACCCGGCGATCGTGCTCGTACCCGGCGTCGGCATGTTCTCCTTCGGCAAGGACAAGCAGACCGCTCGCGTGGCCGGCGAGTTCTACGTCAACGCGATCAACGTGATGCACGGGGCCGAGGCGGTCTCGACGTACGCGCCGATCGAGGAGTCGGAGAAGTTCCGTATCGAGTACTGGGCGCTGGAGGAGGCGAAGCTTCAGCGGATGCCCAAGCCGAAGGCGCTGGCCACGCGGGTCGCACTGGTGACCGGTGCGGGCAGCGGGATCGGGAAGGCCATCGCCGAGCGGCTGGTCGCCGAGGGGGCCTGTGTCGTCGTCGCCGATCTCAACGCGGAGAACGCGGCTGCGGTGGCGGAGGAGCTTGGTGGGCCTGACAAGGCCGTCGCCGTCACCGTGGATGTCACCTCCGAGGAGCAGATCGGCGCGGCATTCCGGGACGCCGTGCTCGCCTTCGGTGGAGTGGACCTCGTCGTCAACAACGCGGGGATCTCCATCTCGAAGCCGCTGCTGGAGACCTCGGCCCGGGACTGGGATCTGCAGCACGACATCATGGCGCGCGGGTCGTTCCTCGTCTCGCGTGAGGCGGCTCGGGTGATGATCGCGCAGGAGCTGGGCGGCGATGTCGTCTACATCGCATCCAAGAACGCCGTCTTCGCCGGGCCGAACAACATCGCCTACTCCGCGACCAAGGCCGACCAGGCCCACCAAGTGCGGCTGCTGGCCGCCGAGTTGGGGGCGCACGGTATCCGGGTCAATGGCGTCAACCCCGACGGGGTCGTGCGCGGGTCCGGGATCTTCGCGGGTGGCTGGGGTGCCCAGCGCGCCGCCACCTACGGCATCGAGGAGGAGAAGCTCGGTGAGTTCTACGCCCAGCGGACCATCCTCAAGCGCGAGGTGCTTCCCGAGCACGTCGCCAACGCCGTCTTCGCGCTGACCGGCGGCGAGCTGACGCACACCACGGGGCTGCACGTCCCGGTCGACGCCGGCGTCGCCGCCGCCTTCCTGCGATGAGCCGGACCGTCAAGTCGTACGCGGCTGTCGACCTCGGCGCTTCCAGTGGGCGTGTCATGGTCGGCCGGGTCGGGTCCGACACGCTGGAGCTGGCCGAGGCGCACCGGTTCGTGAACCGGCCCGTGCGGGTGCCCGAGGGGCTTCGCTGGGATGTGCTGTCCCTGTACGCGGGGGTGCTGGACGGGCTGCGGGCCGCCGGGCAGGTCGACTCCGTCGGCATCGACAGCTGGGCCGTGGACTACGGCCTGCTGGATGCCGACGGGGCGCTGCTCGGCAACCCGGTGCACTACCGCGACGCCCGCACCGAGGGCGTCGCCGAGAAGGTCTGGGCAAGCGTTCCGGCCGCCGAGCTGTACGCGGCGACCGGGTTGCAGTACGCGCCCTTCAACACCCTCTACCAGCTGACGGCGGCTCGCGACTCGCGTCAACTGACCGCTGCCTCCCGCCTGTTGCTCATCCCCGATCTGCTGACGTACTGGCTGACGGGCGAGGCCGGTACCGAACTGACCAACGCCTCCACCACCCAGCTGATGGATCCCCGGACCCGCGACTGGGCGCATGACATCGCGCGGAAACTGGACATCGACCTCGGGCTGTTCGCGCCGCTGCGGCAGCCCGGCGATCCGGCGGGCGTGCTGCGCGCCGAGGTGCTGGAGGAGACCGGGCTCACCGGGCCCGTGCCGGTGACCACGGTCGGGTCGCACGACACCGCCTCGGCGGTGGCGGCCGTGCCGGCTGTCGACGAGCGGTTCGCGTACATCTGCACCGGCACCTGGTCCCTGGCGGGGCTGGAGCTGGAGGCTCCTGTGCTCTCCGAGGAGAGCCGGGCCGCCAACTTCACCAATGAGCTGGGGCTCGACGGGACGGTCCGCTATCTGCGCAACATCATGGGGCTGTGGCTGCTCCAGGAGTGCGTACGGGCCTGGGGGGACCCCGAGCTGGGTCAGCTGCTGCGGGCTGCGGCCGAGGTGCCGGGGCTGCGGTCCGTGGTGGACGCGGGGGACTCGGGGTTCCTGGCGCCGGGGCGGATGCCGGAGCGGATCGCCGAGGCCTGCCGGGTCTCCGGGCAGCCGGTGCCCCGGTCTCCGGGCGAGATCACGCGCTGCATCCTCGACTCCCTCGCCCTCGCCCATCGGCGGGCGGTGGTCGACGCCCAGCAGCTCGCCGGGCACGCCGTCGACGTCGTGCACATCGTCGGGGGCGGGACGCGCAACGCACTGCTGTGCCAACTCACCGCCGACGCCTGCGGGTTGCCGGTGGTGGCGGGGCCCGCCGAGGCCGCCGCGCTCGGCAACGTCCTCGTCCAGGGCCGGGCCCACGGGCTCGTCGGCGACCTTACGGACATGCGCCGGCTGCTCGCCCGTACCCAGCCGCTGACCCGCTACGAACCGTCCGGTGACCCGGCGGCCTGGCGGGCGGCGGAGGCCCGGCTCACCGACGCCCGGTGAGAGGGGGCTCCCCCCACCACGTATCGTCCGCGTACCCTGCACTCATCCGATGATCGACCAACGAGGAGCTGCGATGCGTGTCGCCCTGTTCCTGACCTGTGTCAACGACACGCTCTATCCGGACACGGGCCGCGCCGTGGTGAAACTGCTGACCAGGCTGGGCGTCGAGGTCGACTTCCCGATGGCCCAGACCTGCTGCGGGCAGGCGCACTACAACACCGGGTACCGGCATGAGGCCGAGCCGCTGGCCCGGCATTTCTCCGATGTATTCGGGGCGTACGAGGCGATCGTGACGCCCTCCGGGTCGTGCGGGGCGATGGTGCGGGAGCTGTATCCCCGGATGGGTGAGCGGGCACGGGCCGAGGGGCGCGGGGACACCCTCGCCGCGACCCTGGCACCCGTGGTGCCGAAGACGTACGAGCTGACGGAGTTCCTGGTGGATGTGCTGGGGGTGACGGACGTGGGCGCCTATTACCCGCACACCGTCACCTATCACCCGACGTGCCACGGGTTGCGTAGCCTCGGGCTCGCCGACCGGCCGCGTCGGCTGCTCCAGGCCGTCAAGGGGCTGGAGCTGCGCGAGCTGCCCGGGGCCGACGAGTGCTGTGGATTCGGCGGGACGTTCGCGCTGAAGAACTCCGATGTCTCGGCGGCGATGGGTGCCGACAAGGTGCGCAACGCCGAGTCGACGGGGGCGGACGTGCTGTGCGCCGCCGACAACTCGTGTCTCATGCACATCGGCGGGACCATGACCCGCCTGCACACGGATATGCGGCCGGTGCACATCGCGGAGATCCTGGCGAGCACGGAAAAGGAGCCCCTGACATGAGCGGCGGGACGTTCGTCGGGATGCCGGCCTTTCCCAAGGCGGCCCACGAGGCGGTCAACAACCAGACCCTGCGCGGCAATCTGCGCCACGCCACCCACACGATCCGCGGCAAACGGGCGAAGGCCGTCGCCGAGGTGTCCGACTGGGCGGAGTTGAGGGAGGCGGGCAAGCGGATCAAGGACCACACGCTCCGTCATCTCGACCGCTACCTCGTCCAGTTGGAGGAGTCGGTCACGGCGGCGGGTGGCCATGTGCACTGGGCCGCCGACGCCGAGGAGGCCAACCGGATCGTCGTCCAACTGGTGCGGATGACCGGGGAGTCGGAGGTCGTCAAGGTCAAGTCGATGGCCACGCAGGAGATCGGGCTGAACGAGGCCCTGGAGGCCGAGGGCATCGCGGCCTACGAGACCGATCTCGCCGAGCTGATCGTGCAGTTGGGCAAGGACCGACCCTCGCACATCCTCGTCCCGGCGATCCACCGCAACCGGGGTGAGATCCGGGACATCTTCGTGCGCGAGATGAGCGAGTGGGGCCGCCCGGCACCGGAAGGCCTCACCGACACGCCCGCCGAACTCGCCGAAGCGGCACGCCTGCACCTCCGGGAGAAGTTCCTGCGCGCCAAGGTGGGTGTCTCCGGCGCCAACTTCATGGTCGCCGAGACAGGCACCCTGGTGGTGGTCGAGTCGGAGGGCAACGGCCGGATGTGCCTGACCCTGCCCGAGACGCTGATCTCGGTCGTCGGCATCGAGAAGATCGTGCCGACCTGGCGGGACCTGGAGGTCTTCCTCCAGACCCTCCCCCGCTCCTCGACCGCCGAGCGCATGAACCCGTACACGTCGACCTGGACCGGTACGACGGACGGCGACGGCCCGCAGACCTTCCACCTCGTCCTGATCGACAACGGCCGCACCGACACCCTCGCCGACGAGGTCGGCCGCCAGGCCCTGCGCTGCATCCGCTGCTCCGCCTGCCTGAACGTCTGCCCGGTGTACGAGCGGGCCGGCGGCCACGCCTACGGCTCCGTCTATCCCGGCCCGATCGGCGCCATCCTCAGCCCCCAACTCCGGGGCACCGCAAGCGAGATCGACGCCTCGCTCCCGTACGCCTCCTCGCTGTGCGGGGCCTGCTACGAGGTCTGTCCGGTCGCCATCGACATCCCCGAGGTGCTGGTGCACCTGCGGGAACGCGTCGTCGAGGGCGGGCCGGTGACACGGGAGGGCAACAAGGTCGTCCTCAAGCCGGCGAAGGGCCACGCCGCCGAGCGGGCCGCGATGCGCGCCGCCCGCTGGGCGTTCAGCCACCCCGGCGCCCTGCGCACCGGCCAGCGCCTCGCCTCCCGGACACGCCGATTCCACCCCCGCACCCTGCCAGGGCCGGGCAAGGCCTGGAGCGGTACCCGCGATCTGCCGGCCGTACCGGCGGAGCCGTTCCGCGACTGGTGGCAGCGCACCAACGGCGGAAAGGACACCACCAAGTGAACAGCCGCGACCTCATCCTGGGCCGGGTGCGCCGCGCCCTCGCCGACGTACCCCACGACGACACGCCGTACGACCAGGCCGTCGACCGCGACTATCTGCGCGAGCACGGAAACCGGACCGTCGAGGAGACGGTCGAGCTTCTCGCCGAGAACCTGGTGGACTACCGGGCGATCGTGCACCGCTGCACCGCCGGTGAACTTCCCGCCCTGCTCGCCGGGATACTGGCCGGACACGGGTCCACGTCCGTGGCCGTACCGCCCGGCCTGGACGAGCGCTGGCTGTCGGCCACCGACGCGGTACGCGTCCCGGACCGGGGCGAGAGCACACCGTACGACCTGGACCAGGTCGACAGTGTGGTCACGGCCTGCGCCCTCGCCGTCGCCGAGACCGGCACGATCGTCCTGGACGGCGGCCCGGACCAGGGCCGCCGCCGCATCACCCTCGTCCCCGACCACCACATCTGTGTCGTACGGGTGCCGGACCAGGTCGTCTCGTCCGTTCCCCAGGCCCTCGAACTCCTCGACCCGACGCGCCCGTTGACCTGGATCTCCGGTCCTTCGGCGACCAGTGACATCGAGCTGGACCGGGTCGAGGGGGTGCACGGGCCGCGCACTCTGGAGGTGGTGCTGGTGAGCGGTGGGGGCCACTGATCGGGCGTCCCGTTGTGCGGGGGCTACGCCACTCCCGCCGCGTCCATCAGCGACGTCACGGTCACCGTGGTCAGCCCGGCCAGGGACTCGATGCGGGCGCCGGAGCGGGCGCTCGCGCCGTCGAAGACGAGCATCAACTGCCGTGCCAGCAGCTCGGGTTCACGCGCGCCGCCCGCTTCCGCCTGGGCACGGAGCCAGTCCTGGAGGTGCTGTTTGGCCTGCTGGGCGACCACGCTCGCCGGGTGCCCGAGGTCCTTCAGTTCGACGAGTGCCGCCAGAAAGGGGCAGC
Source organism: Streptomyces sp. NPDC000878 (assembly GCF_053599695.1). Lineage (NCBI taxonomy): Bacteria > Bacillati > Actinomycetota > Actinomycetes > Kitasatosporales > Streptomycetaceae > Streptomyces > Streptomyces sp. NPDC000878. Next base: position 30,717 of record NZ_JBSFMT010000056.1, on the reverse strand, counting down.
CCTGGTAGCCGGGTTCCGTGGAGGCCTTCTCCAGCCGCTCGAACAGGCCGAGGACGCGCTCACGTGGGGTGCCGTCGTCCTGCGGGCCGGGCAGGAGCTGCTCGGCGTACGCGGCCGAGCGTCGGTCCAGGCTGGCCGCGAGAACCTCGTCCTTGCTCGTGAAGAGCTGGTACATCGACCGCTTGGAGACTCCGGCGGCCTTGCACAGTGCCTCGACGCCGATGGAGACGCCGTCGCGGTAGAACAGTTCGGCGGCGGCGTCGAGCAGCCGGTCGCGCGGGGATGCCTTGTCGGGCGCGTTGCCCGGCGCCTTCTCCGTAGTGGCCATAATGCGAGGTTACCTCGCGGGCCGAAGCGGGGAAACCGATCGGTTCACTCGTGACACGGGCGGTGAACAAGCGCTTAGATAGTAGATCCGAAGACAGTGGATCCGAACCCGTTCGCGACCCGTTCCCGCCCACCCTGGAGGCCCCGTTGTTCACATCCGTCGACGATGTCTCCGCACGCCTCGCCGAGACCGGCTACCTGGCCTCCCCCGCCGTCGCCACCACGGTCTTCCTGGCCGACCGCCTCGGCAAGCCGCTCCTGGTGGAGGGCCCGGCGGGCGTCGGCAAGACCGAGCTGGCCAAGGCCGTCGCCGAGATCGCCGGAGCGGAGCTGATCCGCCTCCAGTGCTACGAGGGCGTCGACGAGTCGAGGGCGCTGTACGAGTGGAACCACGCCAAGCAGCTGCTGCGCATCAGCGCGGGCCGCGACGAGACATGGGACGCGACGCGCACGGACATCTTCAGCGAGGAGTTCCTGCTCCCCCGGCCCCTGCTGACCGCCATTCGCGGCGATGAGCCCAAGGTGCTGCTGATCGACGAGACCGACAAGGCGGACGTCGAGGTCGAGGGCCTGCTCCTCGAAGTGCTCTCCGACTTCCAGGTCACGGTCCCCGAGCTGGGCACGATCACCGCGACCCGCCGCCCCTTCGTCGTCCTCACCTCCAACGCCAGCCGCGAACTCTCCGAGGCCCTGCGCCGCCGCTGTCTCTTCCTCCATATCGGCTTCCCCGACGCCGAGTTGGAGCGCCGCATCGTACGGCTGAAGGTGCCGGACCTCGACGCGGCGCTGGCCGAGTCGGTCGTACGGGTGGTGGGCGCGCTGCGCGCGATGGACCTGCGCAAGGTGCCGTCGGTCTCCGAGACCATCGACTGGGCCCGTACCCTGCTGGCCCTGGGGGCGGACACGCTGGACGAGACGGTCGTACGGGACAGCCTGGGCGTTCTCCTCAAGCATCAGGACGACGTCCTCAAGGCGAGCGCCAAGTTGGACCTGGACGCGCTGTGAACGCCCGCTCCGCCGACGCCGGTTCCGCTGCCGGTGTCGGTGAACGCCTGACGGGGCTCGTCGGGGCGCTGCGCTCGCACGGCGTCCGGATCGGCACCGGGGAGACCGTGGACGCGGCTCGGGCAGTGACCGAACTCGGGTTCGTGGACCGGGAGTTGCTGCGCGAAGGGCTGGCCGCGACCCTGCTGCACGGCACGGACCAGCGCCCGGTGTTCGACCCGGTCTTCGACCTGTACTTTCCCCGGAGCGTCGGAGCGCCCGGCACGGAACCCGCGGACCGGGACGGGCTGCGCGACCGGCTCGCCGCCGCGCTGGCCGCCAACGACCGGGCGCTGCTTGGCCAGTTGGCCGTCGAGGCGGTCGACGGCTTCGGCGGTTACGGCTCCTCGCCGGGATCGGACGGCTGGTCCTCGTACCAGACGCTCGACCGGCTCCGGCCGCAGACCCTGCTGGCCCGGGTGCGGGCAAGCCTCCGGGAGGGGGCCGGGGAGACGGTGTTCGCCGACCGGCTGCTCGACGACGAGATCCGGCGGCGGATCGAGGAGTTCCGGCGGCTGGTCGGCGCGGAGGCGCGGCGCCGGGTGGCCGAGCGGCGCGGCCGGGACGAGATCGCCCGACGGGCCGTGGCCCCGACCGCCGACCGGGTCGACTTCCTGATCGCCGGACGCGCCCAACTGACCGAACTGCGCAGGGCGGTTCAGCCGCTCGCACGCAAACTGGCCACCCGGCTGGCGGCGCGCCGCCGCAAGGCCGCACGCGGCTCGATCGATCTGCGGCGCACGGTGCGCGCGTCACTGTCGACGGGCGGGGTACCGATGCGGCCCGTGCTGCGCCGGCGCCGGCCCGCCCGGCCCGAACTGGTGCTGCTGTGCGATGTGTCGGGCTCGGTGGCCGGTTTCTCTGACTTCACGATGCTGCTGGTGCAGGCGCTGCACGACCAGTTCAGCAAGGTCCGTGTGTTCGCCTTCGTCAACCGTGTCGACGAGGTGACCGGCCTGCTCGTGCACGGCTCCGCCGACCCCGAGGGGCTGGGCGCCCGTATCCGTGCGGAGGCGACCCTGACGGGCTGGCACGGCAGCAGCGACTACGGCGTCGCGCTGGGCGAGTTCACGGAGCGGTACGCCGACGCGGTCGGCCCGCGAACCACCGTGTTCGTGCTCGGTGACGCCCGTACGAACATGAGCGACCCGAATCTGCCCGCGGTACGCCAGCTGGCCGAACGGTCCCGCCGCGTCTACTGGTTGAACCCCGAGGGACGGTCCCAGTGGGGCACGGGCGACTCGGCGGCACCCGCGTACGCCGGGCTGGTGGAGATGCGCGAGTGCCGCAACGCCCGCCAACTCGGGGCGCTGATCACCCGGTTGCTGCCGGTGTGACGCCGGCTGCGGTGACGGCGGCGGACCAGGTGACCGAGCGATCGGCGTGACTACGCGGTGAGTTGGGGGTAGAGCACCTCGACGCCCGCCGCGAGGCCCGCCTTCACCTGGCGGCTGAGGTCGTCGGCCAGTACCTCGAAGGCGCCGGACTCGATGCCGTCCAGGGCCTGTGCGGCGACGCCCTCGGGGGTGGACTTGAGGGCGTCGATGCCTGCGGTCATGTCCGTGTCGACGTATCCGACGTGCAGGCCCGTGACGTCGATGCCGCGCGGCTTCAGGTCGAGGCGCAGGGAGTTGGTCTGGGACCAGAAGGCGGCCTTGGAGGCGCTGTAGGAGCCCGCGAGGCCGATCCAGGACAGCACCGAGTGGACGTTGAGGATGTGGCCGCCGCCGTTGCGCTCGATGACCGGGACGAAGGCCCGGGTGACGAGGAGGGGGCCGTAGAAGTTGGTCTCGAACTCCCGGCGCACGTCGTCCACGGGCGAGTCCAGGAAGTTGGCGTTCACCGACGCGCCCGCGTTGTTGATCAGGACGGTGACGTCCTCGGCCAGCTCGGCCGCCGCCGCGACGGACGCGGGGTCGCTCACCTCCAGGGCCAGCGGTACGGCGTCGGGGTGGGTGACGGTCCGGGGGTCGCGTGCCGTGGCGTACACCTTCTTCGCGCCCCGCTCGTAGAGCGCTTCGACCAGCGCCCGTCCGATTCCGCGGCTGCCGCCGGTGACGAGGACGACCGAGCCTTCGATGCGCGTCATGAGGTTCTCCTGGAGCGAGCGTGGGACATGGGGCAGGGCGGAGAGGGCAGAGCAGAACAGAGCCCATCCGAGCCATCCGGAAACCGATCGGTTTCCCTCTGGCTCCCAAGAGAGTAAACCGATCGGTTTCTCGGGGCAAGTGCCATCGGACCCCTACGGGTCGAATACGGCTTTTCCCGGATACCCGCGCCCATGACGCTCGCCCTAGGCTCGCGAGTAGCGGCAAGTGCCGTGCGCGAGGGGGGACGGGACGAGATGAAGGCAGTGACTCAGGACGCCTACGGCTCGGCGGACGTGCTGAAGGTGAGGGACATCGACAAACCGGTGCCGACGGCCCGGCAGGTGCTGGTGCGGGTGCACGCCTCGTCGCTCAACGCGTACGACTGGCATTTCATGCACGGTGACCCAAAGCTGGCGCGCGTCGCGATGTTCGGGCTGGCCAGGCCGAAGCTGAAGGTCCGGGGCCGGGACTTCGCCGGCCGGGTGGAGGCGGTCGGCAGCGAGGTCAAGGGCATCTCGCCCGGCGACGAGGTGTACGGCGAGGCGGACGGATCGTTCGCGGAGTTCGTGTGCGCGCCCGAGGAGTCGGTGGCCCGCAAACCCGCCGGCCTCACCTTCGAACAGGCCGCCGCGATCCCCCTGGCCGCGAACACCGCCCTCATCGGCCTGCGCGATCTGGCCCGGGTGGCGCCGGGCCAGACGGTGCTGATCAACGGCGCGTCGGGCGGCGTGGGCACGTTCGCCGTGCAGCTGGCCAAGGCGTACGGCGCGGAGGTGACCGCCGTGTGCCGCACCCGGAACATGGAGATGGTCGCCTCACTCGGCGCGGACCACGTCATCGACTACACCCAGGAGAACTTCACCCTCGGCGAGAAGCGCTACGACATCGTGCTCGACCTGGTCGGAAACCACTCCCTGAGCGCGCTCCGGCGCGTGCTGACACCCACCGGGACGCTTCTGCTGTCGGGCGGCGGGGTGTACGAGGGCGGCAGCCTCGTCGGACCCATGGGGCTGTTCATCAAGCGGAGGCTGGTGGCGCCCTTCGTCCGCCAGCGGCTCCTCGAACTACCGGCGGTGGCGAGCCGGGAGAACCTCACGGCACTGTGCGAACTGGCGGAGGCGGGGAAGATAGCCCCGGTCATCGATCGTACGTACGCGCTGAGCGAGGTTCCCGACGCGATGCGGTATCTCGTGAAGGAGCATGCGCGGGCGAAGGTCGTCATCACCGTCTGAGACGGCTCTGTCAGCGACGGCTCTGTCAGCTTCCTTCCGGTGCCTTCGCGTAGTCCTGCGCCATGCCTCCCGCGAAGTCGTGGACGATGACCTGCTCGTCGCCGACGACCCACGCGTCGTGTCCGGCCGGGCACACGAAGACATCGCCGGGGCCCACTTCGCTCTCGCCGCCGTCGTCCATGCGGATGTGCAGCCGGCCCTGGAGGACATAGCCGTTGTGGTGGATCTCGCAGCTCTTCGTGCCCACGATGGGCCCGACGGACTCGGACCAGCGCCAGCCCGGTTCGAAGGTTCCCACGGCGAAGTCGAGCCCCGTGAGGTGTACGGCTTCGAGGTGTCCCCTGGGGAAATCGCGCCGCTCGTCAGGCTTCTCGACCGTCTTGATCTCCAGCATGTCGTGCCTCCCATCCCCCGTCATGGCTGTCGGACCCCCGCTCCCTTCCATCGTCCGCCTGTCAAGCCGGGGCCGCCATCCGGGCGATGTGCCGGTGTCAGAGTTCGAAGGTCACGAAGCCGTCGTCCGCGTCCGGCGCCGGTGCCGTCACCGTGTAGCCGAAGCGCTTCTTGAGGGAGGTGACGTCCCAGGGGGCGGCACGGTCGCGGTAGTTGAAGACGATCTCCTTCCGGGCTCCGCCGTGCTGGAGGATCCGGGACATGGCGATGTCGTCGGGGTGGTCGTGCCGGGCGCCGCTCGTGGAGATCAGATAACGGTCGCAGTCGAGGAGGTCGAGGAGGTCCGTGGAGATGTTGTGCTTGCTGCCGTGGTGGGCGACCTTGAGGACGTCGACATGGAGCCGTCCGCCCGCCGCCTCGGCGCGGGGCCGTAGCGACTCGACGAGCCGACGGTCGTCCGCATCGCCGGTGAGGACGATCCGCCGGTCCTCGAACTCGAAGAGCAGCCCGATGCTGGTGACGTTCGTCGGCGAGGTGTCCCGCTTGAACGGCGTGGCGGCGAGCTGCTCCACGTTCACGGTGCCGCCGAAGTGCTCGAAGCCGTCGATGGCGGGCGGCTCGTCGGGGTCCCGGCCCGGGATCAGCCCGTGCACGGCGCACTCCTTCACCCACACCGGGGCCAGCCGCTCCAGTTGGCGGCGGTCGGGCGAGAGCACCTCCATCATGGACCCGTCGTCGAACCAGCCGAGCATCCGCCCGACCTCGGCACCGCGCCCGCCGAAGGCGTCGTTCCAGGGCACCTTCTGCGCCAGCAACGCGCTGGTGAGCCGCTCGCCGTCCTGCGCGCCGAACCCCTCGGTGTCGAGCAGGTGGTCGAAGCCGTTGAACCACACGTCCCCGAACTCCACCGACCGTTCCGGATCGTCCAGCAGTGCGAGGACACCGAGGATGTGGTCCTGGTCGACATGGGTGACGACGAGGACGTCGACCACCCCGTCGAGTCCGGCGAGCACCGGTTTGATCAGCGGATACGTGCCCGCGCGTCCGCCGTCGACGAGGATCCGCCGGACGAACGTGTCGTCGCCGTATTCCAGGAGCAGGCAGTCGCCGTCCTCGCCGGGCATCATCGTGAACCGGATCATCGCGGCCTCCCTCGCCGGGTCTCTCGCGTTACTGGGGCACTCCTCGCAGTCCGACGATCACGAACGGCTCGCGCATGTCCACGCGGTAGGACAGCAGACGGGCCTGGTCGAGGCGGGTGACGCACTCCGGGTCGTCGGGGAACTCGGAGAGGCCGTGGATGAGGCGGCTCAGGCCCAGAGTGAAGACGGGGATACCTCGGTCGAAGGCCTCGACGAGCGCGTCCCGCGCCGCGCGCAGCTCGGTCTCGGTGTGGGCCCGCCGCAGATGGCGCATGCCCCACAGCAGCGAGCCGTCGCTGAGCCAGGGGAACTCGCCGCGCAGATGGTCGAGCCAGGCGTCCCAGCGGTGCCGTCGCTCGGTCAGCTCGCTGCCGACCAGGACGTAGGCGCCGGCCACGGCGGCGAGGGGGTTGTCCATCTTGGCGTAGAGCAGTTCCTCGGCGTCCTTCACCAGCGCCGCCGCCGAGTTGAAGGCGCCCCGGGCCATGTAGCCGAGGGCGGGTCCCACCCGGCTGTCGCGGACGGCGACCGAGACGGTGCTGCCGGTCGGGCTCTGGCGTTCGTTGACCAGCACCTCGATCTGCGCGTTCCCCCAGGGCGCGGGGAGGGTGACGACGTACTCGGCGCCGGCCATCGAGACGACCAGGAACTGGCGTCGGCCGGTGGGCCCTCGGAGGCGGGTCGAGGTGCCCTGTTCGTCGACCGGTCCGTGCGGGCCGAAGCGGTAGAGGCGGGCGGCGGCGTCGCCCAGGTCGAGGCTGGGCACCGTGTGCGGAGCGGAGCGGGCCAGGTCGAGGGCGAGGGGTTCCGGCGCGGGAGCGTCGGTCAGAGCGAGCATCGGGGCGAAGTGCCAGCTCTCCGGTCTGGGATCGCCGACCCAGACGGCGTTCCCGGGCGGCACCACCCCGCGCGTGTCCCACACTCCGGATCGCGACCCCCGCGAGCGGGGCACCGGAATCGTCGTCTCGTCGTGATAGGCGCCGTACGGCTCGATGTTGCCCATGAGGTACTGCCAGGAGTGCGACTCGTAGGGCGAGGGCGCGGTGCGCAGCGTCACGTGGGTGTCCTTGCCCTCGCTCGCCTCGGCGTCCTTGGACAGCACGACGCCGGAGGGCAGGGTGGCGGACACGATGTAGTGCCCGGGGTCGACCTCGTAGCGGGCCGCCGGGGCCGAGGTCCCGCAGGGGAAGAGGACGTCGCGGTGGGCGCTGCCGGTGCCGTCGGCCGGGTGGATGTCGCCGACGACCTTCGCGCCGTCGGGCAGGTCGGACTCGTGGAGGCTCAGCGTCACGGTGACCGTCAGACCGGTGCTCATGACGTCCCCGCACGGCCGGTGTTCATGACTGCTTCCCCAACTGCACACGCCGGAAGACCGGGCGCACGGTCACGGGCTTGGTCCGTACGTCCTGGTCGCCGAGGTGTGCCTCGAAGACGTAGTTGCCGAAGCCGAGTTCGATGGCCCACTCGCTCTCGGGGTCGTCCCCGTCGACCTCACCGGCCGGGCGCCGCAGCGGTTCCCGGCCGCCCTGTCCGCCCTGTCCGTCCGGTCCTCCCGGAACGCCCGGTCCGTCCTCCCGGCACACGAACTCGGCCGCTGCGTTGTCGCTGGCCGGGTCGCAGCCGACGTACACCGGGACGACCGGGGTGCCGGGCAGCTGGTGGAGGACGAAGACGGGCAGTTCGCCGACCGAGGGGACCTGGACGCCGGCGACGGCTCCGGCGAAGCGCGGCTGGTGCATGAAGTGGTCGATCGCCGTGAGGAGTTGGGAGGTGTTGACCCGCCAGTCGCCCTCGGGGTCGTCGCTGGCGGCCCCGGCGAGGCTCTTCAGCAGGGCCTCGGTGAACAGGCTGACCTGTCCGGGCCGGGCGTGCGAGCGGTCGCCGGCGAGGGTGGCGTAGTACGGGATGTGGAAGCGCCGGGGCAGGTCCAGTGGGCGCGCGCCGGCGCCGAGCGGGGTGCGGCCGGCGAACCGCGTGCCCGAACTCTCGATCAGGACGTCGGAGTTGGAGCGGCAGGCGTCGACGAAGAACACCTGCTGGCCGGCCTTGCACCGCTTGAGCCCGTTCATCAGGCCGGCGAAGTCCAGTGCTCCGTTGAGGGGGTTGTGGTGGTCGGCGAAGATGTCGGCGGCCAGGAGCGCCATGTCCTCGCCCTGGGAGATGCCGTGGCCGCAGAAGTAGAAGAGGAGCCGGTTGTCGACGTGGGTGTCGCCCCGGTCGTACCAGTCGGCGACGGCGGCGACGAGGTTGGCGATGGTGGCGTCCTCGACGTCGTGGCCGGTCCCCGTGCGGGGGTCGGTGAACGGCGTCGGGTGCTCCTCGCTGAGCAGCAGGGCCACGCTGCCGAGGGGGCGTTCGGGGTCGTTGTACTCGGTGAGCAGCCAGGTGGCGAAGGCACGGGCCGAGAGCGGGGGCGAGCTGAGCTGCCGCATCCCGTCGGAGTCGGCGACGGGTGACTCGCCGCCGGCGAGGTGCGGGTACTTGCCGACTCCGACGACCAGTGCGTGGGTGCGTGGCGGGGCGGCGGACTCGCCGAGATGGATCACTGAACCGGCCATGGATCCTCCGGAACACCACGGCTCCCGAGCATGCCCAAAGGCAGCATTTCTCCTACTATATTTTGTAAAACCGGGTATGTCCTGGCATACGTCAGTGAACGTGAGGCCCGCCATGGCCAAGAACCTCGTCATCTGTCTGGACGGCACGGGCAACCAGCTCAGAGCGAAGGGCAACACCAACGTCGTGCGGCTCTACGAGATGCTGGACCTCTCCGATCCCGCCCGGCAGATCGCGTACTACGACCCCGGTGTCGGCACGTTCTCCGCTGCGGGCGCCTGGACGGCCTTGGGCCGCAGGGTGTCGAAACTCTTCGGGCTCGCTTTCGGTTCCGGGCTCAGGGTCAACCTCGCGGAGGCGTACACGTATCTGATGCGGCACTACGAACCGGGCGACCACATCTATGTGTTCGGCTTCAGCCGGGGCGCGTACACGGCCCGGGCGCTCACGGGGATGCTCAAGGCGCTCGGCCTGCTGCGGCCGGGGATGGAGAACCTCGTCCCGTACGCCGTGTCGGTCTACGCCAGGAACAAGAACCTCACCGCCGACGACTGGGCCCAACTCCACCATTTCGCGGGCACGTTCAGCATCCAGGTGGAGGGCAGGACGGGCGTCCCGGTCGAGTATCTGGGCATCTGGGACTCCGTGAAGGCGGCGGGCGTCCTGCGCTGGAACCTGCGCTGGCCGCACACCCGGCAGCTCCCGAACGCCGACCGGGTCCGGCACGCCGTCTCCATCGACGAGAAGCGCACGCCCTACCGCGAGTACCTGGTCACGCCGGGCGAGAAGCCGGCGCTTCCGGAGGGGGTCGAGCAGGTGTGGTTCGCGGGAGTCCACTCGGACGTCGGCGGCACCTTCGAGGACGACCACCAGCTTGCCGGCATCGCGCTCAAGTGGGTCGTGGACGGTGCGTTGGGACCCGACGGCGAGGGCCTCCTGCTGAAGCCGGGCACATACGGGCGCGAGCTGACGCTCGACTCCAAGTACGCGCTGGGCAAGGTGCACCGGATGGGCTGGATCTGGGCCCTGCTGACCTACCGGCGCCGTCGGCTGCCCCCGCACGCCCGGGTGCACGCGAGCGTCCGCGCCCGCATGGACGAGTTCCAGGACTACGGATCACACATCCCGAAAACCGCGACCTGGGCGGACGAGGACTGGCTCACCGCCCGGGGCTGACACCGAGGCGGCGCCCGCTCCCGACACCTCTCCAACTCCCCGTCCAGGTCAGGTGAGTTCGAGCACTCCCCTGCGCACGGCCTCCGACACCGCCGCCGCCCGGTTGTCGACCTTGAGCTTGCGGTAGACGCGCACGAGATGCGTCTTGACCGTGGCCTCGCTGAGGAACAGCGCCTGGGCGATGGCCCTGTTGCTGTGTCCCTCGGCCATCAGCCGTACGACCTCGATCTCGCGCCCGCTCAACTCGTGCTCCGGGCTGACCACTTGGCCGACGAGTTCCCCGACGACCTCCGGTGCCAGCCCCAACGCCCCGACGGCGGCCCCGCGCACCGCGCGGAACAGTTCCTCGGGCAGCCCCGCCTTGAGGACATAGCCCCGGGCGCCCGCCTCCAACGCCCGTACGACATCGGCCCGTCCGGCATAGCTGGTCAGCATCACCACCGCCACGCCGGGCGCCTCGGCGGCGAGCCGGCGGATCGCCTCGATCCCGTCGATCCCGCCCCCCGAACTCCCGAACCGGAGGTCCATCAGCGCGACATCGGGAAGCATCCGGGCGACCAGCTCGACAGCCTCCTCACCACTGCCGGCCTCGGCGATCACCTCGATGTCCAGCTCGCCCTCAAGGAGCGCGCGCAGGCCTGCCCGTACGACGGCGTGGTCGTCCGCGATCAGGACGCGCAGCGGCTCGGTCGCGCCGGGCGGGTCCGCGGTCATCCGGCGGTCGCCGTGGGGACGGACACGACGGGCGCGGCAGCGGGTTGCGGCCGGGGCCGCGCGGAGACCGTGGCCCGGATCCGGGTGCCCCGGCCGGGCTCGCCGCGGACGTCGAGGTCACCGCCGTACTCGCGCAGCCGGGCCCTGGCCGCGGGCAGTCCGAAGCCGCGGCCCGGGCCCTGCGAGGTGCGGGCGAAGACCTCGGCCGGGTCGAAGCCGACGCCGTCGTCGCTGACTTCGAGGTCCACCTGGTCCGGCCGACGACTGAGGGTGACCTGCACGTTCACCGCGTGGGCGTGTTCGCGGACGTTGGCCAGCGTGCTCTGTGCGACGCGGAACAGGGTGGTGGCGGCGTGTTCGTCGAGGACGGGCTGGGGGTCGCCGACCGCCCGGAACCGTACCTGGGCGGCGGTCCCGTCGGCCTGGGAGCGGGCGCACAGGACGCGCAGCGCGCCTTCGAGGCCCGTCTCGGCGACGGCGGACGGGGTGAGGTCCCGGATCATCCGGCGGGTCTCGGTGAGGTTGGTGCCCAGGCCGTCGGCGACCGCGCGGACGCGCGTGCGGGCCACGTCGGGGCGGTCGTCCCAGTCGCGCTCGGCGGCCTGGAGCAGCATCAGCCCGCCGGCGAGTTCCTGGGCGAGGGTGTCGTGCAGATCACGGGCGATCCGCGTCCGCTCGGCGAGCACACCCGCCCGGCGCTGCTGCCGGGCGACGAGGTCACGCGTGCCGCGCAGTTCCTCGACGAGACGCCGGCGCACCTCGGCGTCCCGCTGCTGGGCACGGTAGAGGGCGACGGTGCCCCAGACGGCCGCCACGGGCACCAGCACGATGTCCGGGACGAACCGGCCGCTGGCCTCGACCAGTGCCGTGACGAGGACGAGGGTGATCACGGCGAGCGCGACCATCGCGAACCGGCGTCCGAGCACCCGCTGCGCCGCACAGGCCAGCGGCAGGGCACACCACACATAGGCGGAGGTCAGCACGTCCGGGACGAGAAAGAGGAGCGCCCCCCACAGCAGAAGCAGCAGCGGAATCCAGGCGGCCCGTCCGACCGCCCCGAGCCGCTCCCACAGGACGAGTCCGCCCGCGTAGGTGAGCGCGAGCAGCCCGCTGGCGGTCGCGATGTACCAGCACAGCGAGCTGTTCAGCCGGGCGAGTTCCAGAAGCGCGGACGCGACGATGACGAAGAACGCCAGATGCGACACATGCTCCAACGTGGGCCGACTCCCGCGAACCGAAAGCGGTGTACGGACGCGAACACGCTCGAGCACGGCAGATCCCCTTGACCGGACGGTTCTAATCGAACAGAACCCCGATCCTATCGACCGCCTGTATGCCCCGTGTGAGGAGCCGGGTGGGACTGGCGACATGTGCGCAACCGACCGCTTTTAGGGGCGCGGGAAACTGCGCGACAAGCCCCCACCGGCCCGCGGCCGAAGAACCGCCTACGCCCCGGGGTGCAGCCCCAGCCAACCGGGCGTCGGATCGCCCTTCACCTCACCGAAGTACAACGCGAACGTCTGCTTCCACCGCTCGATCCCCGCCCGGTCGGCCATGAAGCGGGGGAACCCGTCAAGATTCGCGTTCGGGTACGTCCAGATCGGCTTCAACCCACCCGCGGGACTGACATCCGTCCGCACCGACCAACCGTTGAACGCGTTCTGCTGCTGGGCGACAGACAGCTGCCAGTTCAGGTACAGCTTGGCAGCCGTCGTGTTCCTGCCCTCCTTGAGGATCGCCGCCCGCTGGCCCCAGGACATGAACGGGTGCCCCTCGGCGACGGCCCACCGCGACGCCGCCGTGGACGGCGCCACGAGCGAGCCCGAGCCGCCGACGCCGAGCGCCTTCTGCCCGCCGGAGACGGCCAGCCCTGGCGTGTGGCTGCCACGGGCGAACCGGACGTCCTGGGCGGCGAACCTGGCCGCCCAGTCCCAGCCGTAGTGGTCGACGTACAGCTTGAAGAGGTAGAGGACGGCGTCGTCGTCGTGCGGGTAGGACGACGCGATCTGCCCCTTCCACTTCGGGTCGATCAGGTCGAGCGGGGACTTCGGGACGTCGGCGCCGACCGCGGCGACGTTGTACGAGTAGCTGAAGCCGATCACCGCGATGGCGGTCCAGGCGCCGTGCCGGTCCTTGAGGCCGTCGTACACCTTGGAGAAGCCCGCCGGCTTGTAGTGCAGCAGACGGCCCTGCTCGTTCCAGCGGGTGAAGTCCTGGAGGGTCTGGAGCTGGACGACGTCCGGGACGAGGGTGTCGGTCGCGAACTGGTTGTCGACGCGGACGTCGTGGTACTTGCTGTAGTCCACGACGACCTTGAGGTCGATCTCCGGGAAGCGGGCGGCGAAGCCGGCCCGGATTCCGTTGCCCTGGCCGTCGATGTCACCGCCCGCGTAGATGACGAGCTTGCCGCCCTCGGCGAGCGCGGCCTGGTACAGCTCGTCGAGCGTCCGGGTCTCCTCGGCGCCCGTGGCCGAGCGGGACGCGGCGGGCGAGGCCGCGGCGGCGGGGGTCCCGGTGGCGCCGAGCGCGCCGACGCCGAGGGCCGCTCCGGCTCCGGTGGCGAGTACACGTCGTCTGCTGAGGAAGCTGGACACTCTGCGGGCCTCTCTGATGGGGGGTTCTGCTGGAAGGCTCTTGGGTTCGATCCTCACGCGAGCGAGAGGGGCTTCGCGTCGGCTGTACGGAGTGAGGTGGACGGCGGCAGATTGAATCTCCGTTCAACCGATCGGTTGAACGGGGAGACCGGACGGTCGGACGTTCAGAGCGCCAGACGTTCAGAGGGCCGGACGGCCAGGCGGTCAGACGGCCTGGAGTGCCTCGGGCACAAGGTCCTTGAGGGACGGATAGCCGTCCACAGCCATGATCAGGTCCGCCTCGGCGAGCAGGGCCCGCAGGACGTGGACGATGCCGTCCGTGCCGCCGAGGGCGCAGCCGTAGGCGTACGGGCGGCCGATGCCGACCGCTGTCGCGCCCAGGGCGAGGGCCTTGACGATGTCGGCGCCACCGCGGACGCCGGAGTCGAAGAGGACCGGCAGCTCCCCCGCCGCCTCGACGACGCCGGGCAGGGCGGCCAGGGCGGGGAGGCCGCCGTTGGCCTGTCGACCGCCGTGGGTGGAGCAGTAGAGGGCGTCCACTCCCGCGTCGCGGGCGCGGCGCGCGTCCTCGGGGTGGCAGATGCCCTTGAGGATCAGGGGGAGGTCGGTCAGCGAGCGCAGCCAGTCCAGGTCGTCCCAGGTGAGCGGGTTGCCGAAGATCTGGGTCCAGTGGAGGATCGCGGCCTGCGGATCCTCCTCGGGCGGTCGGCCGAGCGCGGCCCGGAACGCCGGGTCGCTCGTGTAGTTGGCGAGGCAGTGGCCGCGCAGCTGGGGGAAGTTGGCCGTCGCGAGGTCTCGGGGGCGCCAGCCGGTGATCCAGGTGTCGAGGGTGACGACGATGCCCCGGTACCCGGCCCGCTCGGCACGGTGGACGAGGCTCTCGGCGATGCTCCGGTCGGTCGGGGTGTAGAGCTGGAAGAAGCCGGGGGTGTCGCCGAGTTCGGCCGCCACGTCCTCCAGCGGGTCGACGGAGAGCGTGGAGGCGACCATCGGCACTCCGGTACGGGCGGCGGCGCGGGCCGTGGCCAGGTCGCCGTGTCCGTCCTGGGCGCACAGGCCGATGACACCGATCGGGGCGAGGAACACCGGCGACGGGAGTGTCGTCCCGAACAGCTCGATGGTCAGGTCCCGTTGGGCTGCGCCGACGAGCATGCGCGGGATCAGACCCCAGCGGGCGAATGCCTCGACGTTGGCCCGCTGGGTGCGCTCGTCCCCGGCGCCCCCGGCGACGTAGGACCAGACGGAGGGCGGGAGCGCGGCCCGGGCCCGCTCCTCCAGCTCGGCGAACTCCATGGGGAACGTGGGCAGGACACCGCCCAGCCCGTTCAGATAGATCTCGTTCTGGTAGTCGGCGAACGCCATGCGGGCACCCTTTCCCTCAGGTCGGACAGTGCACGCTCAGGCGGCTCGTGGCCGGGCGTGCAGGAGAAGGTGATCGGCGAGCATCTCCAGCGCGGCCCGGCTGTCGTCGGTGTTGCGGTCGACGAGCCAGATCATGTTGAGGCCGTCGATCACCGACAGGACGTACCGCGCGAGCACCGGCACGGGCTCCGTCCACTCGATCCCCGCGTTGTCGGCGGCCAGTTCGAGCAGGGAGGCGAAGGCGCGCAGGAAGATCTCGTACTGCTTCCCGGCTACGTCCTCGAAGCCGGAGTTGCGCAGCGCGTACTGCGTCAGCTCGTAACTGATCTGGTGCTCGCCGGGGTTGGCCTCGAAGCCCTTCCAGAACGCGTGCAGGCTGTCGAGGACGCTGTCGCGGATGTCCTTGTGCGGGGCGAACAGACCGCGGACCTCGGCGACGTACCGCTCGGTGAGGGTCTCCGTGACGAGTTCGAGCAACTGGGCCCTGGACTCGAAGCAGTAGTGGAAGGCTCCGAGGGTCATGCCCGCCTCGGTGACCACCGCGCGGGTGGTCGCCTTGGCGACGCCGTCGCGCGCCATGACCCGGATCGCCGCCTCCAGGAGCTCCGCTCTCCGGTCGCTCGCCGCCATGCGGGGCACGCGTTCTCCTCTCCGCACGGGTCTCACCTGTTGGTTCGCCCGTCAGGATAGCCAACCGGGCTTCGAGAAGTAAGTCAGTTGTCCAGGACGCTTGACTTACTTCTCTCGTTTGGGCCACCGTAGCGGGAACCGAACGCCGACACGAACAGCCTCAGGAGGCAGGGTGCGAGCGAGGGCCACAGTCGTCCTGGACGGCTACGGCGTCCTGGAGTCCTTGCGCTGGCACGACGGCGCCCTGTGGTTCTGCGACCTCGCCCACGGGACGGTGCACCGCTGGGACACCCGGGGAGAGCCGGAGACGGTGGCGGAGGTTCCCGGCCGGGCGGGCGGCCTGGGCTGGCTGCCCGACGGGCGGATGCTGGTCGTCTCCATGGACGGGCGCTGTGTGTACCGGCGGGAGCCGGACGGCTCGCTTGTCGTGCACGCCGATCTGAAGGGCATCGCCGGGGGTCCCGTCAACGACATGTTCGTCGACCGGCGGGGTCGCGCCTACGTCGGCAACTTCGGCTTCGACTACCACGGCTTCGTCCGCAAGCAGCCCAACTCGATGCTCTATGCCCCACCCGGACCGCCCAGGACACCCCTCGCCTGCCTCTCCCCCAAGGGTGAACTCCTCGGCCTGAGCGAGCCGTTGGTGTTCCCGAACGGCATGTTCCTCCTCGACGAGGAGCAGGGCGCGGACGACGGACAGCCCGCGGGCGCCGGACCCACCCTCCTGGTCGCCGAGACCCTCGCGATGCGCCTCACCGCGCTCCCCGTACTGCCCGACGGCCGGCTGGGCCCGCCGTGCCCCTGGGCTCCCCTGATCCCGTCCGCCCTGTGGACGTCCCTCAACCACCCCGGGGTACTGGGCCGGATCACCCGGCGGGTCTCCGCCCTTCTGGACCACCCGGCGATCGCCGACCGCTCCGCGACTCCCATCGCTCCGGACGGCATCGCACCGGGCCGGGACGGCACGGCGTGGGTCGCCAACGCGCTGCGCGGCGAGTGTGTCCGGGTCGGACCGGGCGGCAAGATCCTCGACCGGGTCGCCACCAGCCAGCGCACCCTGAGCTGCCTGGTCGCCGGACCCGACGGCACCACCCTGTACGCGGCCACCACACCGACCGACGACCCGCAGCGCGCGGCGGGGCTGGGCGGGTCCCGGCTGGAGGCGTACACCTTGCCGTCCTGACCGCACCCCCCGCCAACTCGTCCTCGTTTCCCGGGAGTTCCCATGCACGCACCTCGAACGGACGGCGCCCCGCCCGCCCTTGCCGTCGCTCATGGCGGGAGTCCGCAGTGAGTGTCGTCCTGGTCACCGGCGCGGCGAGCGGCATCGGTGCGGCGACCGCGCGCGAGGCAGTGCGCCGGGGGCACCGGGTCGCCCTCGCCGACATCGACCTGGCCGGAGCGAGCCGGATCGCCGGTCAACTCGGGCCCGGCGCCCGCGCGTTCGAGCTGGACATCCGTGACGAGGCCGCGTGGGAGGCGACGTTGGACGCCGTGGCGGATCAACTCGGCCCGGCGGACGTCCTGGTCAACAACGCGGGGATCATCCACACCGGCTACGCACGCCAGTTGCCGCCGGACCGGCACCGCCACATGGTGGAGGTGAACCTGCTCGGTCCGATCACCGGCACGCTGGCCGCCCTGGCCCGGATGCGCGCCCAGGGCCACGGGCACATCGTCACCGTGTGCAGCATGACGTCGTTCCTGCCGCTGCCCGGCTACACCACCTACGGTGCGACCAAGCACGGGCTGCGTGCCTTCCACCACAGCGTGGCCATCGAGGAACGGGACGGGCCCGTGACCTTCAGCATCGTCCATCCGCCCGGCACTCGAACTCCCATGCTGGAGCAGGAGATGGCCGACCCCAGCGCGGTGATCACCTTCGCCGAGAAGCCGCTCACCCCCGAGAAGGTCGCCTCGGTGATCGTCGACGCCATCGAGAAGAAGCCGGTCGAAGTCGTCCACCCCGCCATCGGTGGACGCGTGCAGCGGGCCGCCGGTGTGTTCCCCCGGCTGATGCGCTTCGTGATCCCCAAGGTGGTGGCCATGGCCCAGCGCCGCAGCACGGGTCTCGTCCCGGCCCCGACAGCAGCATCCGAGCAAGGAGACACCGACCGATGACCCTCAACACCACTGCGCCCAGAGCCGGTTCGGCTCCCGCGACCGAGAGCCATTTCGACTCGCTGCGGGCGGCGACCGCCGGCCTCGAACCGCCCTTCGGCGTCATCGACCTGGACGCCTTCGACGCCAACGCCCTCGATCTGGAACGCCGGGCGGGCGGCAAGCCGATCCGGCTGGCCAGCAAGTCGCTGCGCTCCCGCGCCCTCATGCGGCGGGCCCTGGACCGCCCGGGATTCGCCGGCATCCTCGGCTTCACCCTGCCCGAAGCCCTGTGGCTGGCCGAGGAGTTCGACGACATCGTCGTCGGCTACCCCACCGCCGACCGCACGGCTCTGCGCCGGCTGGCCGCCGACGAACGGCTCGCGTCCCGCATCACCCTGATGGTGGACTGCGTCGAGCACCTTGACCTGATCGACGCGGCGACCGGCCCCCGCGAGACCCGCATCCAGGTCTGCCTGGAACTGGACGCGGCCCTGCGCCTGGCGGGCGGCCGTCTCCACCTGGGGCCGCGCCGGTCCCCGGTACACACCCCGCAGGAGGCGGCGGCGTTCGCCCGCGAGGTCGTGTCCCGGCCGGGCTTCGAGCTGACCGGGATCATGGGGTACGAGGGTCAGGTCGCCGGTCTGGGCGACAACGTGCCCGGCAACGCGCTCAAGCGGGCCGTCGTACGGGCGATGCAGCGTTCCTCCGTGGAGGAGCTGAGCCACCGCAGGGAAGCCGCGGTCGCGGCCGTACGGGCCGTGACACCGCTGCGGTTCGTCAACGGCGGCGGTACGGGCAGCCTGGAGACCACGACCCGCGAGGACTCCGTCACCGAACTCGCGGCGGGCTCCGGCCTGTACGGTCCCGGCCTGTTCGACTTCTACCGCGCCTTCCGCCCCGTCCCGGCGGCCTACTTCGTACTGCCCGTCGTACGCCGTCCCTCCTCCTCGGTGGCGACGCTCCTGGGCGGTGGCTGGATCGCGTCCGGGCCGCTCGGCAAGGACCGGCTGCCCACGCTGGCCTGGCCTCCGGGGCTGCGGGTCACCGCCACCGAGTCCTTCGGCGAGGTACAGACCCCGCTGGTGGGCAAGGCCGCGAGCGTCCTGGACATCGGGGACCGGGTGTGGCTGCGGCACGCCAAGGCCGGTGAGCTGTGCGAGCGGATCGGCGATCTGCACCTGGTCAGCGACGGCGCGGTGGTCGACACCGTGCCCACCTATCGCGGCGAGGGCCGCCACTTCCTGTGACCGCGACGACCATCACCGGCCGGACGGTCCTGATCGTCGGCGCCTCCTCCGGAATCGGGGCGGCCGTGGCCCGGCAGCTCGCCCCGGCGGGCAACCGGCTCGTCCTCACGGCCCGCCGCGCCCCCGAACTGGCCGCCGTGGCCCAGGAGGTACGGGCGGCCGGCAGCGCCTGCCTGGACCTCGCCGCCGACGCCCTGGACCCGGAGGCGGCGGCCGGGGTCGTGGCCGCCGCCGTCGCGGAGTTCGGCTCCGTCGACATCGCGCTGCTCAACGCGGGCCAGGGACCGGACATGTCCATGGACCAGGTCGGCACGGCCGACGTCGCACGGATCATGGCGTTGAACTACGACGTCGTCGTCAACTATCTGGTCCCGCTGATCCGGCAGTTGGGCGAGCAGCCCGACGGAGGTCTGATCGCCCACACCAACTCCCTCGCCGGGCTGATGGGCATCCCCCGCCAGGGCCCGTACTCGGCGGCGAAGGCAGCCGTGCGCACCCTCCTCGACACCGCGCGCGTCGAACTGGCGCCCAGGCGCATCCGGTTCACCTCGATCCACCCGGGCTTCGTGGGCACGGACCGGGTCGACGGGGACGGCCTGCCCAAGCCCTTCCAGGTCAGCCAGGAGCGCGCGGCCCGGTACGTCGTACGCGCCCTGGAGCGGGAACCGGCGCAGGCTTGTTTCCCCTGGCAGACAACGGCGTTGGTCCGCACGCTGCGTGCCCTGCCCGCGCCGGTCTCCGACCGGATGCTGCGCCTGCTGGCCGCCCGGTAGCGCCCCCTTTGGAACCGCCGGTCCGTCACTCCGCCGTCAGGGGCAGCGCGCCGAACGTGTGCCGCTGCCACAGGCGCCGGGAGGCCTCCTCCGGGTAGGCGGCGACGGCCGGTTCGGTGTCGAGGAGCTGGACGAGGCGCCGTTCGGTGTCGTACGCGGGCCAGCCCGGGTCGCCCGTGGCGGCGAAGGAGGTCCAGGCGGAGCGGATGCGGGCGGAGAGCGCCTCGGCCTCGGGCAGGGGCACGGGCCCCATCAGCATGCCGCCGAGGCCGCCGGTGACATCGCCGCCGACGCCGAAGGTCAGGGGCACGTCCAGGCCGTGACAGGCGCCCAGGACACCGCCGTTCGCGGGAGCGGCCCAGGTCAGCTCGTAGACGTGGGCCCGGCCGCCCGCGGTCACCTGTGCCTCCGCGAGGTGGATCACGGGCATCCGGAAGAGCCAGTCGGACTGCACGAGTTCGAACAGGTGCTCCGCCGAGGCGTCCGGGAACGCGGCGCGGTAGGCCTGTTCGGCGTCGGGACCGGGGCCGAACAGGCTCAGGACGGTCGCCGCCAGCTGGTCGTCCACGCGGCCGAGCAGCCCGCCGAGCAGGAGGAAGAGGCGGT
The DNA here is from genome assembly GCF_053599695.1 of Streptomyces sp. NPDC000878. NCBI lineage: Bacteria > Bacillati > Actinomycetota > Actinomycetes > Kitasatosporales > Streptomycetaceae > Streptomyces > Streptomyces sp. NPDC000878. The sequence goes on along the minus strand of NZ_JBSFMT010000056.1, from coordinate 10,728 downwards.
ACTCGTCCCGGGTGTGCCCGAGGATCAGCTCCACGTCCCGCGCGGCGCCGCCCGCCAGGGCCTCGAACGGGGTGGTCGTCAGGACCTCGCCGTCGACGACCGGCGAGAACGGGGTCGGAGTGAGGGCGACCGCGCCCCACCTCGGCACGTACTCGCGCATCCGGGCGCTGAGGGTGGCCCCGGCCTCGGGCAGCTTGCGCGGGTCCACGCCGGACAGGTCGTCCACGGTCGGGCGCAGCCCGAGTTCACCGGCGAGCGCCTCGGCGATGTCCCCGGCGAGCGCGTCCGAGAAGTACGTGCCGGGCACGCTCTGCAGGATCGCCCGCCGGAACAGTCCGCGCGCCCGCTCCATGGTGAGCAGCGCGGCGATGGACCCGGCGCCGGCCGACTCCCCGAAGACGGTGACCTGGTCGGGGTCGCCGCCGAACGCGGTCACGTTCTCGCGCACCCACTCCAGGGCTGCGACCTGGTCGAGCAGCCCCCGGTTGGCCGGGGCGCCCTCGATCCGGGCGAACCCCTCGATGCCGACCCGGTAGTTGAGGGTGACCACGACGGTCTCGCCCTCACGGGAGAGACGGCCGCCGTCGTAGTTCGGGTCGTCGGCGGAGCCGAACTTGTAGGCGCCGCCGTAGATCCACACCAGCACCGGCCTGCGTGCCGCCGGGTCCGCGTCGGGCGTCCAGACGTTGACGGTCAGCCAGTCGTCCCCGGCGGGCGAGACCTCGGGGCCCATCATCTCCTGCGGCGGCGGAGGCCCGAACGCGAACGCCTCCCGCACCCCGTCCCAGCGCTCGGCAGGCCGTGGCGCCGCGAAGCGCAGCTCCCCGACCGGCGGCTGCGCGAACGGAATCCCGCGGAACACCGAGAGGCCTCCTTCACGACGCCCACGGACCGTGCCCGCCACCGTGCTGACCTCGGGAAACTCGGCTGCGCTCATCGAAAGACCTCTCACGCCGTAGTGAATTGTTCTTCACTATACGAACGATGACGCCAAAGTGGGACCAAGCCTTCCGACTTTCTCGCCTCCGCGAGGGAGGGCAGGCCCGATCCCCCACTAGGTTGTGCGCCATGAGCAACCTTGACCGCGCGCCCGTACCCAGCGTCTGTGGCGGGCGTGGATTCGTCGTCGCCGAACCCGTACGTGAACTGCTGAGCCCCCGGCGCGTCAAGCTCGGGGAAGGCACCGAGGTACGCCGCCTGCTGCCCAACCTCGGCCGGCGCATGATCGGCGCGTGGGCCTTCGTCGACCACTACGGGCCGGACGACATCGCCGACGAGCCCGGTATGCAGGTGCCGCCGCATCCGCACATGGGCCTGCAGACGGTGAGCTGGCTACACGAGGGCGAGGTGCTGCACCGCGACTCGACCGGCAGCCTCCAGACGATCCGGCCGCGCGAACTGGGCCTCATGACCTCGGGCCGGGCGATCAGCCACTCCGAGGAGAGCCCCAAGTCCCACGCGCGTTTCCTGCACGGCGCGCAGCTGTGGGTCGCCCTCCCGGACGACCACCGCCACACCGACCCGCACTTCGAACACCACGCCGGCCTGCCCTCGGTCACGGCACCCGGCGTCACGGCGACGGTGATCCTCGGCGCCCTCGACGGCGCGGCCTCGCCCGGCACGACGTACACCCCGATCGTCGGCGCCGACCTGACGCTCGCGGACGGCGCGGACGTACGCCTGCCGCTCGTGCCCGACTTCGAGTACGGGGTGCTGGCGATGTCCGGCGAGGTGCACGTCGACGGGGTGCCGGTGCTGCCAGGCTCGATGCTCTACCTCGGCTGCGGCCGGACCGAACTCCCGCTGCGGGCCGCGTCCGACGCGAGCGTCATGCTCCTCGGGGGCGAGCCGTTCGAGGAGGAGCTGATCATGTGGTGGAACTTCATCGGGCGCACTCAGGACGATATCAAACAGGCTCGCGAGGACTGGACGAGCGGGTCGCGGTTTGGGGAAGTAAAGGGTTATGAGGGAGCTCCTCTACCGGCTCCCGAGTTGCCGCCAACACCCCTGAAGCCGCGAGGTCGAGTGCGCTGAACTGGCCCCTTTCAACACGCCAGCCGTATCACCGGGCGCGGCGAAACCAACCCCGCCCGGTTCACTCAGACCGCATGAGCAAATCACCTTCGCACCCCTCGTGCCGCTCCACCCCGAAGTGCAGGTTTCGCCAGCCGTAGTCAGCTTTGCTCGGACTGATGCTGACCCAATGCTGACTTCACTGACAGGTGGTCAGGTCTCCGGGGAGGGCTCAGCTCGCCCCTCTCGCGCCACATTCACCTCCGCTCCCTCGTACGCGCACCGGGAGCCGTCGGCGGACTACTCCCCCTACGGCGAGCGAGATCCCTCACCCCCTCCAGAATCACGCTGACCGCAACCGCAGTTATGAGGTCTCCACAAGCGGAGCACGTGGTGCATCCTGCCCCGTGGCACCGGGCAAGCTGCGCAATTCATTGCAGCCAGTGCCGACGTCGCGCGCAGCGTCCGCACACGCCCTGAGCAATGCTTCCCACCCCGCACGCCCAGCTGCGCCCCACAACCAGCGTGAGCCAGCACGGCAAGCCATGTAGCCCCGAGACTTTGCCATCCTGTCTGGCAACAAGCCCTCATTCGCTACAGAATGCGCCACCTCAGCAGGCTGCTGGCCTCAGACGTCGACATGTACGTCAAGTACAAGGAGACGGCGCGCGGGGGCCTCGCGGTCAACATCATCGAATGCTGAGGAAGTAGACCCTGACCAGCGCGTTCTTATCTTTCAGCGCTGTCAGGGCCTTCCCTGCTTACGCGACAGAAAGTCCCTGAAAAGTCCCCAGCTTGTCCCTGGATCGGCGATGACTTCCAAGGTGTCTGGGCAGCGTGTTCCCGAGTCGCTTCCTGCCCGTTCGTGTTCCGTGCCGCCTCGCCCGAGCGCGGCACGCGTCCACTCGGGACCGCCAGCTTCCGCGCCATCGACGACGCCATCACCTTTCTCACGACGGTCAGACCGACGGCCATGACGCCTCCGATCAAGGGCCCGCGCGAAATTTTTGCCTCCGACGTTTCAAACTGCTGTACCTAGGGGATCGAGAGTGCTGTAAGCATCTACAGCACTCTCGATCCAAGGGGTACAGCACTATGCATCGCCTTCAGCCAGTCGGGAACGGCCTGCACACCGACCACCCCGTACCCGGTCTGCCAATGGTGGACGACACACACATCCCCATCGAAGATCCTGCCGCTGTCGAGGCCATCGGCCGCCATGAAGAGGGCGGCACTTGGGGCCGCTGGGACAGGGACCGAACCGCGGACGGTGCGTGGCTGGCCTTCACCACCGATCCGATCCGCCATGACCTGGCCTGGGTCGTCCGCCATCATCCCGAGCATGGCCGCACGGTCCTCGTAGTCCGTGACAAGGACGCCTCTCCCTGGCACAGCAATTGGTGGGGGCCGCAGCTCCTGTTCCGCCAGGGCGGTTACTGGTGGGACGGAACCAGCTGGTATCGGCCCGAACAGGTCTGGGACGCCGCCAGCGAGCGCTTCGACCAGCGCCCGGTCAAAGCCGCCACCACCATCACTGCCGAAGACCTCTTGGACGACAACGCCCATCCCGCCGGAGGGCGCATCCTGAAGGTGGCCAACCTCGATTTCGACGCCCCTCTCCCCGATCAGTGGAACGACCATCTGGCCTTGTGGGCCTCACGCCGCCCCCACGACGCTCTGCCGCTGTCCCGGTGCGTAGTGCGCGTGTCCGCGCCCGAACTCGCTGCGGATCAGCTCATCGGCGTGCCGGAGATGGCCGAGATCGGCGGCATCGCCGCGTCCACTCTGCGCGCGTACATCTCCCGCGGCGAAAGTGACGTCCCTCCACCTCAGGCCACTGTGAACGGCCGTAATCTCTGGGCGCGCCCGGTGGCCCAGGACTGGGCTGAGCAACGCCACCGTTCGCCCGAGAGCGCCGCTGCCACACTCAGCTCCAGTGACGACACCGGTCTACCCGTGGGTAGCGCTGAATTGCGTCAGCGATTGGCTCGCCGGTTCTTCGGCGTCCTGTGGGAGCGGCCCGACTGGCGCAAGCGTTGGGCCATGCGCCACCGCAACGAAGCCGCAGTTCAGGAGGTCGCCGACGAGCTCGCCTGGAGCGTCGCCGCCGACACCGACAGCATCATCAATCCCTACGACCTGGCCGCCACCATCCGGCACGCCATCCTCGACGAGTTCGCCTACGGCCAGGAACTGGATAAGGCCACCGGGAGTAAGGATTCGTCCTTCTACGGCATCGCAACACCCGTCACGAAGACGTTGGACTGGCTTATCGGGCACCATCCTCAAGCCGCTCACCACGTCATTGGCGAGGTCATCGGCGATGCCGAGCGTCGACTGGACATTCCACGTGACGTCAGCGCCGATTCCATCCGCACAGCCCTCGGCTTGGACAGCCGGCTGCCTCGCCAGGCACGACTCGACTTCCTTGAGCGAGCACTCCCACCGAAGCCTGGCCACTGACATCGAGTTGGTTCCAGGGCTGTAGTAACCGCGCCCCAGCAATCACCCAAGACACTGGCAGGGAAGCCGAATACGCGACCCCACAGATACCCAGCCTGGTGGGTGGCCAGTTTACGACCAGCGCCGAGTCTGCTCCATGCCCTGTTGTCAGTGGTCGTCGCTACCGTAGTTCTGACGGTCTTTCACAAAGAAAAGGTGGTATTGAGTGGCCAACATCGTCTGGCACACGAAGTTCCAGATCTTGCTCGACCTGACCATTGACGACCTCGATCATCCGGAACTTCCTGAACTGTGGGAGACGATCTACCGAACAGACCGGTACTACGGGCAACGAAGCGTACCCGTGAACCAGCGGGACCTGCAGTGTGGAGGCGTATGCCGGGACGCAGGCGTGGAAGCATGGATGCACCTGCGTTTGCGCGCCAACGGGCGCCGCGAAGCAGTTCACGAGAGGCGTGAAGACGAAGCCCGCCACACCGTTCCGATGAGTGATGAGCACAAGGCCTACCAGGAGCGGATCCTGCGCGCCGCTGAAGATGGCGGCTTCCACAGCGACAGCGAAGTGCGCACCCGCGTGGGTCGTAGCTGGATACAGACCGACACTCTCGTCGAAGGCGCCGACGGACGCCGCATAGGCTGGGAAGTCCAACTCTCCTCAGTTGGCAGCGATGGACTTCGCGGTGTCCGCGCCCGCGCAGCCAAGGCAGAGAAAAACGGGATCACTCCCGCCTGGCACACCGACCGCTCCGACTACGCCCAGCGACACGACACCCACTGGACCCGCAGCAACAACCTCCCCGCCTACGTCATCGCCAAGACCGGCGACCTCCGCGTCATCTCCGGCTTCCGCAAACTGGACTTCTGGCGCTGTGATGTCCACGCCGTCCACCCCTGCCCCCATGGCGTACGCCGCTGCGGCGAAGCCCACGCCACACCGACGCCCAAGGACGTCCTCTTCGACGACCTGGTCCGCCAGACCGCCGCCGGCACAATCGTGCCGATCCAGTTCCGCACCGCCACCAAGCTCCACCGCTTCTGGGTCACCAACGCAGATCAGGAGCGCTACAACGATCTGCTCAGCGACGCCACCCAGCTTCCCCCGGCCAGGGAAGACGACATCACTCCGACCAGAGCCAGCCGCAACCGGCCTACCTGCCGCCCCGATCTCTCGGCGAATCCGCAGAGTCAGTCGACATCGCAAGCCGACCAGGATGCTGTGCCGCTCTCGCTACTGCCCGCCCAACCCGCGGCGCCAGCCATCGAAGCTGGGAGCGATCGCGCATTCCGCTCAACCGCACCTTCAGAAGCGGAGCGTTTCCAGCAGCCCGGATTAGACGGCGGAGCAAGACTCCTTGACTCACTAATCGAGCTCCAACAGGTCGCCAACAACGAGCACCGAAAGCTGCAGCAGCTGAACGGCAACGAAGAACGCGAACGGCAGCGGCGGATGTGGTTCGAAGCGGCGTGCAAGGTACAGGCCGCAGTCACTCAATTCGCACGCTCCAAGCGCCTCAACCGCTACGAGGTGGAGAAGGAACTGCGCGGTATCGTTCGAGGCATCGAAGAACCCTCGGACATGTAGCTGCCAAAATAGTTGTTAGACGAGCCTCAACTCCGCTCGTCCCTCGACTCAGCGCCGACTACTGCGATCACCATCTGCCCCAACCAACTGCTGTCGTTGGCTCGCAGAGTCTCGGCCGATCCCGGACCGATTGAAGACATACCGCCCGATGCCGACGTCAAACCCGTCGAGGAACTATCCCCCGCGAGTGCGGGGAGTATCTCTGGCTCTCTCGCCGACTGGCGTTCATGGTGGATACCCGCAAGGGCGGGGATGGTCCCTGGAATCCATGGAGCGCGATCCACCCCGGGGCCTGCTCCCTCACCCGCCGGAAGGTAGCGGGACCTACGCATTGTGAGCCCGATTAGAGATCGTGGCGGGTTGTGCTCCGTGGTCGTACCAGATCCCGTTTTCCCAGATCAGAGTACGTGTCACGGTCCCACTGTTCGCACTCCGTGTTGCACCGTCCACAGGCGTCCGCGCTCCCCTTGCGCTCCGCATTCCTCAGCAAGGCAATGAACCGACCCACACAACTCCCTATCTGAGAAGCCGTATTCCTATCGATCATGAGGACGGTCCTGATCGAACGGGTTCCCTGGTCGGGTGATCTTGGCCGCGCGGGCGCATGAAAGCAGGGCCTCCGGCGCAGCACGAGGGTTGCGAAGCCAACTCGTGCACCAGGAGGCCCTGTTGTCCCAGTCTTGCGTGACGACGTTGTTCCCGTCCAACTCGCGCGTGTCGGCGTGCGATTGCCTCGCTCACCGGTTCGGGAACGCGGCCGACCGCCCCGACCGGATGCGGCAGTACCCCTCCGATATGACGGACGCCGAGTGGCAGGTGGTGCGCGACGCGATGCCGGTCCCAGCCTGGCTCGAAGGGCGGGGCGGACAGCCGGAGGGCTACTGCCACCGGCAGATGTTGGACGCGGTCCGTTATGTCACGGACAACGCGGTCAAGTGGAGGGCGATGCCCGCCGACTTTCCGGCGTGGGACCGGGTGTATGCGTTCTTTCGCAGGTGGCGCGACAAGGGACTGGCCCGCGAGTTCCACGACCGCCTGCGCGGACGGGTCCGTCGGGCCGAAGGGCGAAACGTGGAACCGACCGCGGCGATCATCGACTCGCAGTCGGTCAAGGGTGCGGCGTCGGTGCCCGCTGCCTCACGCGGCTATGACGGCGGCAAGAAGATCAACGGCAGGGGCCGGCACGTCATCACGGACAGCATCGGGCTGCTGCTGATGGTCCTGGTGACCGCCGCCGACGTCACCGACCGCCAGGCCGCCCGCGTGATGCTGCCCCGGCTCCGGGCGAAGTTCCGCAAGATCACCCTCATCTGGACGGACGGCGGCTACTCCGGCCGCCTGGTCACCTGGGCCAGGGAGAAACTCCAGCTCACCCTGGAGATCGTCAAGCGCAGTGACGACATGAGCGGCTTTGTGGTGCTGCCCAGACGGTGGTGCGTGGAGCGGACTCTGGGGTGGCTGATGCGATCGCGGCGTCTGGTGCGGGACTTCGAGACGCTGCCCGCCTCCAGCGAGACGTTCGTCTGCTTCTCGATGGCCATGCTCATGAGCCGCCGCCTCGCCCGGACGGCATCTCGGCCCCGGCCCGGGCAGGCACGGTGGGCTCGCGCGGCGTGAACCGGCCCGACGGCAACGCGGTCACCCAGCCCCGCTCGGCCAGCCGCCTCGCCTTCGAACGCGCTCCCTCGGTCTTCGCCGGCACCGCCGCAAGCCCCAGCCGCCCGGCCAACTCCTTCGCCGAGATGCCCTCACCGGCGCCCGGCTCGGCCTCCACCAGCTCCACAATCCGCCGGTAGTCCGCCGACAGCGCCAAAACCGTCGCCCCCGCATACCAGCGCGGAACGACCGACCCCGCGACCGGGGCCATCGCCGCAGCCGTCGCCTCGACCACCGGGGCGGCCCCTTCCTCCAGCATCGCGTCGCGGCCGGCCAAGGTCTCGGCGAGCTCGGCCGTGGCGATCACGCGACGCTCCAACAACGCCTCCGCCTCGGCGAGTTCGGCAAGAACCCGCTCCGCCTCCACCCGAAGCTCCTCCGCCCGCACCCGGGCAGCCGCTTCGCGCTCCTCCACCAGCGTCATCACCGACGTCACGCTCAACTCCGCATCACCGAGACCGAACCAGACGCCCGAACTCTCCCGCAGCAATGCCCACACCATGCCTGATCAGCGGAAACTCAACGACCACATCCGGAAAGACAACGGCTTCTCATGACGCACCGCCGATCGACCGCAGGGGTCCGTCCCACCATTGAGGGCGTGAACCGTGGCGCCGCTACCTACTTCTGCGGGACCTGAGGTCCGTCCGCCTACACGGGGACCACGGACTGGTGCGCGTCCAGCTGCTACCCGACGACGGTTCATCCCCACCGTCAGCGGGCAGCACAAGCTGACCGCGTCCAGGAACACGAGGATCGCCGGGTCACCCCGGGTCGGCGGGGAACACTACGGGGTCTACCCGCTCCCGTACAGCAAGGACGGCTCACCCCTGCGTCGGCAGGGACCACACCGCCAGCATCATGGCGAACCTGCCCATGGGTGGTTCACCCCCGCGTCGGCAAGGATCACGGCCGCAATGTCACAGCGAGGACCAGCCACTCCGAGCCACCCTCGCGTCGGCGGGGACCAGGTGTCTGGCAAGTTGGCGGCGCGCGAACGCTGCTCGCCCCTGCGTCGGCAGGGAGCACCAGGTGACCCTGAGATGACCGGGGGACCCACCGGTTCACCCCCGCATCTGCGGGGAGCACGAGCCATGTCTCAGGGTCGGCCAATTGGTGATCGGTTCACCCCCCGTCGGCGGGGAGCACTCCGGCGGGTACAGCGCGAGTTCGCCCTGCGTCGGCTCACCCCCGCGTCGGCGGGGAGCACTCTCCGAGGGCGGCCTGCACGAACGCGTACGCCGGTTCACCCACGCGTCGCCGGGGAGCACGTCATCTCTCGCGGCGTCTGTCCGGCGAGCGCCGGTTCACCCCCACAGCGGCGGGGACCACCAGGTAGAAGCTGCCTTCGCGTTCTGCGGGTACGGTTCACTCCCGCATCGGCGGAGAACACCCGACCGGTCCTCACGGCACGGTGTGCAAGAGAGGTTCACCCCCGCAACAGCGGGGACAACGCACGACGCGACCTCGACCGGATCACTGCTGCCGGTTCACCCCCTCGTCGGCGGGCATCACCTCAACTACCTGCCTTTCCAGGTGTACGAGTACGGTTCACCCCCGCGTCGGAGGGGACCACGTCCTCGTACGCTGGACCAGTTCGAAGGACACCGGCTCACCCCCGCGTCGGCGGGGAGCACTGCCTCGGGTGGGTGACGACCGAGGGTGGCCTCGGTTCACCCCCGCATCGGCGAGGAGCACACCCGGAGCGCACCCGCGAGACGGACCCGGTACGGTTCACTCCCGCGTCGGCGGGAAGCACTCAGATCGCTTCCAGTCATGGGCTGAGGCTGGCGATTCACCCCCGCGTCGGCGGGGACCGCGTACGGGTGGCCACCCGCGCCCCCGAGTTCGACGGTTCACCCTCGCGTCGGCAGAGAGCACTGCTGTGGGGCCGCGGACTTGGACTTGATCGTCGGTTCACCCCCGCGTGGGCAGGGACCACTGGCGCCTCCATGCCCGCTGAATGCTGATGGTCGGTTCACCCCCGCGTCGGCGGGGACCACGTCTTGAGGCGCGGTTCGTCGCTGAGGATGTTCGATTCACCCCCGCGACAGCGGGGACAACGCACGACGCAACCTCGACCGGATCACTGCTGCCGGTTCACCCCCGCGTCAGCGGGGACCACGGGAGCCGTGCGGGGGACGCTACTCAGTCCCGCTGGTTCACCCCCGCGTCGGCGGGGACCACGGAGCCCCGTGGTGGGCAGAGGACATGACCACCGGTTCACCCCCGCGTCGGCGAGGAGCACCGAGGCGAAGACCTGCTGCGCACGAGACAGTGCGGTTCACCCCCGCATCGGCGGGGAGGACTCCAACGAGGCAAATCCGGCGGGTCCCTCCACTGGTTCACCCCCGCGTCGGCGGGGACCACTCCCTAGAGCCTACTGATTGATGTCCGAACTACGGTTCACCCCCGCGTCGGCAGGGGCCACACCATCGAGGACGGCCGCCGACTGACCACCGGTTTCCCCCCGGGTCGGCGGGAACCACTTGGCTACGTCTTCGATGGTGAGTCCGGCCCGCGGTTCACCCCCGCGTCGGCGGGGAGCACGACGTCGGCGACCTGTCGGAGACCGAGGTCACCGGTTCACCCCTGCGTCGGCGGGGACCACACGCCGATCCCCTTCAGCCCGATGCCGAACGCCGGTTCACCCCCTCATCGGCGGAGACCACATGAGCTACACGGCCTTTCCTTCTTCGCCGGGCGGTTCACCCCAGGTCGGCGAGGACCACTTGTTGTTGTAGCAGCCCGCGCTAGACGTGTCCGGTTCACCCCCGCGTCGGCGGGGAGTACGGCGAGGTGGTGGGCGTGCTCGTCGAGAACGGCGGTTCACCCCCGCGTCGGCGAGGAGCACCTGCTTGCCGCTCTGCTTGCGGGAGACCTGCGCGGTTCACCCTCGCGTCGGCGGGGAGTACCAAGTGGCTTCGTAGGTGACGGTGGACTCCACTTGTAGGTCAGTTCTGACTCCACCCGGCGCCTGGGGGACCTGATTTTGTAGGTGAGAAATGACTCCA